>NZ_JBKFGG010000032.1:0-86734 GCF_056171975.1 Paenibacillus terrisolis | reverse complement strand
TATAAAATAGTATATCAATTAACCTGTCGCATTCCAACAACGGGTAGCTTGACAAGTATTAGCTGGTTTTATGGCCTTATTTCCACTGAAGTGGCCTCATTCTGAATGAATAGCGCCGTTTTATGGCTCTATTTCTTCAGGAGAGTCGCTTTTTCCCTCGAATTTGGACGTTTTGCCGAAAATAAGACCATTTTGTACCGCAATTTTCAGGAAAATGCGGCTTCAGAGTGAAATTAGGCCATTTTATACCGCTATTCGAGACACTTGCCCGGCACTTCCGATGATTTGCTTAAAAAAGCCGGTAATAGACCCAATAGAAAAAAAGATGATGCAGGGATAGCCCCCCGCATCATCTTTTTTTTCACTTTTTATTCCTTTTTCAGCTAAGTGAGCGGTTCGTAAATGAGCCAATCAACTTTTGCAACCTCTCATTTTACAGCTTCACCTACTTCAACACATACAGCTTAACGTTCTGAAATCCGAAGGTATTAACGGCGTCGGGGCTGCCCGGAATGAAGATATCGATCCGGTTGCCTTTGATCGCGCTGCCCTGGTCGCTTGCCGTGGCGACAAAAGCCTGCTTCGGCAATCCGGGATGACTGTGTCCGGTCACGAGTACTTTCGTACCCATCGGAATCACATTCGGATCAACCGCAATTGTGCCGATTTGCAGCGGGTTTCCGAAATAATCAACGGCTCCCCAACCTCCGTTCTCGCTCGCCGCGGAGGAATAAGCGGTGGCTTTCACATCAATTGTCCGAGAGTAATTAAAGGTCTTGCCCCAAGCCTCAACGACGTTGCTATCCGAAGCCACCTTCAGCGTTGGCAGCGCTTTCGAATCGGCTGCCGTTATAGTTTTTGCCTTCGCCGCAGCCATGGTCGTGAACGTCGCCGCGGTTTGGCCCGGAATCGTAATTTTCAGACCGGCGTAAATATTCGTCGATTTGATGTTCGGATTGGCGGTGATGAGCTTGTTCATATTCACTCCGTACTCCTTGGCCAGAAGGTAAAACGTATCTCCTTCCTTCGCCGTATGTACTGCGTCCGCATGTGCCGGAACGGCCTGCAACACCAGTGCCAAACTTGCGGCGACAACCGCCGATTTTGCAAATCTCGACCAAATACGATGTTTCAACATAAAAAATGACCTCCTTGGATTGCCGGCGGAGTTAGTTGTCGGATTCGGAAAAAGGATCGTTCCCGGCGCTAGGTTCAACAAGCGCTTCACCCCAAGAAAAGTCGCAATCACTAATCGTACTTCGATTGGCGGCTTTTCGTAAATCGTCCCCCGCACCTGTTTAACGAACAGGTTTTGGCCTTCCTAGAATATATCACAATTTTGTAACCTATAGGAGATGAAAGTTTTACCAATCGCGTGAAAACGTTGATTTTACAAAGGAAATCTGTTCTTTGAAATGATGACAAACTAGTAAATAACCGCCCGAATCTCTCGGGCGGTTATCTGTTAAAGTGGAAAATCAAAGCACTTTGCTTAGGAAATCCTGAGTACGCTGATGCTTGGGAGCGCCGAACACACCCTCCGGTGTTCCTTGCTCAAGAATAACCCCTTCGTCCATGAACAGGATCCGGTCGCCGACTTCGCGGGCAAAGCCCATTTCGTGAGTTACGATGACCATCGTCATGCCGCGTTCCGCTAGTTTCTTCATGACATCGAGCACTTCGCCGACCATCTCCGGGTCCAGCGCGGACGTAGGCTCGTCAAACAGCATGACATGCGGTTCCATCGCAAGCGCCCTTGCAATGGCAATCCGCTGCTTCTGGCCGCCCGACAGCTGGGAAGGATAAGCGTCGCGCTTTTCTTCCAGTCCAACTGTGTGAAGCAAATCCATGGCGATCGCTTCCGCTTTGCTTTTCTCCATCTTTTTGACACGGATCGGAGCAAGCGTAATATTGTCCAGCACGGTTTTATGAGGAAACAAGTTGAACTGCTGAAATACCATGCCCATCTTTTCGCGGGCTTTATTGATGTTATAATTCTTGCCGGTGATGGACTCGCCTTCGAACTTAATCTCGCCCTGCGTCGGTTCCTCCAGCAGATTCAAACAGCGCAAAAATGTGCTTTTGCCCGATCCGCTCGGGCCAATGACAACCACAACCTCGCCCTTGGCAATTTCCAGGTCGATGCCTTTCAAGATATGGAGCTGTCCAAACTTTTTATGCAAATCCTTAACGGTGATCACTGGCCTTCAACTTCCTTTCGAACACGCCCAGAATCCGGGACAAAGTGAATGTCAAAATAAAATACATAATTGCCACGATCAGATAAGGCGCCATTCCGTCATACGTAATGCCCACGACGGCGCCGGACTGGAACATCAGCTCGGTGATGCCGATGATCGATACGATCGATGATTCCTTAATGATCGTAACGAACTCGTTGCCGATGGCGGGCAGCACGGATTTGATCGCCTGCGGAATGATGATGAAGCGCAGCGCCATCCCCTGCGTCATACCTAATGAGCGAGCCGCTTCTCCCTGCCCGCGGTCAACGCCCTGAATCCCGGCGCGAAAGATTTCCGCCAAATAAGCCGAGCTGTTGATCGACAGGGTAATGGCCCCGGATTCGATCGGCGTAAAACTGATATTAAACGCCGTCGCGAAGCCGTAATGGATGATAAAGAGCTGCACGAGCATCGGCGTGCCCCGCAAGAACTCGACCCAGGCGTTGCCTATAAAACGCACGATTGCAAATGGGGACATCCGCACCAAGGCCACAAGCAGCCCTAAAATGAAGCCGCATAATACGCCGATGGCTGCCAACAGCAGCGTATATTGCACGCCGGTCAGAAAATAGCTTTTGTAATCCATAAACACGCTGAATAGATTCATACCCCGTTCATTCCTCCTAGTTTACCTCAAAACATTATACAAAAAAAAGAGAAAATAGCGAAGAGACTCCGCTATTTTCCGAAAGGTTGTTTGACGGATTATTGTTCGGCAAGCTCGCTGGCGTCGGCCACGAATTTATCGATGCTGCCGTCTCCGATCAAGCGGTCGAGGGTTGTGTTTACTTGATCAAGCAGCTCTTTGTTGCCCTTCTTGATACCGATGACGTATCCTTCGTCTTCCGTTACCGGTTTGGCGTCCGTAATGGCGATGCCTTTGACCTTCTTGACGAATGATTCGGCAACGGGTCCTTCAATAATCGCGGCATCCACGCGATTGGAGGTTAACTGCATAATAATGTCGTTAATCTTTGCAAGCGAAGTCAGCTTCGCGTCTTTGATTTCCTTGGCCATGTCTTCCTGAATGGAGCTCTTTTGCACGCCGATCTTCGCACCTACCAAAGATTCCATCGTTGCGTATTTGTCTTTGTCTTCTTCGCGAGTCACGATGGCCTGCTCAGCCTTGTAGTAAATCTTGGACATATCGATTTGCTTCGCCCGTTCCGGAGTTGGGCTAAGTCCGGAAATGACAAGATCTACCCGGTCGCTCGAAAGCTCGTTCAGCAAGGAGTCGAACTGCATATCCTTGATTTGGAGTTCTGCGCCCATGTCTTTGGCGATTTCTTTCGCAATCTCCACGTCAAAACCTACGATTTGGTCTTTGCCGTCGGCATCTTTAATATGAAATTCGTATGGCGGGAAGTCGGCGCTTAGGCCGATGGTCAGCGTCTTGGACGCTTCCGTGTTCGTGCTGTTGCCACCGGCTGCGCTCGTCGCATTTCCGTTTGTTCCTGCATCGTTTTTATTTTGCCCGCAGGCTGCCAGTACCCCAGCCACTAAAACCAGCGATATCAATAATGTGCCCCATTTTTTCATATATCTCTCTCCTATCAAATTATGAACTTTTCGATAAATCCCATCATTACTGGGCTAATTATAAATCAGATTGTATATATATGCAAAGGTTTTTCACGATTTATCATACTTTGGTCAATAAATTAAATATTTACATTTGGTCTTCGGTGGGAATAATGCTCATTATAACAAAACCCTGCCTTAAGGAGGCTTTTCAGCTATGCTTCTTGAAGCCATGTATCATGTCCCCCGGGACAAATGGGCTTACGCCTATGACTCTGCCACGATTCACCTGCGCGTGCGCACCAAACGGGACGATGTTCAAAACGTATTTGCGATGACCGGCGACAAATACGACTGGAAAGGAACTTATCAGGAGCTGCCGATGGAGCTGGCCGCCCACGACCGGATGTTCGATTATTGGGAAATCGCCGTCCGCCCCCGTTTCAAGCGTTTGTCATACGCTTTTAAACTGACTTCGGGCACCGAAACGGCATACATGCTGGATACGGGGATCCAAAATGAAGCGCCGACGCCTCCCGGAGAAATGTATGAATATCCATACATCCATGACATTGACGTCTTCAAGGTACCCGAATGGGCAAAGCAGGCCGTTTTTTATCAGATCATACCGGAGCGTTTCGCCAATGGAGATCCCTCCAACGATCCAACCCCCGTCGAATCTTGGGGCGGCAAGCCTTCTCGGGAAAATTTCTTCGGCGGCGATCTGCAGGGGATTCTGGATCACTTGGAGGATCTCTCCGACCTTGGGATTAACGCCATCTATTTTACGCCGCTGTTCATTTCCCCTTCCAATCACAAATACGATACGCTGGACTATAGACGCGTCGACCCTCATTTCGGCGACAACAAACTTCTGAAACAGGTCGTCGACCGATGCCATGAGCATGGCATCCGCGTTGTCCTGGACGCGGTATTCAATCATTGCGGAGAGCATTTCCCTCCGTTTCAGGATGTGCTGAAAAACGGGGCTTCATCCCGATACGCGGACTGGTTCCATATCAATCAATTTCCGCCAAATGTTCAAAATGGAATTCCCTCCTACGACACTTTTGGTTTTTTTGCCCATATGCCCAAATTCAACACAGCCAATCCCGAGGCCCGGAGTTATTTGCTTGGCGTTGCCGAGTATTGGATCAAGGAAATCAATCTGGACGGCTGGAGGCTGGACGTGGCGAACGAGGTCGACCACCATTTCTGGAGGGATTTTCGCCAGGTCGTCAAAAAAGCGAATCCGGAGGCTTATATTATCGGAGAAGTATGGAGCGATTCGCTGAATTGGCTGCTGGGCGATCAATTCGATTCGGTGATGAATTATCCTTTTGCTGACAAAGTTCTGGAGTTTTTCAGCGGCGGCATGGACGGCTACGAGTTTTCCAATGAAATGGGATCGCTGATCATGCGTTATCCGCAGCAGACCAATGAAGTCGTCTTTAATATGCTGTGCAGTCACGATACCCCTCGCCTTCTAACCCGGGTGGGCGGCGATAAACGCAAGCTGAAGCTTTGCGTCGTGTTTCTGTTCACCTATATCGGGACGCCCTGCATCTTTTACGGAGATGAAGTCGGTATTACGGGGGACGGCGATCCGGATTGCCGGAAGTGTATGGAATGGGACAAAAGCAAGCAGGACCGGGAGCTGTACGATTTCTACAAATTGATGATCCGGCTCAGAAAAGAACATGCCGCGCTAAGGCAGGGACGTTTCCGGTTCCTTCACGCCGAAATAAAGGATCCCTGCATCGTATACGAGCGGCTGGACGATCAAATGCATTATATCGTTTGGATGAACAACACGGACAAGCCGGCGACCTTGTCGCATCCGATACAGACGAGCGATTGGCGGGACGCTTTGACCGGCGAAAGCGTCCGGCCTGTGGGCAATACCATGAATATCGGTCTTGACGCTTACGGCTTTCGGATTCTTTACCGGTCGTTAAATTAGATAAAAAACTAATGCGATCCTCAACAAATCAACCCTCTTTCTATAAATTTTCCAAGGGTATTATCGCTAAGATCTGGATTTTGGGTTATCGCACGATAGTTTATCAATTTTATATTCAGTACCGTATCGTTACCAAGACTTGAAAGTTCCCGATAACGTTTCATTTCTTCTATCGTCATAAGCGTTGCAAGGCGAAAGAGATTTATCCCATGTTTTTCGATAGCACGATTTTTCCCCGTTTCGGGGACTCTTCGCATTTGCGATACGCCTGAAGCAGGCCTTGAGCAGTAAAGGGAAAGATCCCGTCGATATGGATCCTCAATTTATTCTCTTTCATATGGCGGGCAATGAATTAACACTTCGGGGATTCCAAAGCTTTTCAAAGCAATTGCTTTCATGATTGTGCCTCCTCTTAAAAATAAAAAAATGTTGGTCATTGCTGTGACAACTCTTTGTGAAACGCCTCATCCAATAACATAATTTCTGCTTTTTGACTTACGGCATGGTTTCCAAGCTTCACATCAATGATAAAGTCATTGCTCAATATCTGACGGTAATGAGAAATAATATCGCTGTCCGGCAATTCTCCCATTGCCTTTGTTTCAGGTGGGATCACGGAAATTCCCGCTTGTTCTACCAAATGTATGTTTTGTTTAATATCAGATGCGATCTTACGTAGAATATGTTCACTTTTTGCTGTCTCTACATCCACCATTCCGTCATTTGTATAGAAGTGCTTGTTAACGACAGCTAACGCAGTATGAGAAACATGGAAAGCCAAAATATCTTTTTGGATTTCATAATGCAAGTCTACCGTTTCAAATAATTGGGCAAGTTCTTTTACTCTTTCGGTTATCAGTCCATTTATTTCACCAAAAATGGTACCCTGATGTTTTTCGGATCCGAATTGGGCATATAGAACATCCTCTTTGATGTCTCCACCGGCACCCGGGAATCCTGGAAGCAACCGGCCGCCCACGATTTCAAGCCAGCCATCGTACCTAATGGTGTTGGTCAAAGTTACAATGGTTTTGCTCTGATTATACTTGATCACAGTCAGGGCAGAATCGATCTGATCATACCGTACGGGAACAAAAATGTAATCATAAATGTCATCGTCTTCAAGCTTTTCTATCGTCTTAATCGATATTTGCTTTATCGTTCCCTTATCGTTGTATAACAGTCCGTTCCTTCTCAGTTCATTCAGCCTATTTCCGCGTGCCAGCACTGTTACGTCCAGTCCGTACTGGGCAAATCGGAGGGCATAGACACTGCCAATAACCCCAGCACCAAATATCAAGATTCTATGTTGTTTAGTGTTCATTATAATCGTTTACTCCTTTCACTAACCAATCACAATTGCTTACACGACACGTGTCGTATATAATATAAAACAGTGTTCTTATTACTTCAACCAGCAGATGCAGTGGGAAGTTGCATAGACAACACCTTGTAATATTTGATGTCTAAGAAGGGAATGGATAAAGTGAATCTGCAAGATCCAAGGGTTTTGCGTACTCGACAGTTAATAAGGGAAGCATTCAATGAATTGTTACGGAGTAAAGGATTTGATGCAATAACCATTAAAGACATCGCACAGAAAGCTACTATTAACCGCGCAACCTTTTATGCCCATTATGAAGATAAATATGCTTTGCTTGACGAGACCATCGAACAGGCTTTTTACGATATGATTCCTGAAGAAGTAATGTATGCGAGAGAGTTTACAAGTGAAATATGCGATCAGTTGATCTTGCTGACACACCGCTATATTGTAGATTTCTACCAAAAATGCAGAATGGATTCCAAAGATTTTGCTAAGATGGTAGATGAAAAAATAAAGAAAAAGTTGGAGCAAACAATAGAGAGCCTATTTATGAAAGAAGATAACCACAAAAAGGTAGTCCACCATCACACAAAGATCTTGTCGGCCATGACAGGATCAGCGATTTATGGGGCTGCATATTGTTGGTTTAGGGATAAGGAAAATGATCGAAATGATTTACTCGTAGACATTGTTCGTCCCTAGTGATGAAAGGTCTGGATTTATATCGCAATTGATGAATATATAAAAAAACTCGCCGTTCGATTGCAGGTTAACCCTTCCGCCGCGCGCAAAAAAGAAGCACAGCTGCTGATGCTGTGCTTCTTTTTTCTTATTGGATCTTTACATATTCCCCACTAAATCGTTATTCCTTTTTATGATTCAGGTCTTGATAACCGTTCGTAAATCTCGATATAACGCCGCGCGGAAGCGTCCCAGCTGTAATCTCCGGCAAACGCTCGGTTCACGATTTTCTCCCAGTGTTCGGGATTCCGGTAGAAATCTACGGCTCTTCGCAGCGTAAACAGCAGGTCGTGAGCATTATAGTTATCAAACGTAAAGCCATTGCCTTCGCCGGAAAACTCGTTATAGGAGCGCACTGTGTCATTTAATCCGCCGGTTTCCCGAACCACGGGAATCGTGCCGTAGCGCAAAGCCAGAAGCTGGCTGATGCCACACGGCTCGAACTTGGACGGCATGAGGAACAAATCGCTGCCGGCGTAAATTCGCCGTGACAAGGCGTCGCTGAACCTGATCTGAGCCGATATTTTATCCGGATGACGTTGCGCGGCTTCGCGGAACCAGTCCTCGTATATTTTTTCTCCGGTGCCTAATATCACGAACTGGACATCGTCAAAATGCAGCAGCTCATCCAATACGCGCATAACGAGATCGAGACCCTTGGGCTCGGCGAGCCGGGTAACCATGGATATCAGCGGCGTTTCGCTTTTTTGCGGCAGGCCAAGCTCTTTTTGCAGCTCGGCTTTATTGGCCCGCTTCTCGGCCAGACTTGTCCGGTAGCGGGTATGTAGGCTTTCGTCCGTCGCCGGGTCATAAAGCCGGGTATCGATTCCGTTCAAAATCCCGGTCAACCGGCTGCCGAGACTGCGTAAAAGACCTTCCATGCCATAGCCGTAGTGCGCGGTTTTGATTTCTTCCGCGTAAGTAGGACTAACTGTCGTTACTTGGTCCGCAAACACCAGACCCGCTTTCATGAAGCTGACATTGCCGTAATACTCGACGCCGCCTTCGGTTTTGAAGTAATCCCCTGGGAGCCCGAGCAAATCCCCCAGCGCTTCATACGGGAAAATGCCCTGATACAGCAGGTTGTGAATCGTATACACGGTGTGAATCCCGCTGTAGAACGGGTTCTCGCGGTAATGCTCCCGAAGCAGCAGTGGAATCATCGCGGTATGCCAATCATGACAATGGACGATATCCGGCGAAAATCCGATGAACGGTAATATATCCAGCGCCGCCCGGTTCAGATAAGCGAATCGCTCGCCGTCATCCGGGTACCCGTATACCCCTTCCCGTCCGAAATAGGTTTCGTTATCGATAAAATAGACGGGGATGCCATCCCAATTCAAATGTTCAATGCCGGCATATTGCCAGCGCCATCCAACAGGCACGAAAATGTGGCCGAGATGCTCGAACCTCTCTTTAAAAGACTGCGGAATATCCCTGTACTTGGGCAGCACGACTCTGACATCATGTCCCGCTTCGGCAAGCGCCCGTGGCAGCGCCCCAATAACATCGGCCAGCCCTCCGGTTTTGATAAAAGGAGCAGCCTCGGCGGCCGCAAACCATATTTTCAATGGCCTCTACCTCCTTGTGGTATACATGGATGCCCGTTTCCAGATCGTAATACTCAGCGCGGGAATGGACAGAACCACGCTTTGGGGATGATCATGCCACTGCGTTTTTTCACTCGCCGCTCCGGCGAACGCCCGGTTTCCCGAACCGCCGTACGCCAAATCATCGCTGCTGAACACCTCTGCGTATATTCCCGGCCGCGGCACGCCAACCCGATAATTCGAATAAGCCAACGAACTGAAATTAATCACCACCAGCAAGGTGTCGCATGGCTTTTTCCCTTTCCTCAAGTAACAGATTACGCTTTGCCTTGCATCATGCGGATTGATCCACTGATACCCGTCCGAGGAATGGTCCAGCTCCCAAAGCGCCCTTTCTTTCAGGTAAAAATGGTTGATGGCCGCCGTGTATTTTTGCATTTTGCGATGGGATTCGTATTCGAGCAAAAACCAGTCCAGCTCCGCCTGATCCCGCCATTCGATGAACTGGCCAAACTCACCGCCCATAAATAACAGTTTTTTCCCGGGAGAGGTCAACTGATACCCGAGCAGCAGGCGCAGTCCGGCAAACTTTTGTCCATAATCCCCTGGCATTTTGTCCAGCAGCGATTTTTTGCCGTGAACGACTTCGTCATGGGATAAAGGCAGCAGAAAGGTTTCCGAAAACGCGTACCAGATCGGAAAGGTCAAAAGACGATGTTGCCCCGGTCGCTCCGCAAACGAGGATTCCATATATTTTAGCGTGTCGTTCATCCACCCCATGTTCCATTTATAATTGAAGCCAAGTCCTCCCGCTCCGGCCTTGGCCGTGACCAGGGGCCAAGCGCTCGACTCCTCGGCAATCATCAAAGCATCGGGATAATAGCGGAACACCGCCGAATTCAACTGCCTCAAAAAAGAAACCGCCTCAAGGTTCTGAGTACCTCCTTGCCGGTTCAAGCGGTATTGCCCCTCTTTTTTCTCAAAATCCAGCCGCAGCATGCTGGTGACCGCATCCACCCGAAGACCGTCAAAATGATACACGTCCAGCCAGAACAATGCGTTCGAGATCAGAAACGAGCGAATCTCGGGCTTGCCGAAATCGAAGCTCAGTGTCCCCCACCCTGGTTTTTCGGCTAAAAGCGGATCCTTGTACTCATATAAAGGCGTGCCGTCGAACAACCTGAGCCCGTGATCGTCTTTTGTAAAATGGCCGGGCACCCAGTCAAGCAGCACGCCGATTCCCGCAAGGTGGCAGCGGTCGATAAAATACATCAGATCGTGCGGCGACCCGTAACGGCTGGTCGGGGCGAAATACCCCGTCACCTGATATCCCCAGGATAAGTCGTAGGGATGTTCGGCCAGCGGCATGATTTCTATATGCGTGTATCCCATTTCAAGAATATAAGGGATCAAGTGGTCGGCCATTTCCCGGTATGTATAATATCGGCCGTCTTTTTGCTGTCTCCACGTTCCAAAATGCAACTCGTAAATGTTCAGCGGACCGTGAAAATGCGATTTGGGTTTCCGCTGCCAGGCGGCATCGTTCCAAGCGAACCCCTGGAGAGATGTCACGACGGAAGCGGTTGCCGGTCTTACCTCAGCCTGAAAAGCGTATGGATCGGCTTTAAAAAGCGTATTTCCAGCCGAAGATGTGACGGCATACTTGTAAAAACTTCCAACCCCAACGTTTGGAAAAAAACGAGTCCAAATCCCCGATTCGGGTATCTTATATAGTACATCGTTTCCCTCGGTCCATTCGTTCCAATCCGCTACGATGGCGACTTGGCATGCATGTGGGGCCCAAACGGTAAATCGGACGCCGGAATGGCCATCTTCCTCCGTAAGCTGCGCCCCAAACGTACGGTAGCTTCGGTACAGCGTCCCCTCGTGGAATAAGTAGATGTCGGTATCCGACACGGCTTCAGGGCGAGACAGGTCTGACATTTTATCACCACCTAATGTGTATTATGCCTATTCCACATGAATCCAGAACTCCCGATTTTGAAAAGAAAACGTTGCCATGAAAAAAAGATGTAATAAATTTTTACGATTTCCATAATTTTAGTTCAACTACACTAATTCTCGTTAAGGATGTATCCACGGACAATACCACACGGGAGGGAACCAAAAATGAGGAAAAAGGACTGCATTGCTATGCTTTTGGCGGGTGGCGAAGGGAAAAGGTTGTCTCCCCTCACGTCAAAGCTTGCTAAACCGGCAGTGCCGTTTGGCGGGCATTACCGAATTATCGATTTTCCTCTGAGCAACTGCGTGAATTCGGGAATTGATACGATTGGCGTGCTCACTCAATACGAGGCAGCGTCCCTGCATGAACACATCGGAGAAGGCGAAGCTTGGAGACTGCCCCGTACGGACCAGGGCGGAATATCCCTCCTTCCTTCCTATGACGCGGGTGTGGACGAATATGCCGGAACCGCGGATGCCATCTTTAAAAACATGGATTATATCGACGGTCATGCTCCCGAAAATGTACTGATTTTGTCCGGAGACCATATTTACCACATGGATTATCGGGAAATGCTGGCGTTCCATCTGAATCATCAGGCCAATGCGACCATTTCCGTCATGCCGGTCTCTTGGGATGAAGCGCATCGCTTTGGGGTCATGTCGACGGATCGTCGCCATCGGATTACGGAATTCGCCGAAAAGCCGGAACACCCAAAGAGCAATCTCGCTTCCATGGGCATTTATTTGTTTAAATGGGATTATCTTAAACAACAGCTGATTGCCGACGCACAGGATTCGAGCTCCAGCCATGATTTCGGCAAGGATCTTATACCTAAAATGCTGACGGGGCAAAATCCGCTCCATGCTTATGAATTCAAGGGGTATTGGCGCGATGTGGGAACCGTGCACAGCTTGTGGGAAGCGCATATGGATTTGCTGGAGGAACGATCCGACTGGCATATGCTGAAAAAAGAGTGGCCCATGTACACAAAAAATTGGCCTACGCAAGCGGAAGATTCCGGGCTGCATCGCACCATGCAGACGCATAGCTCGCTGATTCATGATTGCTGCAAGCTTGAGGGATACGTTGAAAGGTCGGTTGTTTTCGGCGGAACGGAAGTCGGGCGCGGCGCCAAGATCAAGGACAGCGTTATTATGCCGAATGTAACCATTGGCCGAAACGTGCAGATTGAGCGGGCGATCATCGGAGAAGGAGCAATCATTAAAGAAGGGGCGATTATCAAGGGAACGAGCGGAAAAATCGTGGTCATCGGGCCGTTTGAAACCGTCTTGTCCAAACCGGTGCTGCGGCCCCAGCCTTCTCGGCTGCTGCAGGAGGTTTACGATAATACGACCGCTCGGCTTCGTGCGGAAGGATTGTCTTCATAACGGGAAAACTCAAAAAAAATGCTGCCTCCCTCCGAATTTCCAGGTTGCATCCATCGAAATTCGGAGGTTTGGGCAACAAATTGCTGTTAACTCATTTTGTTAATTCATTAGGTATTTTTGCGAATCAAGCTGATACAAATTAAAATCCCGGTCGCCTACATAGCCCATGCCTTGATGCTGAAATCCAAGCGTTTGATACAAGGCGTTGAGCTTCAGGTTTTTGGACCAGCAATCCAATCTGAGGCCTTTGCGCCGCAAGGCTTTGGAGCGTTTGGCCGCCCAGTTCAGCATTTCCCCGCTAAGCCCTTTTCCGCGGTAAGGAACCCGAACCGTCAACCGGTGCAAATAGCTATACCCCGGCACATTCAAATCTCCCCAATATTGAGGGTCGGCATCCTGCAGCGTAAACATGCCAACGGCTTCCTCCTTAAGGCTCCAGATATAAATTTCCCGGTTCTCATAATACAAATCGATTTCCGCAGAGGTAAATTGTTCGGGTTTCCATTGCTTGACGCCGTTCGTCTGCATCCAGGTGGCGGCTTCCACCAGCATACGGTGCACCAGTTCGCGGTCCCCGTCATCCGCAAGGCGAATTTCGATCCGGCCCTCCGGCGTTTCCAGCGTATCCATCACAGTATTCATGATGTTCCTCCTTCTCCGGTCTCGTCTCTGTTTTCTAAGATCGGCAGCGTTACGGAAACCGTCGTTCCGACGCCGAACTCGCTATGAATGTCCATTTCCCCATGGTGCAGCTCAACGAGCTGTTGGCTGATCGCCAACCCAAGCCCCGTTCCTCCGCCTTGATGATTGACCTGAAAGAAGCGGTCCTTAACCCGGTTCAAATCCTCTTCGCTGATGCCGATTCCGCTGTCCACGACCTCGATCAGCGCTTTATCGGTCCCGCTTAAGCTGATGACGAGATGAATCCAGCTGTGCTCGTTCGAGAACTTGATGGCGTTATCGACCAGATTCAAAAAGACCTGCTTCAGCCTGTTGCCGTCCCCGATGACGATCACCGGTTTTTCCGCCTTGTCCTCCAGCTTCAGCTGGATATGCTTTTGCTCGGCTTTGGCCCAAATGTTCAGCATCGTTTCCTGCAGCAGCTCTTTCAAATTGACGCGGGCGATCACCAGCTTCATTTCATTTTGCTGCAGCTTGGAGAAATCGAGCATTTCCTCGACGAGGCCAATCAGCCGTTCGGTCTCTTTGGCGATGATCCCGATTCCGAGCTTCGTCTCTTCCGGATCGAAGCCGCCCATCGTGAGCGTCTCGCTCCAGCCCTTGATCCCGGTGAGCGGAGTTCGCAGTTCGTGGGAAATCGAGGAGATGAAATCGTCCTTGATCTGATTGCTGCGAACGATCTCCTGGGCCATGTAGTTTAGAGTTGAAGCCAGTTCACCCAGCTCGTATTTGTAATTGCCTTTAATGCGCGCGTCGAATTTGCCGCGGGCCATTTGGGCGGATACATCCCGAATATTATTAATGGGCTTAACTATCGAATTAGCCAACCCAATGCTGAACAATGTTACGAGAGCCAATACAGCGCCGGACACCCCGACGGACATCAGCGTGAGATTCATGAGCTTCGAATTCACCGATTCCAGGGAGGTCACGTAACGAACAATATATTTAATTTCGCCCCGCACTTCCAGCGGCCTTGATACGGCCATGACCAGCTCGCCGGTGGCCGGCTGCCTGCCGATCCACTTACCGACGCCGCCAGCGTCCGCCTGCGGCACATCGCTCGTCTGAATCGCTTTATCCGCCTGAAACTCGTTGCTGCTTGCCTTAACTTCTCCCTTTGTGTTGAGGATCATCAATTCGGTGTTATCGAGTTCAAACGTCCGCAGCATTTCATTGAAATAATCGGGGTCGCGTTCCGCATTCAACCGGACGAACTTTTGAAAATAATCCGACGCCCAAAACGAATGGTTGGACATCAGGTTATAAATCGAATCGTAGTAATACATACGTATGGCGATGGAAAAAATCACCTCGACCATAAACAACGTCACGAAAACCACGATGAAATAGTGTAAAACAATTTGTCTGCCGATCCCTTTTTTGATCATTGTCCCTCGCCTTTCCACTTATAACCGTGCCCCCACACGGTTTGGAGGAAAGCCGGTTCGGACGGATTGTTCTCGATCTTCTGGCGAAGTCTGCGGATATTCACATCGACGATTTTCGGATCGCCCATATATTCCTTGCCCCATACATGATCCAGCAGCAGATCGCGGCTGAGCGGCGTGTTTTCCTTCTCCAAAAAGTACTGAATCAGCGAAAATTCGGTTGGCGTCAGTTCGATGAGCTGGCCGTTTTTCTTGAATTGCTTGGAGATCAGGTCCAGTGTAAAAGGTCCGGACGAAAAGGAAACCTTGGCGCTGCTCTCGCGGTATACGTTTACCCGGCGCAGCAGCGATTGGATCCGGGCGATCAATTCCGTCGGGCTGAACGGTTTGCTGACATGATCGTCCGCTCCGACGGACAGTGCGTAAACCTTATCCTGCTCCTGCACCTTCGCCGTCAGAAATATAATCCCGATCCGCTCGTTGGTCTCGCGAACCCGGCGGCATACTTCAAACCCGTCAATGCCCGGCACCATCACGTCCAGCAGCGCGATATCGATATCGGGTATGGATTGGAGCTTACTCAGCGCTTCGTTGCCGTCAGCCGCTTCCAGCACTTCAAAACCGTTTCGCTTCAGATTGATCACGATAAAACTTCGAATCGATTCTTCGTCTTCCAGAATTAATACCTTGCTCATTAGCGAGGCCCCCTCTTTTAACAAAACATATTAATGTTTAATCTCGGTTTCTCCCTTGTTCAGCTTCAGTTCCGTATGGCTGAGGAAACCGATGATCTTGTCATTGTCCCGGGCGAGCAGTTCCCAATCTCCCTTGCTTTGCTCCCATTCGACCTGCGAGAAGAAGCGAATTTCGGCGACCACCTCGTTCGTTTCGATGTTGACGAACCAGAGATGTTCGTTCTTATCCGATTTGGGATCCAAGGTAACCTTCCCGTGCCATTCTTTAGGGAGGTTGAAATAAAAACGCCCCGACATGTCCATGTACTGCTGCATCACGAATTTCAAGCCGCCCTCGTCGTCCCACTGATAATAGGAGAAGAACCACGGAATGTCGTCAAACGAAATGTATTCCCATCCTCTCGGCTTTTCCAGCATACCGATTTCCAATATGCCGTCATTGTCGACATCCCCGCTTAAAATCGGATAATCCTTAAGCGTCATGTCCTGGGAAGGCAGCAAATTAACCAGCTTGCCTTCCTTCATGGCGATGATCGTAGAAAAAGCGGAATGGGTGCCGACCGAAGCGTCAAGGATGATGCCGCGCCGCTTAGCCGTAATATTGCCGCTGACGACGTTGTAATAATCGCTGA
This sequence comes from Paenibacillus terrisolis, assembly GCF_056171975.1. Classification (NCBI taxonomy): domain Bacteria; kingdom Bacillati; phylum Bacillota; class Bacilli; order Caryophanales; family Paenibacillaceae; genus Paenibacillus; species Paenibacillus terrisolis. The sequence goes on along the minus strand of NZ_JBKFGG010000032.1, from coordinate 70,630 downwards.
CCGGGTCTTCAAGCTGCAGCGTGCTGAGCTCTTGGAAAGACTCGTCATATTGATAAGTCGTCACCGTGGTAAACTGATCCCTTTTCAGGCTAACTAGCGTAATGTCCGGGATTTTATCCTGATTGAGATCGTCGATCAAAAACTGATTGTACGGCTTGGACAACACCTTTTCCACGTCATCCCCGCTATAAGTATAAACCGTCAGCGCTTTTTGAAGTTCCACATCTCCGCTGGAAAAGCCGGCGACAATATCGATCTTGCCGTCTCCGGTCATGTCGACCAAATCAAACGTTTCAAGCACCTGGCCCTCTCCGTCAAACCGGACCTTGAGTTTCCAGGTATCCCCCTGGTACTCGAAGATCAGCCCATGGATGCGAACCGCCTGATCCGGCGTCTCATAGAAAACCACGGCTTCCTTGGACCCGTCATTATTTAAATCGACCGTCCGGATCGAGCTGATATTTTCGCTGTCCTGGGGACGAATAATTTCGCCGCCTTTGATCTCGGCATTGATTACGCTGATCAGCGATTCTTTGTCGGAAGTCAGCTGCGGCGTCTGCATCAGCGCTTTCGGATCGCTAATAAAGCTGCAGCCGCTAAGCACAAGAACCAGGAAGCTCCCCGCGCATACGGAAATCCACCGTTTTCCCAGCAATTCGATCACTCTTTTCATGCCAAATCGATAAGTTGCTTCTCGTTTGGCGTCAGTCTTCTGCCCGTAACGTCCACCTTCAGCTCGCCGTCGTGAATTCCCCATATTCTGGTGCAGTATCGTTCGGCCAACTCCAGCGGCAAAGCGGCAATTACCGTTTTGCCCTGCTCGGCGCACAGCGTTTTTAATGTCAACAAAACGCGTTCCGCGGAATGCGGATCAAGCCCGATCACCGGCTCGTCCGCCGCAATGAACCCGGCGCCGTGCACAAACGCGCGGCAAATGGCGACTCGTTGGCGTTCGCCTCCGCTCAGCTTGCCGGCCTTGACATGCGCTTTATCCAGCAGGCCGAATTTCTCCAGTTCGTCCATCGCGCCCATGTAGTCGTCCGAGCGTACCATTCCGGTCAGGCGCCGCAATAACGGGGTTTGCCCGGCTTGTCCGATCAGCACATTTTTGAGTGCGGTTCTTTCCGTATATAATGAAGGGTTTTGTTCCAAGTAAGCGCATTTGGAACGGTATTTCTGGGAGCCCTTTCCCCCGCCCTGAATCACCTTGTCGGTATCCCACGTATATTCGCCGCCGTCCCATTTCTCCCGCAGCGCCAGGCACTGCAGCAGCGTGCTTTTGCCGCTTCCGCTGGCGCCGACGACGCCGATCATTTCTCCCGCTTCAAACACGGCGTTGAAATCGCGGAGGATTGTTTTCTTATTCCCGTCCACCGTTTTATGCAAGTGGCTTACTCTGTTCATATCCGATTCTCCTTTTTGAACTTCACCCTGAAGGCTTTCCATCCTTTACCCTTTAGTGTATTGGAAATAAACGCGAAAATCCATCACAGCCTCTTAATAATTTGAGGTTTTTTTGGAAATTGCAGGCCGAAAGGCAAAGCCCGATATCGTAAACAGCAAATATGACGATCCCAACATGATGAACAGGAGCGGCGCAGCGCCAAGTTCCATCGCCGCCCCGCCGAGATTCGGACCGATTATGCTGCCCAGGCTGAAATGAAAAGAAGCGATGACGTTTGCGACCGGAAGCAGCTCCCGCGGCAAAATATCTGCAGCGTAGGCCAGCCCCAGGGAAAAAAACGAACCGATTAGCCCGCCCGCTCCCATAAACAACAGCAGAATCGATAAGAAGCGGTTTCCGCTTAACGGAACCGCGAGGAAAAGAAGTCCGCCGCCCACTCCGGCGGTCATCAACACGGCTTTGCGCCCAAAGCGGTCGCTCAGCGTCCCGAGCGGAAGCTGCAAAATCAGCCCGCCGATGCCGAAGAAAGGCAGCAGCGTGGAAATCTCCCCTGCGCTTAGTCCGCTGCGGAGACCGTAAATCGGAAAATTGCTGTTCATCGCGGATTCCATATATCCGTATAACAGCGACGGCAGCAGCGCGAACCAGGCCAGCCGGTAAATATGAAACCAACTCCGGCGACCCGGCGGTTTCTGCGGATGACTTGGCTCCGGTTCCGCCTTCATATCGGGAAGCTGAAGGGCGGCGAACAGGATGACCGTAAAAATGAATGCGGTCAAAATCACAAACGGCACCAGATCTCCATAAGGAAGCAGCCGGATTCCCAGCGGCCCGATGCTAAATCCAAGCCCGTACGACATGCCGTAGAAGGAAATATTCCTTCCCCGCTGATCTGGGGGAGACAACAAAATGATCCACAGCTGCGAAGCAAAGTGAATCGCGCTGTCCCCGATCCCGATCAGCAGCCGCAGCACAAACCATACTTTCAAATCGGAAACAAGCGGAAATATGGGAAGGACGATCAGCACGGTCAGCAGCCCGCCCAGCATCAATTTTTAAAGCCGGTGCGGCGCAGGAGCTTCTCGGCGACGAGCGACATCGCAAAGGACCCGACGTACAGCGCGGCGGCATGCAGTCCGTTGACGGAGGAGGAAATCCCCCGTTCTTCCATGAATATGGACAACACCGGCAGCAGCAGCCCTTGAGTGAGTCCGGCAATCACGATAACCGCGATCAAAATAGCAAACGGCGATAGCCGAAAACGAGAGTTCGGCATAAATAAACTTGCGTTCAAGTCGGTTTTCCTCCTGTAAAAACAAAGAAAATCGTCAACCGAGGCGACGACTTTCAGCTGATGATGAATATATGATGAATCCTGTAAACATTATAGTAGACAATCCCACGCCAAACAAGCCATAATGAATTGTACGCAATGAACTGTGGGAGGTTTCACGTCATGGCTTATGAAGTCAAAATCGATGTTTCTCCGGTCTACGAACTGCTCAGCAGCTTCATGATATATACGACGCAAAAATGGGTGAACAATCTCGATATCGGTCCGGAGTGGGTCAGAGAAGTGCAGGGCCGATTTTCGGATGAAAAGGCGCGGGGCTTCAAGGAAGCCGCCAAAATGCCGTTTTCCGATTACGATGCGCTCTTCGCATGGGTGATGGAACGAAACCCGGAACATTCCGTTTCCGAATTTTTGAGCGAGCTTGCCGAAGCCGACACGGAAACGCTTTTGCATCGGACAAAATCCTATATTCCCGATTTGGATAGTACCAATATCAAGCGGATTCACGATTGTTACGTTCCGCTGCTGCATATCTGGTACAGCGATTATTTTGCGGAGGTCGATCCCTCCTATTTTACGCTATTAAATGAAGATGCCGCCGAGAAACGCACTCTGCTCCCTAAAATGGAGACGGACGCGCTGATCGAATACGCTTCCGAAGGACTTGTGCTGGAGCCGGGACTGCCTGTGCATCAGGTCGTACTCGTCCCTTCGATCCATTTTCGGCCGATCAATACGTATTGCTTCTACCAAGATGTCCTCATGATTCAGTACCCGATCGATATTCCCGAACAGGATGAGGAAGAACCGCCGATCTGGCTTCAGCGCATGACGCGGGCTCTGGCCGAACCGCAGCGGCTGCGGATGCTTCGTTATGTAGCCGACGAACCGAAGTCTTTTCAAGATATGTCCCGCGATTTGAAACTGTCCGGCGACCAGTTGCTGCATGATTTAATGCGGCTTCGAGTGGCCGGGTTGCTGCGAATTCATCTGACGGTTTCGGGTACCGAGAAATTCAGCATTCGTTCGGACGGAGCGGCGGAGCTGCAAATTTTCCTCGAATCCTACTTGCGCCTATAGCTAAGCCTGCGAGTTGTTTTTGGAGAAGCATAACAGCATATGTTAAGATATAACAAGACAGAAACAAGCTTCTCTTTGGATAAGGAGTGATCTGCTGTGAATACCCATTTGCTTCCGCGGCAGCAAATTATTTTCGATCTCGACGATACTTTGATTCATTGCAACAAATACTTTGAAATGATTCTGGACCGGTTTGCCGATGTTCTGGTCGACTGGTTTGGTTCGGATTCGCTCACGATCCGGGAAATCCGGACAAAGCAAACGGAAATCGACGTTGCCGGGGTTCATGAAGTCGGCTTTGCCAGCCGGCATTTCCCCCAATCCCTTATTGATACCTATCAATACTTCTGCCATTCGCTTGAGCGCGAGGTGGAGCCTGCTAAAAATGACGATTTGATGGAACTTGGCATGAGCGTGTATGATCAGCCGATCGAGCCTTATCCCGGCATGGTCGAAACGTTGAACCTGCTTAGAAACCATGGCCATGAGCTGTATCTGTACACCGGCGGCGAAACCGTGATTCAGCAGCGCAAAATCGAGCAGATGAAGCTCGCGGATTATTTTCAGGACCGGATCTACATTCGCCAGCACAAAAACGTTGAAGCTTTGGAGGAAATATTAACCTCCCGTTTCTTCGAGCGCGAACATACCTGGATGATCGGCAACAGCCTCAGAACCGACATCGTTCCGGCCATTTCCGCCCGCATCAACACGATCTATATCAAGCTGCCGAATGAATGGTCATACAACATCGTCGAGTTGAAGCATGAAACCGACACCGCCATGTATACCGTCTCTTCCTTGGAAGAAGTGCCGAGAATCATTCAGGAAAGCCGGATTCAGGCGAAGAAAAAACGGACCTTATAACGACCGATATGGCGATTCGCCAAACAGCCCGCTCTCCGAATAGAGGCGGGCTGTTTATTTATAATGGAAATCCAAGGACCGATATGGCTCCCTTTTTATCCTAATCTGATGGTTTGTGCGACTAAGCCATGGAGTCCCGGTAAACCTTCGATTTCTACGTTCTCTACCGTCTCCGTATAAGCGAGCCCCAAGTTCCTGTAGACTTTCTGCCAAAACCGGACCGCCGTCTGATTGTTCTGCAGCTGTTCGATCCTGATTTGTCCGGAGAGCCGCTGCATGACTTGGGATACCGCCTCCATCGCCGCGCCGGTTCCGCGGAACTTTTTCAGGAGAAACAGCTCTTGAATGGTAAAATCGATGCCTTCCGGCACGAACGGTGGAGAACAAACCAGAATAAAACCAGCCAACTGGCCTGAGTGATATATGAAAAACGGTTGAAGCTCCTTTCTCTCCAGATAGAGATACGCGCTTCCCGTATCAAATCTCCCGTCTTTCGCAGGATCTTCCCCTGTAAATTCAGATAAATCGTAGAGGTACAGATTATACAAGTTTATAAAAAGCTCTTTGTCCTCCGGGTTCATTTCGGATATCAAAATAGGGCTCAAAGCATACCACCCGCTATTAAAAGATTTCATATCTACTCTACCAGCTTGAAAATCTCCATTGAACGGCAATTCCTGTTACTTAACGATATAACATAACAAGAGTTTTATGCAAGCCGAATAAAAACCCCGATCTCGAAACAGCGAGGACCGGGGCCTATTCTCTTCCGTTATCTTCGTTCTATGCCTCGCTGCCGCTTAACTCGTTCAGGCAAGAATGTCGCGGAGACCAGCGCAGCCGCTCTTTAGCCAACGTATTGCCGACAACGGCTTCCCTGCCCTCATACTTGATTCGGCGATCCGTCACTCCCGGATAAAAATGCTCCAGCAGCTTCGCTGTCGGCCAATTGCTCAAAGTATCGTCCGCCGTGATGTTCAGCGCGATCGCTTCGCCGCCTGAGTAATGGAGAGCGGCAAGACAGGCGGCTGCCGCATCGCGAATGTCAATGTAGCTCCACAGCGTCGCTTTATATCTTTCAGGGTTCGTAAAATTCACCCTCGCGTACTCCTCCGGACGAAGAATCGTCGAAAAACGCAGCGAAACGATTTCCATTCCGTTTCTTCGGTTAAACATATCGGATGTCAGCTCGTTTACGACTTTGGACAATCCGTAGCATTCCTGCGGAAGCTGGGGATGCCGCTCATCCACGGGCACGTATAGCGGATCGAACGGCTTTTGCGCCCAGGCGAAGCCGTAGGAGGACTCGCTGGAACCCAAAACCGCTTTTCGAATGCCAAGAAGCGAAGCCGCCTCCAAAATGTTATAGGCAGAAACCGTGTTGTTGGCAAATATGACGGAAGACGGGAACATCAAAGGAGCCGGGATCGCGGCGAGATGCACGATCGCTTCCGCTCCGGCCAGCGCTTCAACGACCTGCCCCAAATCGGTCATATCGACCTGAAGCTGTCGGCATCTTAAGCTTTCGGATCTCTGCCGGTCCAGGGAAATCACTTCGTAACCTTGACTCAAAAGATCACGGATGACTTGCCCGCCCAGTTTTCCGCTTCCGCCGGTTACGGCTACCGTTGTCATTCGCTTGGTTGCCTCCTTTAATCGTATATTCTCCTTTAATCGTATATTCAAAATTATGGGCGGATGATCGTTCCGTCCGGCTTGCGATCAAGCTTGTAAGGACGGTGATATTCCGAACGGTTCCACCCTTCTTTTATGAGCGAAAGCGCTTTGGCTTCATCCAGGTCGATGCCGAGTCCCGGCTTATCCGCCGGATATAAATAGCCGCCGACCCTTTGAACATGCCCCGGAAAAGCCGCCAGCTCTTCGTCCCGGAAATGATTGATTTCCTGAATCCCGAAATTCCAGACGGCCAAATCCAGATGAACGGCAGCGGCCTGATTGACGGGATCGTTCTCTCCTCCTTCCTGCCAGGCCGTTCGGACCCCGAATGCTTCGCAAACTGCGGCGATTTTACGGCAAGCGCTGATACCGCCCGCCTTGGAGACGCGTACCCGCAGAAAATCGATCAGCCGCTCTTGAACGAGCGGAAGCCACTCCTGCGGATTGGTGAACAATTCGCCAACCGCCTGCGGTGTTGCGCTTTGACTGCGCAGATGCCGGTACCAGCCAATCTGTTCGGGCGGCAGCGCGTCCTCCAGAAAGAACAGATCGTACGGCTCAAGCCGTTTGGACAAACGAATGGCGGTTATGGGCGACACATGCTCGTGAACGTCATGCGTCAATAGAAGCTCGGAGCCGAATTCCATGCGGATCTGCTCAAACATGCCCGGAATTGTTTGCAGATAAATCTGCTCGTCGAAGATTTTTCCTTCGAAGCGGGCACCGCTCGGCAGATTCGCTTTCTCCGCTCCGACCATGCCTCCGCCGCCATAGCCGCCGAGCTGACAGCGAACCGCCGTGTAGCCCTGCTCCAGATAACGCCGAACATCTTCTTTCAATTCGGCGATGTCCCGGCCCTCAGCATGGCCGTAGCACGGAACGGCGGACCTTGCCGCGCCGCCCAGCAAACGATAGACAGGCAAACCCGCTTCTTTTCCCAAAATGTCCCAAAGCGCCGTATCAATCGCTCCGATGGCCGTTTGCAAAATGCCGCCGTAGCGCCAATAACCGCTGTGCTGCATCAATTGCCACAGCTCTTCGATCCCTGATGCATCCCGCCCGATCAGCAGCGGACTCAGCAATTGCTCGATTACTTGAACGACGGCTTCGGGGTTATACAAATCGGAGGCCGAGCCAAGTCCGTACAGGCCGTCCTGGTCTGTCGACACTCGTACGATCGTCCAGCTCCCGTCCGCCCTTGTGCGAATGCAGCTTATATCCTTGATTTTCGCCATAGTCACTCATGTCTCCTTTTCTGCCCAAGCCGCTGAAGCGCCTGTAAAGCCCCCTTTTACCCCGATTATTTCACGCCGACCGGCGCGTAATGCGGTCATTTCCCGGCATTTCGAGAAAATAGCGCCCTTTTGGTCCTCTATTTCACGAGAAACGGGCCAGAGCACTCAAATAAGGGCATGAAAGGGCTTTATTCTTGAGCGGCTTCCAGCTTCGCCAGACGGGCGTTTAGACGGTTTTTCACTTTACCGTCCGGCAGCAACGCGACAAAATTGGCGGCGGCGTCTATATTTGTCAATGTCCGATGCTTCTCCGCCTTGGCAACCGCGGCTTCAGCCGAACGTTCCAGTAAATCCGCATAGGATTCCGTCAGCAGGTGCAAATCGCCGTAGAGCGTCGCATCCTTGCTCGTGCCGATTCCCTGGTTGTATTCCATAAAACCGCTGCGTCCCGTCCCGTCATTCTCATTGATCAGGAACGAGAATCCGATATCGGCTCCTTTGGGTGAAAATGCCTTATCCGGCCCATGCAGCAAATTAAACGGTATCGTCAGGTTGTAAAGGGTTGTTTTTTGACGCTCATCGCGGGTGATTTTTACTTCCGCTCCGGACAATACGCCGGTTTGCAGTCCTTCCGGCGCTCTCCAACGCCAGGCGCTCGCTTCGCCCTGAGCGTTTAGCGCAAATCCCAGCTCGCTGACGTTCGCGCTTGCCGCTCCGCTTGCTCTGGACAAATCTATCCCGAGCTGCAGGCTGTCGCCCTGCCAGATATCCCCGCCCGTCCAGGATTGCGCATGGACATCGTCGCGCACTTTGACCGTTACGTAGAGCCGCTTCGCATCCCAACGGACATCCGCCGCCGCGCTCAGATCCCCGGCGCCCTTCCATTGCCCGCCTACGCTGTAATAATGATCGGCGTCGGAAAGTTCAAGGGATGGGGCTGCCTTTGCGCTTTTACCGCTTTCCGGCCGTGCAGCAAAGGATTGCGCCAGATTGACGGAAGAGACGTAAGTTTCCCCGTTCTCGAGAGTAACCCGGTATTTCAGCGAATCGCCGGCCATAAACGGCAGCGGAATTTCCAAGGTTTGACCATAGCCGAGACCTTCAAAGCGGACGGGTCTCAGCGCATCCCGGTAAGAAACCGGACCCAGCAGCTCCACTTTCCCTTTAAGCGCCTGCGGTTCGGATACGTTGGTTAACTTCAGCTTGGCGTTTGGCGTTTGCGGATGGCCCGCATTGAAAGGAACCTTTTCCAACTCGAGCCGCACCGGCACCAGATCCGTCCCGCTGACCTTGACCCCCGCTTGATTATCGAGCTGCATGCCCCCGTTGTACAAGTTATTGGTCAGCACCAGCCGTTCGATTTCCGGCGCCGCAAAGACATGCGTCGTACGGGCCTGGCGGAAATAGGAATCGTACATGGCGATATCGCCGCCGAGAGCGCCCAGTCCGCGTTCGCCTACTGTGGCCAAATTCGCCTGCTGGATGCGGATCCGGCCGTTCGAAATATCGAAGGAATGCGTCGTATCTCCCCACATCGACGAATTGAACAAGGTGGCATGCGAATCAAACGTATTGCCAACCTCGATATATACCTTATCCGACGAGCTGAGCGATACAAGTTCGGTATTCACGAAGGCAAGACCGCCAGGTCCTGCAGCATCCAGCACCGCCCCTTTTTTGCTGCCGTCCGTCCCATGGCCCACGACAACGGCTTCCGGTCCTTGGCCGTTTTGTTCCGTAAAATGAATGCCGTACTCGGAGCCGTAAACAAAGGTGTTGAAGATGGTTTCGTCCGTTACCTCCGCAATCCGGAAGGCGTCCAGATTTTCTTTCTGGTAATCCCATACCGCCTGGAAGGCCTCGTCCGTATCGGGGTGATTCGGATAGGTGCTTCTGCCGTAATAATGCGGATTGAATTGAACGTTCCGGATGACGCCACCCTCAGCGCCGCCGCCCGCAAAAATACCCTCTTTCAGCGGAGAACCCGCGACATAATCGATGTAATGCCCGCTCGTATCAAAGGTGCCGAAGTCGATTCCCTGATAGGAATTGACCAGCGTTGTATCAACGGCATACACATCATGTCCCGTGCCCCGGATCGTCCAGGCGTAAGGCTTGATATGGCTCCAATCCTGCTGATCGTAATAAACGGACAAACCGCGCACGCCTGCCGAAGCCTCCAGCGTAATCAAGGCCGTTCCTTCAGCGTCGTTTACTCCATAATTCGTAAAAATCACGCTGCCGCCGCCGATCGTATGATGCGGCACGTCCCAGGAGCCTCTCAGCTCCACGCCGGTCGGAACCACAAGCGGGCTGTCGATCCGGTATGTGCCAGCAGGCAGATACACCGTTCCGCCGCCTGCCGTCCGGGCATCATCCAAGGCCTGCTTGACAGCGGCGGAAGCGTCGCTCATGCCGCTTTTGTCGGCATTGTACGGAGCGGCGGCAACGTTAAACAGTAAGGAAGTGGCTGGTTTTGGAGCCTCCGCCCCCGGCAAGTCCGTTTCAATCCCTGCGGGCAGCGTATCAAGCGCGGCCGTTTCATCCTGACGAATCTTTACCTCCGCTCCGTCGCTTTCGTCCAGAACCGCCAGATGTTCCTGATTTCCGGAATTGACCCCACCGATGTAACGCGCGCCGCCGCCGAGCCGAACATGCTTCTCCGGCTTGGCGAACGATGATTGGCCGAGCAGCAGCGAGCCTGCGTTTAGCGCGATGGCATAACCGTCGTTCGCATCGCTCCAATTTTCAAAATTGCTGTTCTCAAAAGACAAAATCCCGCTGCCGTCATTGACGACCCCGTTATAGGGGCTTCCCCCGACGGTGACCGTATTGAACTGGACGATGGAATGAAAGCCCTCCGTCGCGTATATGGCCGTTGGACGTTCCCCTATGCCGGCTTTGAATGAGCTGTCCGTGACAAGCAGCCCGTAATCGTTGACGCCTTCGATTTTCAGCGCTACATTGCAATCCGAAATATTCACGCGATACAGCTGCGCATTGGCCGTTTCAAGGGAATCCGTGCGCGTCGTCACCCGCAATCCCGTTTTGAAGCCGGAGATCGTCAGATCGGACATATACTCCCAATCCGAACGTCCCATGACGATGCCCTCCGCCTGCGCGGTCATATAATCGAACAAAGCGGTGCGTTCGGGAGCCCCCGGCAATCCCGACTCCGCCCACGCGTCCGGCGACAAAGTCACCCGCTCCAACCGTCCGATGTCGGTCGTATAGTCCAGGAATATGCCCGTTTTGAGGGCCGTACCATAGACTTCCTTCACATAGTGGAGTTCGTTCCATACCGGTCCGATCTTGATGCCGTTATACGAGTTAACGAGCGAAACGTTCTCGATCGTGGCGCTGTCGCCGGAAAGCTGCTCGAACGTCCAGGGATAAGGGGCTGGGTTATCCAGAGACTGCTCGGGATACCAGACGGAGAGATGCGTTACGCCGCTGACGGGCTCCATGGAGATAAAGCTGGTGCCCTCCGCGTCGCCCCGGCCTTCATAAGCGGCAAGAATTGTTCCCTGCACGCGATTTCCCGCCGTTTTCGGATCCGCCCAGTCCCCGCGAAGCGTAACTCCCGTCGGAACCGTAAGATGTCCGGCTATCCGGTATGTGCCTGACGGCATAAACACTACGCCTCCGCCTTGGCCGCTCGCCGAATTCAAAGCGTCCTGAACGGCCTGCGTATCGTCGGTCGTCCCGTCCGCTTTCGCGCCGAAGTCTTGCACATTCACATTGGCGATAACAATATCATCCGCAGCATATTGCGGCTGAATCACGACGGCTTCCCCGGATGAGCCGGGAGCGCGCGGCACTTTCTTCACGGTCACCGAAGCGACCGTAAGATCGGGATTGTTCTCCGGAGCTCCGGCCCCGCTGATCCCCAGCCGAAAATCGGAGCCGTTGGTCCGATTGGCGAATTTCGCATCGGTCAGCTTAAAGGTATGGGTCTTCCATTGTTGTCCGTTTCCGTAACGGAACACCGGCGCATCTTTAAACGGAGCGCTTGCCGAATCGTATTGCAGCACCATGCTTCCGTTATCCGCGTCATAATATTCAACGGTAACGTAGACATCGCTTTCGCTGTTGTCGTACAGGAAACTGTCGTCCACGTTCATGTAAAGATACAAGGTTCCCGGTTCGGGGGCGGCCCGATTGGTTTTCCAGTATCCTTTTCCATCAAGCGTTCCCGTTTGAAGTCCCTGCTCATAATCCCCCGCCCTGGCGGAAATGCCCTGCTCCACAGGAGCCGCTCCAAGCTTAATATTGACCTCGGAGGTTTCGGCTGCCGCCAAAGGCGGCGTCAATCCAAGTCCCGAAAAGATCATCAGCAGCATGAGCAGCATGAAGGCGCTTCTTCGCATAGAAACGGATATGCTTTTTCTTGTCATTACATTCCCTCATTTCGTTAATTATTTCATAAAAACAGGCGCCCTGATGCGATATGCTGAAGGGCGCCTGCTGGATTCGGGACTCGAAACCGCCTATTGTTTGCTTTTTACGTACTCGTCTACTTGTCTTTGCGCTTCGGCAATGATTTTATCGATGCCGTTTTTCTTTTGCAGCGCGATGTAATCGTCAAGGGCTTTGTTAGGATCGCCTTTAACCACGCCGAACTCGATCGGTCTTGCGAACTCCTGATTCGCTTGGTCACGTTTGGCCAACTCGTTTTTGATGTTGTCTTCGGCGATAAACAGGCCGTCTACCGGAGAATTGACGTTTCCGGGCTCATTGGCGAATGCGGCTTCTTTTTCCCAGAAGCCTTCCGGATAGGTTTGGGTCGGACGCATGAACTGCGGCTTCCAAAACGCCCACTGACCGCCCCATTCCATGTAATTGCTTGTCGTGGAGTCCATGCCGTCGGGGTATACCGCCATGTTGCCGTCAAGCACGTACGTTTTGCCTTCAATGCCGTATTGCAGCAAATCGTACAAGGTCCGGTCGGTTTCGACCATATCGAGGAAACGCAGTACCAGATCCGGATGCTTGGAATTGACGTTAATCGCCACCACGTTGGCGAGCGGCGTTCTGTTTACGTATTTTTTGTCCGGATACAGCTCCGATACCCCTTGTTTAAAGGTCTTGTCGACAAATCCGGGATCTGCGTAGGCCCATTCGTGCGAAGTCACGGTCACATATTTTTTGCCGTTTCTCCACTGTACCTCCTCGCCTTCCTTGTCGATCATAGCATCGCGGTTAATTAAACCTTTGTCGTACCATTCCTTGGACTTTCGAGCCGCTTCTTTGTAAAAAGGCTGCGTTTCCACCGGCTGAATTTTGATTTGCGGATCGTTCAGATAAAAGCCAAGTCCGTGGAAGTTCAAATCCACCCATTCGTCACGAATCATGTAAATGGAAGTAGGAGGCGTCCGGGACAGCTTATCGTTCGGATAAGCCTCTTTAAACTTGGTGAGCAAATTTTCCATGTCTTCGATGGTTTTGACGGAACCGTCCGGAATATCAAAGCCGGCCTTTTCCGCCAAATCCGAACGCCAACCCACGAATTTGCGCTCGTTCATTTTCATCGTCCAGGGAAGCCCGACGATTTTACCGTTCACTGTAGCCGCGCTGAGCGTTCCTTGCTCCTGATATTTCTTGTACAAGTTTGGCGCATATTGGGGAAGCAAATCGTTCAGCGCCATATAGGAGCCTTTTGCGGCCATCTGTTTGTAGGACAGCCAATCGCCGTCGAAGTTCATGTCCCAGCTGTCGCCGGAAGCCGCCATCACGAGCATCTTCTGCTGAAAATCGCCGAAGGAGATAAAATTGGTGTCAAATTTGACGTTAAGCCCTTTGCTTTTCACGTAATCGCTGATTTTACCCCAAACCTCATCCGTTGCCGCCTTCTTGTCGCCCCCAAAATAAAACTTCAGGGTAACCTCTTCACCGCCGGAGTTCGTTGCGGCGGAATTGGAAGCATTATCACCTGCCTCGGGCTCTTCGGCGGACGACGCGGAATTTCCGCCTCCGCCTCCACAGGCCGTTAGAACCAAACTCAGCAGCAATACGGCAATCAGCGCCGATAACCCGGTTTTCTTTTTCTTCATACCAACCTCTCCCCTGTTTCAAAGATAGTTTTTTATGCTATAACGGCAAACGCCGAAATAGTTAGCCTTTAACAGCCCCTACCATCAGGCCTTTGACGAAATATCGCTGCACGAACGGATAAAGAAATACGATCGGCCCTATCGTTACTACGGTCAAGGCCATTTTCATTGACTCGGTCGGGATCTGTGCGGAAATTCGCTGCATAGCCGCTCCGTTCCCGGAGCTGCGAAGAAAGTCTACGTTCGCGATCAAAGTGCGCAGCATCAGCTGCAGCGGCTGCAGCTCCTGCTTGTCAATGAACATCAAGCCAAGGAACCAGTCGTTCCAATATCCAAGCGAGATGAACAAACCGACCGTTGCGAGAACGGGAAGCGACAGCGGTGCGATCAAGCGCCAGAAAATCCGGAATTCCCCGGCCCCGTCTATTTTCGCGGATTCATGAATTTCTTCGGGAATGGAGAGCATGAAATTCCGCACCAGGAACAAGTTAAACGCTCCGGCCAGGGAAGGCAGGATCAAGGCCCAGATCGAATCCTTCAGATGAAGATAACGCACGCAGATGATGTACCAAGGAACAAGACCGCCATTAAAGAGCATGGTAATGATCACATAGACCGATAACACATTCCGGTATTTAAAAGAACGCCTGGCCATCACGTAAGCGCCCATCCCGATCACGACCAGCGACAACGCCGTACCCGCGACAGTAACGAACGAGCTGACGGCGTATGCCTGAACGATCCGGTTCGAGCTGTAAAACAAAATTTTGTATGAATCCAGCGTCACATGCTTGGGAATCAGGCCGTATCCATAATCCACGATATCTTTTTCCGTGCTTAGCGAACCCGATATAACCATCATAAACGGATACAGACAGGCCAAGGCGAATAATCCCGCAAAAAAAGCAATGACCAGCTGCCCGGGTGAAAATCTCTTTCTTGCCATACCAACCATCCCTTCTTATTCCCTCGTCAGAAAATCGCGGAATCCTTGTCAATCCTGCGGGCCGCGTAATTGCTGCCAAGCACCAGGACAAAAGCGACCACCGACTGCAGGAAACCGGCCGCCGAAGCCATGCCGATATCTCCGGTCTGGCGCAAGCTCCGATAGACAAACGTATCGATGACGTCGGTTGTCGGATATAGCAGCGAAGCGTCGCCGACCATCGCGTAGAACATTCCGAAATCCGCGTTCATGATGCGCCCGACGGCGAGCAGAGTCAAAATAATGATCGTCGGCCGGAGCATCGGCAGGCTGATGTGGCGGATTTGCTGCCAACGCGTGGCTCCGTCGATCGCTGCCGCTTCAAAATAGGAGTTGTCGATCGAAGTCAGCGCCGCCAAATAGATGATGGCTCCATAGCCGGTGGATTTCCAGCGGACGGCAATCGTCAGAATCATCGGCCAAAGGCCGGCCGTATTGTAAAAGTCGATCGGCTGCATGCCGAGCCATTCCAGTAGGCGATTCATTGAACCGCTTTCATAATTCAGTAGGTTGTAGGTAAATACCCCAACGACGATCCAAGAGATAAAAAACGGCAGAAAGGTTAAGGACTGCGTGACGCGTTTGAAATATTTACTGCGAAGTTCATTGAGCAGCAGCGCGAGTCCCACCTCGAAAATCAGCCCCACGGCAATAAACAGAGCGTTCAACAAAATCGTGTTGCGTATTGAACGGAAAGCGCTTTCGGAAGACATCAGATAATCGAAATTGTTGAACAGCGGGTCCATCCACGGGCTGCCGAAAATCCCGTCTTCAAAACTGAAGTTTTTGAAGGCGATGACAAGCCCCGCCAGCGGAAAATAATTAAAAAGCAGCAGCAGTACGGCAACCGGCGCAAACATTAGCAGCAATGTTCGATTGCGGTAAAGCTCTTTAAGCACTTTTGATTTTCCGAGGACCGGACTGTGGGCGAGCCGTCCTTCGGAAGAAGAAGTAGCCATTTTCATATGCATGTACCTTTCTGTTTGAGGTTGCTTTTATCATAAGCCGCCGGGTTCTGGGCCACCATGAGCCGATCTTGTTTTTTCAGGTATGGAATTGGCCTTACCGAAAAGCACGCTTGAACTTGTCACTGCCCGGGTTGCTCCTTTTCCTCCATTACCGGATGCCGGAGCGTAATTCGGGTCCCGATTTCCGGACCGGATTCGATCCGCAAACGATACGCATCGCCAAAAAACAGGCGCAAACGCTCGTTTACATTGCGCAGCCCCACCCCTTTCATTCCCGTGGACTGCTGCTTCGGCGCAACCTCCGTGGCCATATCCTGATTGAGCTTGTTCAGCACTTCCGGCGATATGCCTTTTCCGTTGTCGATAATCTGGATGACGATGTTGTTCTTCTCCCTCTGAGCCGAAATCAGGATTTTTCCGTGCTCAAAGTTATCCCGAATGCTGTGTTGTATCGCATTTTCGACAAGCGGCTGGAGCAGCAGGCGCAAAAACGGCAGCGACAGCAGTTCCGGATCAGCCGCAAACGCAATGCGGATCGTTTCCCCCATGCGGGCTTGTTCGATTTGGACATAGGCTTTGACCTGCTCGATTTCCCGCCTTAGCGTCGTAACCTCTTTTCCCTGATTCAGGCTTAACCGGAGCAAATTTCCCAGGGCGGCAACCATTTCACTGATATCGCTTCGTCCGTGCGTTTCCGCCTTCCAACGAATCGATTCCAGCGTGTTATAGAGAAAATGGGGATTGATTTGATGGCTTAGCACCTGAAATTCCAGTTCTTTCTTTTTCAGTTCGGAACGCGCCGCCTCATCGACCAGCCGTTCGATTTGGGAGGTTAAACTGTCAAAGCCTTGATACAGCCAACCCACCTCGTCATTTCTCTTCATCCAGGCCGTATTGCGGCTCCATTGTCCACGCCCCGCCTTGCGCATCAATTGCACCAGCTTTACGATGGGCTGGGTAAAGTGAGCCGTGAGATAAAAGACAACGCCAAAGCAGCAGATCAGATATACGATCAAAAACAACAGCATGAGCCGGTTGATTTCCATAATCGATCCGGTCAGTTCGCTAAACGGTGACAGGTTCACGATGTACCAGGGCCGGGTGTCCAGCTTCAGACAGGAAGCCAGGTATTTTTGACCGCCGATGACAATCGTCTGGGCTTTCTCCGTATTCCCCGCAATCAATCCCTGGAACTCTCCGGCCATTTCCGGCCGGCCTGTCCATTCATTGGCCGACGAATCATAGAGCACGCTTCTGTTCTCGTCGAGCAGCAAAATTTTTTGTCCCTGAATGAAATTGGGCGGATTAAAAAAAAGGCCCAGCTGATCTTCCGACAAATCAACTACCATAATCCCCCGCGGAATGTTGTCGTATAATCCCGTAAACCGCTTCGCATACAGCAGCAGCGGTTTGGCGTACTGGCCGCTTTTCGGCATGGACAGCTCCCAGGTGGGGGTACTCGCGACGCTGATTTTTTTGAACCAGTCCCGGTCGGTGATGTTCGCCCCTCCGCCATCGACCGTATTCATATAAATCGGATAGCGCTCCGGATAAGCCGGATAAAGATGCACCCGAAACGCGTCGATCGTCGCCGCCTGCTGATTCATCAGCGACAGCACGCTTACCGTAACCCTTCCCTCGTCGGCCGGATCCTCAGGCAGCTTCTCGAGCAAGCTCTGAAGCTCGTTATTGCCGATCAGGTCGTTGATCTGATCATTGAGGCGGTTCAAGTAAGTCTCGAAATTTTTGCGCGCCTGCATCAAATAGCTGAAAGACGTAATATTATTGGCGTTGGAAATGCCTTCGATCGCCTTTACGTGCGAATAGTAAGCAAACAGTAAGAAGGGAACGACCAGCATGGCAAAAAATATTAAAATAACCCGGTCGCGAAGCGAGCCGGGCTGCAGCTTTAATCTACTCATCGGCAATTCCCTGCAGTCTTCGGTATTCTTTGGGCGTACAGCCCATTTGTTTTTTGAACAGCTTCGTAAAATGCACGGGATCCTTGTAGCCGACCATGGAGGAAATCTGATATATTTTAAACTTCACGTCTCCCAGCATTCCCTTGGCATTCTCCAGTCGCACCTCGGTCAGAAATTCGAGAAAGGTCCTGCGCTTTTCTTTTTTGAACAACTTGCTGAGCCAAACCGGGGTCACATGAACCTCGGACGCCACGGTATGCAGCGTTAAATTATCCGCGTAATGCTGCCGGATATACTTTTCCGCCTCCTGAATGATTTGTCCCGGCGTTTCGGAGAGTTTGGCAAAATCCCGCGACATATCGATCAGGCACTGCTCCGCCTGCTCTCGCAAAGACTCCAGCGTGTCATAACGCTCAAGTCGTTCCCACAGCGTCATGGGGTTGTGCTGCCAGCGCTGCTCCGTCCAGCCCAGCCGGGAAGCTTTTTGAAAAATGCCAAGCAGCCATTCAAAAACACGCTGTTGAATATCTTTGATCTGCACGACGGACCAACCTTGCACCAAGTCGCAAAAATGCCGCATCGCCTGCCGGATATCGTCCTCCGATCCGTAACGGATCAGGTCAACGACTTCGTCGGGATTCGTAATCGGTATATGATCTTTCTCCGCCCCGTTCTCCCAGCCGCTGCTCGTGAGCAGCCGGTCTCCTCCATACACGGCCTTTTGTTCCAAAATCTCCTCCGCTTCAACATACCGGGCGTGCAGCTCGGCAAACGCAGCCGGGTTATTGCAGAGCGCCACGCTGGCTTTGGCGCGGACGAAATCATGGAACCGCTCGATGAACAATCCTCCCAGCTCTTCGAGACTATCCGGATCTTCCCCGCGGGGAAGCTGAAAAATGACGGCCCAGCGCTGCTTGGAGTCTTCATAGAGCGCAAACTTCCCTTTATACTCTTCTTCCAGCGTTTGCTTAACGACATTGCCGATGCCGAATAAAATCAGCTCTTTCTCGCGGCGCAGCCCTTTTTGGCGTTCAACCGATTTCAGATCGTCCGCTTCGATCAGCATGACCGCCGAAGGTCCGCTTAGAAGCCACTCCATTTCGAGCGTTCGCAAGCGGTGCATAATGCGGGTTTCCTTGTAAGGATCGTAATCCTGCTCCAATACTTCCTTCAGCAGCTCCTCCCGGATTTTCGTCATGGCGCTCCGGATCTCGTCGTTTAACAGCAGACGGTTATACTCATCCCTTCGTTCCTGCTCAAGCTGCCCGACCGCCCGGCGCAGGATTTCCCCCAATTCGTCCGTATTGATAGGCTTGAGGATGTAATCCATGGCTCCCAGTTTCATCGCTTGCCGCACCATGTCGAAATCGTCATATCCGCTTACCATAACGGCCTTCCACCCAACCGGCCGTTCTTGTCCGAGGGCTTCGATCAGTTTCAGTCCCGACATCCTTTTCATGCGAATATCCGCCACGATAATGTCCGGATGCTCGCGGCGCGCCAGTTCCAAGGCGCTGTCTCCGTCATCGGCAATTAAAACGCTTTCAATTCCATAGGCAGACCAAGGTATGCCCGTACGCAATCCTTCGCGGATTTCCAGCTCATCATCGACAATCAGTGCCAACACTCGCTCCACCATCCCTTTTTTATGCAGATTGATATATGCCAGATGCTGTTTCCACTTAATTCTAGTATCTTCCAAACCCTATGAACAAGCAGGATAAATGGAATAGCCAAGAATTCCCGGTAAAGTTTACAGATGTCTCCTTTTCCGGTAACCTGCCGTTTCCGAATTCCGTTAAAGAGCGTTTTTGCATGAAAAAGGAGCTAAGCCGTTTGAACCAGCTTAACTCCCTATGGTTTGACGTTATAGTTAGAAGACAACTTGGAAATTTCGGTTACTATGTTTGCTGGCCATTGTACCGCTTGTTCTTCATTCTTGCGCCCAGCAAGATGAGGGCAACATAAGTTATTTTACTTGTAATCATTGTTTCTGACACGCTTCAAATACGTTGCCATATTCTCGCCGTCTTGCCAGTTGTAGGTGTAACCAAGATCGTCAGCAACTAATATTTGCCCATTTTGCCCGCTGAAACTGAAAAGTCAGTGTTAATGCCATTTCAAAGTTCGAAATATCCACCCCTTATCCGCTAAAAACGAATGCCACTATTTTCTTTTCTTTATTTTAATAGGCCACACTTTTTATATATTTTTTCTATACACGGGTTTTTGTATGCAATATACGCATCTATATCCGTAGGATAGAGGGCAGCAGCCTGTTGCTTGATTTTGCTGTATTCTGCAACATCCTGCGGGTGCGAGCGAAGATAATCACGGAACACAAGATGGCGTTTTAATTCTTCTGAATCTTTGGGACAGACATACAGATGATGCTTCATCAAATACTGCTTATCAGTATATTTGAAAGCTTCACGGTCTTTAATTCCCAAATTACCCTCATGCTGATAGCCTATTTTCGATAATTCTTCAACAATCCTTTCAAAGCAATCATAGTTTGAAATGACAATATCAATATCAATGATTGGTTTGGCAGATAGTCCTTTAACTGATGTGCTTCCAACATGCTCAATTGCAATGATATGCTCACCAATAACGGGTAACAATTCTTGCTTGATTTCTTCAAATGCACAAAGCCATGTACTATCGTATGGAACTACCGTAACTAATTTTGTTTTCATGTATTTCATCGCCTATAAACAGTATAAATAATCTGTACCCAGTATATAAAAAAACTGTAAAAAAGCAAAACGAAGAGATTGTCCCAAAAGCCGCCATCGCTGACTTTTATGACAATCTCTAAAACTTATCATGACAACAGAGCGGAGAAACCCTGCCGGATTACAACGGCGATTGTTCCTGTCAGATCGCCGTTACGATCCGGCAGCGGATTAACTTCAAGGATTTGCGTTAACACAAGTCAGAACGAAGGGGCTGCTCTGGTCAACAGTTCCGAACACAACTCCGGTCAACTGCTCCGGCCAGCAGCCCCCCTAAAACACCGCTTCCCTCCGACACTTAAAATAGCGGTCATTTATAGCCTTATTTCTACGGGGATGTCTCATTCTGAAGAAATAGCGCCGTTTTATGGTTCTATTTTTCCGGAAACGGCCCTTTTCCCTTTGGTTTTGAACATTTTGCCGAAAATAGGATCATTTTGCACCGCTATTGTCAAGGAAAATACGATTTCCGAATGGAATAAGGCCATTTTGTACCGTTATTCCATCCCGCTATTTAAGAAAGAAATCGCCGTTTGCCGTTTAGGGTTGCTCTAGGATCAGGCCTGATCAGCTCCGTTCAGCGCCGCATCCTCCGCGCAGCGACAGCAAAGCGGGCATGGCCCGCATCCGGAAAGACTGACCTTTTCAGTTAACTGAACGGTTCGTCAAATTAGCCAATTTTCTTTTGGGACACCCGGGCTGCTCGATTTCCGTTGGAGATATGTTCCTCAATCGTCATCGTCCATTCGCAAATATGCGTCATACGATTTACCGGTTGGTCGCCGGCGACGCTTCCACCGGGATCAGCTCCAGCTTCCCTGTCAACCGGTCTTGGAGCGCGATCCGTGCTTTAATCTCTCCGTTCGGCTGCTTAAAGGAAAGAAGCTGAGTTTGCCCTTTGGACAGGAGTGCGTTCAGCATGGCCGGAGAAATTTTCTTGCCGGCGAATTCCTTCCAGATGACAAAGCCGCAGCCCTGCTTATAATGCGTGCAGCCGTAGCCTTTGCGGCCTTCGATGATCTGACCGCCGCAGCCTTCGCGCGGGCATGGGGCAAGCGCCTGCAGGCCGCCGGAAGCGGCTGGCTGCGCTCCGGCGGATTTGGCGGACTCTGCCGCCGAGCCGGCCGAGGCGGACCGGCTGTCGCCCTGGCCGCCGCGCCCGCCCGCTTTTGCGCCGCGTTTTCCTTTGGCGCTCCCCGCTTCCTCCGAACCGAATAGCGAGGCGTCCGCTTGCTTTTGCGTACGAACTTTTTCGATAATAGATATCGTAAACTTCCGGACATTCTCCATAAATTTCTCGCGGGCGGCTTCGCCTTTGGAAATTTGGTATAAACGGCGCTCCCATTGCCCGGTCATTTCCGGTGAGGTGAGCAGTTCAACGCCCGCATGTCGAATCAACTCCACCGCCGTCCGGCCTTTTGGGGTAACGGTGATTTTTTTCCCCTGCATGGTGATGTAACCGACATTTTTCAACCGTTCGATCGTGGCTGCGCGCGTCGCCGGCGTGCCAAGCCCGGCATCCTTCATTACCTCGCGAAGCTCTTCGTTCTCCAGCTGTTTGCCGGCACTTTCCATCGCTTTCAGAAGCGTGCCTTCGGTATACGACTTCGGCGGCTGGGTCGCTTTCTCTTTGGCCTGGGCATCTACGCATTGAACCGGCTTCTCCCGGTTAATCCGAAAAGGCTCGCTCACGAGCTCTTCCGCTTCCTCTTCATCGTCCTTCCCTTTTCCGCGGCTTTTCACCTTGCTCTGATCGTCGCCCGGCTGACACACTTTCCATCCCAAAGACAGCAATTCCTTGACGTTTGTCTTGAAGGTCTCGCCCTCGGTTTCGGTTAGAACCGTATGCTGTTTGTACTCCGCCGGAGGGTAAAAATGCGACAAAAACCGGCGGATCACCAAATCATAGACGTTTTGCTCCTCTTTGCTGAGGGTTCCCGCGCGTCTCAAGGTCGGCAAAATAGCATGGTGATCTTCCACGCGGGAAGGATTGCATACCGATTTATTGTTGACATGCACCAACGCGGAGTTTCCGCCTTCCGCGAGCTCCTTATAAGCCGTAGCTTTCAGCATATGCAGCGCTTTGTGCATGCCTTCGATATTTTGCTCGGTCACGTAGTTGGAGCTTGTCCGCGGGTAAGAGATGACCTTGTGACGTTCATACAGCGCCTGGGCCAAATCAAGCGTCTTCTTGGCGGAATATCCGTATTTGGCGTTGGCTTCCCGCTGCAGCAGCGTCAGGTCATAAAGCTTGTAGGGGTACTCTTTGGTGTCTTTCACGTCGTATTCCGTGATCCGGCCCTCATGCCCCCGCACCTTTTCCGCGATGGAAGCCGCTTTCTCCCCGTCGGTCAAGCGTTCTCCCTGCCACGAACCCGAATAGGTCCGGCCTTCCTGCTCGAAATCCGCTTTGATTTCGTAGTAAGTCAACGAATCGAAACTCTCGATTTCCCGCTGGCGGTCATAAATCAAGGCGAGCACCGGCGTTTGCACTCGGCCCACGGACAAGAGTGTCCGGTGCTT
This sequence comes from Paenibacillus terrisolis, assembly GCF_056171975.1. NCBI lineage: Bacteria > Bacillati > Bacillota > Bacilli > Caryophanales > Paenibacillaceae > Paenibacillus > Paenibacillus terrisolis. Next base: position 47,883 of record NZ_JBKFGG010000032.1, on the reverse strand, counting down.
CGTCGTAAACGCGCGCGTGGCGTTCATACCGATCAGCCAATCCGCTTCGCTCCGGGCTCTGGCGGCCAGCGTTAAATTTTCGAAATCCGACGCATCGTGAAGAGCTTCGAATCCTTTCGCGATACTCTCGTTCGTCAGGTCGGAGATCCACAGCCGCTTGACCGGCTGCGTTAATTTAAGCTGCTGCTGAATCAAGGCGAAAATATACTGCCCTTCCCGCGCGGCGTCGCATGCATTTACGATGGCGTTACAGCGTTTCGCGAGCTCCCCGATCATTTTGAGCTGATCCTTGGTTTTCGGATTCGGCACGATTCTGAAATGGTCCGGCATAATCGGCAAATCCCCGAAATTCCAGCGTTTATAGCGGTCATCGTAAGCGTCCGGCTCGGCAAGCCCGAGCAAATGGCCAATCGCCCAAGTAATGATATAGTGCTCGCCTTCAATGTACGAACGGTTGTTTTTGGCTCTCGGTTCAATGACGGCGGCAATCGTCCGTCCCATATCCGGTTTTTCCGCAATGACGAGCGTTTTCATCTCTCTAGCGCCCCTTTTTCTGTGAATCAAAGGAAAATCTCATACTGAACAAGTTGAATTTGTGATTGAACGTATTGAGGCAAACGCGTGAAATGTTCTTCTAATTATTTTTAAAAGAAAACGTTCAAACACCAACGACTAACGTTTCATCTTCTCCAGTTTCGAATTTCCTCTATGGCCAACCCCGCGAAGCTTCATTTCTCAAAAAAAGAGCCGCGCACCGCGCAGCTCTGTAGCTAAACTCTATTATATCATATCTTTGCCAGATTCGGCATAACTTGATTCATTCATCGCATAAAGCATTTCATTGGAAACGCCGCTTTGATCATACCAAAACCGTTGCTCCCATCAGGTATTTATCCACTTCCCGCGCGGCTTCCCGGCCTTCGTGGATCGCCCAGACAACCAGGCTCTGGCCGCGGCGCATGTCTCCTGCGGCGAAGACTTTGTCCACGCTCGTCTTGTACTGGCCGTAACGGGCCTTAACGTTCGTCCGGCGGTCCGTTTCAAGTCCAAGCTCGACCGGCAGAGTGGATTCGGGGCCGTCGAAGCCGATGGCGATCAGCGCCATTTGGGCAGGAAAAACGCGTTCCGTGCCGGGGATCGGCTGATAGATTTTCCGGCCGGTCTCATCGACGATACGCTGAATTTGAATGGTATGAAGCTCTTTCAGATTCCCGTTTTCGTCTCCGACAAACTTCGTCGTCATGATGGAAAATTCCCGCGGATCGTCGCCAAACAGCGCTTTAGCTTCCTGTTGGGCATAGTCCAGCGTGTAGACGTTCGGGAATTGCGGCCACGGATTCGTCAGCGGATCGCGTTCAAGCGGCGCTTTCGTGTGCGTGCCGAATTGAGTGATGCTGCGGCAGCCATGACGCAACGCGGTCGCCACGCAGTCGGAACCCGTATCGCCGCCGCCGATGACGATGACATCCTTATCTTTGGCCGACAAAAATTGTCCGTCCTCAAGACCCGAATCCAGATAACTCTTGATCGTTCCGTTCAAGAACGGCATGCCGTAATGCACACCATTCAAATCGCTGCCCTCAATGCTGAATTCGCGAGGTTTAGTCGCTCCGCCGCACAATACGACGGCATCGAAATCGTCGACCAATTGCTGAGCTTTGATGTCTTTGCCGATTTCCGTATTCGTTACGAACTTCACGCCTTCTGCGGCCAGCAAGTCCACACGGCGCTGTACAACGGCTTTATCCAGCTTCATCGTCGGAATGCCGTACATCAGAAGGCCGCCGATCCGGTCCGCCCGCTCATATACGGTAACCTCATGCCCGGCTTTGTTGAGCTGAGCGGCGCAGGCCAGTCCCGCAGGACCGGAGCCCACGACGGCCACCTTGTAACCGGTGCGTTTCTCCGGAGGCTCGGGAACGACCCAGCCTTCCTCAAAACCTTTGTCGATGATAGCCTGTTCGATCGTTTTGATCGTCACAGGCTGTCCGATCAGGCCGACGGTGCAGGAGCCTTCGCACGGAGCCGGACAAACCCGCCCCGTAAATTCCGGAAAATTGTTCGTTTTATGCAGCCGGTCGAGCGCGTCCTTCCACAGATTCCGATAGACCAAGTTGTTCCATTCCGGAATCAGGTTATGCACCGGACAACCCGAGGTGCCTCCCGTCATATCGATTCCCGTATGGCAATAGGGCGTTCCGCAGTCCATACAGCGGGCCCCTTGCGTGCGCAGTTCTTCATCCGACATATGCTTATGGAATTCTTCCCAATCTCTTACCCGTTCGGACGGGCTGCGGTCTCCGGGAAGTTCGCGCCGGAACTCCATAAAACCTGTTGGTGTAGACATTTATCGTTCCCCCATCCGTTATGGTGTCGCTAAAATATAACCTCAAACTACTACCGTATGTCAGTTTATATAGATGTTAGCACCGGTGAAAAACGTTATTAATGGATTAATGATATGATAATTTGCACTTTTATTCATCTTTTTTACGGCGTTCATACGTCAAAAATCGATAGTCATAAGGATTTTTCTCATCACGAATTCCCTGTTCCTCATGAACCAATTCAAATTCGCTCCAATCGAAATAAGGGAAAAAGACATCGCCTTCAATATCCTCGTCGATTCGGGTAACCAGCAAACGGTCGGCAAAAGGAAGAAAATATCCGAACAGCCCAGCCCCGCCGATGACCATCAGTTCCCCGCCGCCTTCGTACTGCAAAGCTTCCTCCACGGTATGCACGATGTCGGTGCCTTCCGCCTTATATGAGTCGTCCCCGGTAAGAACAACGTTAAGCCGATTCGGCAGCGGCTTGCTGCCCATCGATTCCCACGTTTTCCGGCCCATGAGGATTGTTTTGCCGGTGGTTTGCGCCTTGAAAAATTTCAAGTCCGCCGGCAGCCTCCAGGGTAGCTGATTGTCGCGGCCGATTGCCCCGTTTCGCGACATGGCCCAGATCAAAGTGACTCCCACTAGAGCATCCTCTCCTTTTATACCGCCACCGTTGCTTTAATGGCAGGATGATATTCATAATTCACAAACTCGAAATCCTCGTATACGTAGTCGAAAATCGAATCTGGCTTGCGTTTGATGACCAACTGCGGAAGCGCAAACGGTTCGCGTGCAAGCTGGGTTTTTACCTGCTCGATATGATTGTTGTAAATATGCACGTCCCCGCCGGACCAAATAAATTCGCCGACCTCAAGACCGCATTGCTGGGCGATCATGTGCGTCAGTAGCGAGTAGCTGGCGATGTTGAACGGCAAGCCGAGGAACGTATCGACGGAGCGCATGGTCATCATGCAGGATAATTTGCCGCCCGCAACGTAAAATTGAAAAACGAAATGGCACGGCGGCAGCTTCATTTGATCAACCACCGCAACGTTCCAGGCGCTGACAAGATGCCGGCGCGAGTCGGGATTTTTCTTGATCGCTTCGACAACGGCGGCGATTTGGTCGATCTTTCGCCCGTCGGCCGCTTCCCAGGCGCGCCACTGCGAGCCGTATACCGGCCCGAGATCCCCGTTCTCATCCGCCCATTCGTCCCAGATTCTTACCCCGTTCTCTTTCAAGTAGGCTATGTTCGTTTCTCCTTTTAGGAACCATAACAGCTCATGCACCACCGATTTAAGATGGATTCGCTTGGTCGTCACCAGCGGAAAACCTTTGCTGAGATCAAAGCGCAGCTGTCTGCCAAAAACGGAAATCGTCCCGGTTCCGGTCCGGTCTTCCTTGGGGGTTCCGTTCTCAAGCACGTCCTGCAGCAGATCCAAATAATTTCTCATCTATCCAACACCCCGTAACATTTATCATTTTCGCTTAATTCTAATTTATTATATCAGAAGTGCCCGGGGTTTGAACGACGGATTGTTGCTTTATTTGACAAAAGTCCTTATCTTCCCGGCTTTGCCAGCAGCTGCAGCAGATAGGGCTTTAAACCGATCATCCGCAAATTATTCGGCTTTTGTTCCGTTCCTGCGATAATTAAGGGAACATAGGAAGCAAACGGGCCAAGGTCGCCGTGAGAGCCTCCGGCCAGATGGGTCGGGGTGTTTCTTTCCGCGATTTCATATCCGGTCTTGCACGTTACGACCAGAAATTCGCCAGGCTGAGAATGCAAAGCGCCGTACATTCTCCGCAAAGCATCCGGGTAATTGCCGTAAGCCACCGTCTTTTGGGCCCGGTTCAGCTTCAGGTCAAGCACGGCCGGGTCTCCCTCAACCGTCCATTTTTGATGGTAGTCATCCATTGAAGGTCCGCCTGGTCTGAATTTGAGCTCTTTGGAAGTGCCGCCTTGAAGATTGTATATCCAACCGTTTTCTTCCCAGGAAACCGTGTCGATGCGCGGGTCGGCCCGCAGCTTGTCGGCGATGGTTCTGAGCGGGTTCTCCTTTTTTAAATTATATACATAGGCCATCGTATCGTTGATTCCCAGAACAATATCCGTGTTTTCGGAAACGCTTTGGCCCGGGTCCAGCACTTGATAGGGCTCCAAAAGCATAGGCAAATGGATGATGGCAAAACGTCCTGCCGGCAGCACCTGGTTCATACCGCTGTCCCCGATCGTCACGATGATATTTTCTTTTAACGCCTGCTCGGGGGAACCAAACGCATCCAGAATGGACTTCAGCTGCTTGTCGGTTTCAATGACCCCTTTCATCTCCGAAGGCCCGTTTTTATAAAGCTTTCCGTCAAGCTCGGGCAAATACACGTACAGAAAATCCGGCAATTTCTTTTGCTGGATTAAATATTTAACGGTTTCCACCGCGAATGCGTTGTTCATGCCCATTTCTTTCATAAAACCTACCGGTAAATCCTTAACCCCTTGCAGCGGGTTGGACAAAGCGCCCAGCGTCAAGAAATCCGGTCCCTTCACTTGGATTTCTTTAGGCAAAGTAGTCAATCCCTTGAGCATGGCGGGAATCGTTAAGCGATGGTCCTTGGCTCCCCGGTAAATCATCCCGTTGACCGAACCTGATGTTAACCCCCGTTTATCCAAATCCTCGTAAATCGTAGGCAGCTCGCGGTTCAGATGTTTTCCGTTCATGTCCATCAAGGCGTGAACAAACACCGGATTGACGCCCCGCTGGAGCACGTCGAGAGGCCCTGTCCCATAGCTGACCACTTTTTTCTCTTGGACGGAGTACCAAGTTAACCCGGGAACCCGATGCTTGTCGGGATAAGCCCCGGTGACTAGAGAACTGTCGATCGTGACCGACATGCTGGGAAACGAGCTGACCATTTTTTTGTAATATTGTCCGTGTTCGATCAAGTATTGAAAGGCGGGAAGTTGATTTTGCCGAATGCCCCGGTCAATGGCTTGGGACATCAGCGAATCAACCACCAATAAAATCACCCTTTTGTGCGCAGGGCTGCTTTCGGTGGAACGGATACGCAGCAAATCATGCTCCTTGGCCGCAGGCTTCTGGTTTTGGCAGCTCACAGCCACCATGGCAAAGCAGAGAATAAACAACAGCTTTTTTACAATGTGCCGACGCAATGGAATCACCAACTTTATAAATAGTTTTATCGCCTTTTCCATATTCACGGAGCTTAGTATGCCTGTTACTTCCAGATAAAAACCGAATGATATCAGATGTGCGTTATTTTTTTGCAGACTGTTGATTAACCAATATTAGGGAATAAAATTGAGTTCATCAAATCTAATTCCCCCCTAACAGGTAATTCCTGCACCTTAAATAAACGGTCGAATTGGGCAAACGACAACGAGCGGAAACGTGGACCCATGAGTTTCTCTGTTCAAGCCAAACTTTTAGCAACACATAGACAAGCAACGCCGTATACAACTGGCCGTACACCGCATTAGGTGTTGTTCCAAGCAGTTTAGTGACATTCAGATGTTGTTTGATCCAGTGATAAAGAACTTCAATTTGCCATCGGGGTCTTGTAAATCATCTCCAGGCGTTGGACTCTTTCACCGTGCCTCGATCGCGTAGTCGCTAGAAGACTTGAAAAACAGGGGAAGCTGGAAGTTACTAAAAAACTGCAAAAATACATCTTTTTCTTCTCTCAACGCCTATAGGACTGCAATTCCTGCAAAAGTGCATCTTTTCATGACTGAATCGTTTGCATAGGCACTTATCCCCGCTAAATTCCTGCACTTTTGCAGGCTTTTCTATCAAATCGGCATATTTCATTAAAAAAACCTGTATTTTTGCAGGAATTGGACTCGTACTCTGCAGTTTGGCTTGTATCCGTTTGCCAGTTTGAATCGGCTTTCATTTTTCCACCTTTTTGGGTTAATCAATAGGCCTAGATTTATTGAAATATCCAAACATTCGTTCTCGTCCAATGCGTAATATCGTGCTACAATCGATTACAAACAAATGTTCGGAGGTCGATTTTCGATGGATCATTTCCGGCTGCTTAGCGTCGTCCATGTGTTCCTCGTTCAGGACAACCGTCTCTTGTTAAGCGCGCAAATACAGGCCTTGAGGATGGACTTTACGGCGTTCCGTCGGGAAAGCTTGAAGGCGGAGAGGAAATTAAAGCGGCAGCAATTCGCGAAGCCAAGGAAGAATGCAATGCGGAGATTGAGCCGAAGGACCTTGAAATGATTGGGGTCATGCATATCAAGACCGAGGACGGCGAGCGGATCGATTTTTTCTTTGTATGCCATCATTGGGCGGGTAAAATTCGTAATAATGAACTGGAGAAATGTTCCGAGTTGGCTTGGTTTCCTATCGATCATCTTCCAGCTGACTTCATTCCTTTCGTCAAGCAGGCGTGGGAAAGATACCTTCAAGGAATCTGGTTTTCGAGTTATGGCTGGTAAAATAATAACAAAAATCGCAATTCAAATCACGAACAAACGTTCTTTTTGGTGTTGACGATTTCCATTTTATGGGTTATCATTACCTCAAATGAATATGCGGACGCGAGAGAAGCACCTCGCAAGAAACGGCTTTATGAAGCCTTTCTTGGGGGTGCTTTTTGCGTTGCCGTTAATGATGAGATTGGAGCTGAATGAAATTGAAAATTAGAATGATGGATGTCCGTAAATTTAGCTTTAAAGCAGCCGCCTTAAGTTTAGTTTTTGCCGTATGCTTTTCGTTTCTCTCCCTCCCGTTCACCGGAATTAATGCCGCAGCCGCAGCTTCTTCACCATGGGATGCCGCCCTGGAGGGCATTGATGTGCTGCATGATGAGCTAGACTTGCTGAAGACAGCGCTCAATCAAGAAAGCGCCGCGATCTCGGAGCTGCGCAAGCGCAATAACGCCGCTCTCAAAACGGTCAATGACAAAGTCAAAACAATCGATCAAGCTGCGGTAACCCGCCTAAGCGCCGAAGCCAAGTCACTCGAACAGAAGCATGCTCCCCTGCTCGATAAATATACGGTTTTAGGCAAGCAAGCAGCCGAGGCGCGCAAGCGCAAGGATAAGAAAGCCGCGGATCTGTACGATCTGAAGCGAAATCAAATCAAAGCCCAGACCACTGCCGCGAAAACTGAAATTACCGCAAAAAAATCGGCGCTAGCTTCAGCCAAAAAACAAGCCGCAGCCAAGAAGAAAGTCGTCCAGGATGCTATTGCCCCGGTACAAGCTTATAAGAAACAAATTACCGCCGAAAACAAGACGATTGCCGCCATTCGCAAAAATATCACCGCCGCCGATAAACGCTACCGCGTCAGCGTAAAACTGGGTGACGCCGTTTCGGCTTTAGTCGAGCTTAAGCGCGTTTATGATTATTCGAACCAGGTACATTCCTCTCAGCAAAAGGTTTTTGACTTGGAAAAACGAATTTCGCAGACGATTCAAACCGCTTCCGGAAAACTGCCGAAGTAACCGGAAAACATGCCATAAATCGGGGGTCCATATCGCATCGACATAGCAGACTCCCGATTTTCATTCCCTGAATATTCTGTTTATCCGGTTAATGGTTGCGCATCAAATTCGAATTCTATATTGCTATATCGTAATATTAGGATATAATGATTTATATTGAATCGGACATGAAGAGGTGAGTTGATTGGACAATAATTTCAAAGCGTATCATGAAGCTGCCGAAATGCTGAAGGCATTGGCGCATCCCGTAAGACTGTGTATCGTAAAAGGATTACTCGAGAAAAAACAATGCAATGTCAGCTATATGCAGGAATGTCTGGATCTTCCGCAATCGACCGTTTCGCAGCATTTGCAAAAACTGCGCAGTTTGGGGATCGTTGAAGCGGAACGCAAGGGCCTTGAGGTCATGTATAAAATTACTGACGAACGAGTCGTCAGACTGGTACAAATGTTATTTGAGGAGGAAAAAGTTCGTGAATAAAAAAGTAATTATCGTCGGCGGGGTTGCCGGAGGCGCTTCGGCGGCCGCAAGACTGCGGCGGCTTGACGAAGAGGCGCATATTATTATGTTTGAACGGGACCCCTATATCTCATTCGCGAATTGCGGCCTTCCCTATTACATCGGCGACTCGATCAGAGACCGTTCAAAACTGCTGGTGCAGACCCCGGAAGCGATGCAGCAGCGGTTTAATATCGATGTGCGAACCGAAAGCGAAGTCATCCGTCTCGATCCGGTTAACCGAACGGTTCATGTTCGCAGTAAAGAACGCGGGGAGTACACCGAAAGCTACGATGACGTTATTCTGTCTCCGGGAGCCAAACCGATTCGTCCTAACCTACCGGGTATCGAAAGCTCCAAAATTCATACCCTTCGTAATATTCCGGATACGGATCGGATCAAGGAGCGGGTCGTCAAGGAAAAAATCCGTTCCGCGGTTGTGATCGGCGGAGGTTTTATCGGCGTGGAAATGACCGAGAACCTGCGAGAAATCGGCGTTAACGTTACCCTTATCGAAGGCGGCCCGCAAATTCTGGCCCCTTTTGACGCGGAAATGTCTAATGCCCTTGCCAAAGAACTTGAAGATCACGGGGTAAAATTGCTGCTGTCCCAAAGCGTGCAATCGTTTCGGGAAATTGGCGAACAAATCGAAGTCGGCACGGCAGGCGGACATAAACTGTTAAGCGATATGGTAATCCTGGCCATCGGCGTGATGCCGGACACGGGGTTCCTGAAAGACAGCGGAATCGGACTAGGGCCTCGAGGTCACATTATCGTTAACGAGAAACTGGAAACCAGCTTGGATAATGTTTATGCCGTGGGTGATGCGATTGAGGTCACCGATTTCGTAAACGGCGGCAAAGCGGCTATACCGCTGGCCGGACCGGCGAATAAACAAGGACGAATCGCAGCCGATAATGTTTGCGGGCTCGGCACGACTTATAAAGGTTCACAGGGCACTTCGATTATCAAAGTGTTTGGATTGACCGGCGCGGCCACCGGAAATAACGAGAAAACGCTTATGCGGCTGGGTAAGCCATATCATGAGGTTTATGTTCATCCGAATTCTCATGCATCCTATTATCCCGGGGCTACGCCTTTGTCAATCAAACTGCTGTTTCAGGGCGACGGAACGATTCTCGGCGCTCAGGCTGTTGGCTTTGACGGCGTCGACAAGCGAATCGACGACATTGCGACGGTAATTCGGCTCGGCGGTTCGGTTATGGATTTGACGGAGCTTGAGCTGGCCTATGCCCCACCTTTTTCATCGGCAAAAGATCCGGTAAATATGGCCGGTTATACTGCCGAGAACGTGCTTTCCGGCCTCACCGATGTATTCGCTCCTAAGGATCTGGCGGAACGAGATCCGGAAAAAACGCTGCTGGTGGACGTCCGTTCCAAAATGGAGCATGCGAACGGTCATATTCCCAACTCCCTCTCAATGCCGGTCGACGAGCTTCGCGGCCGTCTTCACGAGTTGGATCCGTCGAAGGAAATTTGGGTGTATTGTCAGGTCGGGCTGCGGGGATACACCGCTTCGAGAATTCTCAAGCAAAAAGGCTTTCAAGTACGCAATCTGACCGGCGGATATAAAACCTATCAGATGTCACAATACCGGCCAAACCAATCCATTGCTTCCCCAGCCTCCCAGACGGAAAGTGAGCCGGAAATTGCCGTCACCGCCGAGCAAATGATCCCAGCCGACGCGGAGCTCGATGCCTGCGGTCTTTGTTGTCCAGGGCCGCTTATTCAAGTCAAGCAATCGATGGATCGGCTCAAAGATGGGCAGATTTTGCACGTTACGGCTTCAGATCCGGGTTTTTACGAAGATGTGCAGGCCTGGGCCGCGATGTCAAAGCATCGAATGATTCGAGTCGATAAATCCGGGAACGGACTTATCGAAGCGTACGTCATGAAAAACGGCGAAGCGGCAAACCAGACCTCATCGGTGAATCCTGTCCCTACGACCCAGGAAGGCACAACGATGGTCGTTTTCAGCGGCGATTTGGATAAAGCCATCGCTTCATTTATTATCGCCAACGGAGCTGCCGCAAGCGGCAAGAAAGTAACCCTGTTTTTCACCTTCTGGGGCCTTAACATCATCCGTAAGCATAATAAAGTCGCGGTGAATAAATCGTTTACGGGACGCATGTTTGGCGCCATGATGCCCCGCGGCAGCCGCCGATTATCCCTTTCCAAGATGAACATGATGGGCATGGGCGCCAAAATGATTCGCAGCGTGATGAAGAACAGCAACGTCTCTTCTTTGGAAGAGCTCATGGAGTCGGCCATCCGACAAGGCGTCGAAATCGTTGCCTGCCAAATGTCCATGGACGTGATGGGAATTGTCAAAGAAGAATTGGTGGACGGCGTACGGATCGGCGGCGTTGGGTACTATCTCGGTAAAGCGGATCAATCCGGCATTAATTTGTTTATCTAAACTCATATATCTATATATAAGTTGAATAAAAAGAAAAGTAGCAGGGCAAGAGTGTGAAATGTTCTGGCAGAAGCGAAGCGTTCGCCTTTGTGACCGGATTTCAACCCCATCTGAATTTATAAAATTCAAGAAATCCGGGAACAACAGCGATCGAAGGAATATTTCACACGGCTGCCTTGATACGTTCAATCATCAGTTCAACTTATAGTAGGAATAAGCCCCTCTGCATTTCGCAGGGGGGCTTATTGGGCCGATATTTTGTATAATGGAAATATCCGCTTGCAAGTAATTCCGCCATTTCTGGATTAAAGGAGAGGAAGCCATGACAGAAAATAATTATAATGCGAATGCGGAACGTTTTACCGGATTTGGGGCGTTATATGATCAAAACCGCCCGAAAGCCCCTGAAGAGGTCGTCAAAATTTTAATTCAATATCTGGGGAGAAAACCTCAGCAAGTAGTTGATGTAGGCTGCGGAACGGGTTTATCCACCTTTCTGTGGTTAGGCGCCTCGGAAGCCGTTATCGGCGCTGAGCCTAATGACGATATGCGCAAGGTTGCCGTCGCACGCTTTGAGGCGGAATCTTCCCCCTCTTCCCTGCAATTCGTCAAAGCCCTCTCTCACGAGCTGCCGCTGGAATCCAGATCAACGGATATCATCACCTGCTCTCAGTCTTTTCATTGGATGGAGCCGGAATCAACGTTGAAGGAATTTGCCCGCATTTTGAAGCCGGGCGGCGTATTTGCGGCGTACGATTACGATTGGCCGCCGGCGCTGAATTGGGAATTGGAACAAAGCTACCTCAAACTCAATACCCTCGCCGACACAAGGGCGCTGGAACTGGCTCCGGAAGAAACAAAAGCGGAACGCTGGAACAAAAACGATCATTTAAAGCATATTCGTAAATCCGGTTTGTTCCGGTATTCGCGGGAAATCGTATTTCATAACCTCGAACTCTGCGACGCCGAACGTTTCATAAACCTGGCCTGCAGTCAAAGCGGGCTGCAAATGGCCGTCAAATTAGGCGCGGATGATGTGGAGGAAGCTCTCGTGGAATTTCGCAAGCAAGTAGAAGCGGACTTCCAAGGAGAAACCCGTGAGATTTTGTTCGGCTACCGGATGCGGTTGGGTGTCAAATAAGAAGCTTTCAATAAAAAAGAGGCAAGGCCCGTTATTCGGCCTTGCCTGAATGATTTATATGCTTAGGAGAATTTCGCCCTTTTGAAGTAACGAAAGATTCGGATGAAACGATTAGCGGGACAATACGTGAATCGGATGCCCTTCCACCAGCTCGGCGGTTTCCATCACGATTTCGCCCAGCGTCGGGTGAGCATGAATCGTCAAAGAAATATCTTCGAGCGTTGCGCCCATTTCAATGGCGAGGCCAAGCTCTGCGATCAGGTTCGAAGCTTCGATTCCGACGATTTGCGCGCCGAGAACCACATTGTTTTCTTCATTGGCAACCAGCTTGATGAAGCCGTCCGGTTGGTTCAAAGATGTGGCGCGGCCATTGCCTGCGAACGGGAATTTGCCGGCTTTCACTTTAAAGCCCTTTTCCTTGGCTTCTGTTTCCGTTAAACCTACGCTGGAGCATTCCGGATCGGTAAACACAACAGCCGGCATCGCTTTGTAATCCACGACGGACGGAAGTCCGGAGATTGCTTCTGCAGCGACTTTACCCTCATAAGAAGCTTTATGCGCAAGCGCAAGACCGGCTACGATATCGCCGATGGCAAAGATGTTCGGGTTGCTGGTGCGTCCTTGATGATCGACTTCGACCAAACCGCGATCAGTCAGCTTAACGCCGGCCAGGTCGAGGCCAAGATCGCCGTCGGTATTAGGACGGCGGCCTACGGTTACCAGCAGGTAATCGGCGGTCACTTCTTTGCTTTCGCCGTTTACGGAATATTTCACGGTGACGTTTTTGTCGGTTTGCTCTGCACTTTCGGCTTTGGCGTTGGTCACGATTTCGATGCCGGTTTTCGCCATGTTTTTGGCAACCAAACGAGTCATGTCTTTATCAAAACCAGGGAGTACCGTATCCAATCCTTCGATAATGGTTACTTTTGTGCCGAATTTGGAGAACATTTGGCCAAGCTCAGCGCCGATGTACCCTCCGCCGATAACGACCAGGCTGCTTGGAATTTCTTGCAGGTCCAGCGCTTCCGTCGAGGACAGGATACGGCCTCCGAACGGGAATGGCTTCAGTTCAATCGGACGGGAGCCCGTTGCGAGAATGCAATGTTTGAAGCGGTAACGAGGCGACTCGTGTTCGTTAAACGCACGCGCTTCATTTTCGTTGATAAACATCACTTCCCCGTTGAACACTTCCACTTTGTTGCCTTTGAGCAGACCCGCTACGCCTTGAGTCATCTTTTTGACTACGCCGCTTTTGAATTCTTGGGTTTTCGTGAAGTCAACCTTCACATTTTCTGCCGAAATTCCGAAGGCATCCCCATGTTTTGCGGACTCATACTGATGAGCCGCCGAGATCAACGCCTTGGATGGAATGCAGCCGCGGTTCAAACATACGCCGCCAAGCTCGGATTTATCGACAATGATGACCTTTTGCCCCAGTTGGGCGGCACGAATGGCCGCCACATATCCGCCGGGACCGGCACCGACTACTAATGTATCAATATCCAGAGAAGCATCTCCTACTACCATTGATTACACCTCCATAACCAGCAGCTCTGGGCTAGCAAGCAGCTGTTTGATATAGTTCATGAAATTTTGTGCGGTTGCGCCGTCGATCAGACGGTGGTCGAAGCTGAGCGACAGAGCCATAACCGGTGCCACGACAATTTCGCCATTGCGTACTGCGGGTTTTTCGCTGATCCGGCCTGTTCCCAAGATCGCCACTTCAGGATAGTTGATAATTGGCGTAAAGAACATGCCGCCGGCAGAACCGATGTTCGAAATCGAAATCGTGCTGCCTTTCATTTCGGCCGCGGTCAGTTTGCCTTCGCGTCCGCGCGCCGCCAAATCGGAGATCGCTTCGGCGATCATCCAGATGCTCTTCCGGTCGGCATCCTTGATGACCGGTACGATCAAGCCGTTATCCGTGTCGGTGGCAATCCCGATGTCGTAATGTTTCTTGTAGACGATTTCGTTGTTTGCTTCGTCGATGGATGCGTTCAATGCCGGGAATTTCCGGGAAGCAGCCACCAGCGCTTTGACGATGAACGGCAGGTAAGTAACCTTGATGCCTTTCTTCTCGGCTACCGGTTTCATGCGGGTACGGAAAGCAACCAGCTCGGTAACGTCGACTTCGTCCATAATCGTTACGTGAGGCGCGGTATACGCGGATTTAACCATCGCATTGGCAATCGCTTTGCGGATGCCTTTGAACGGAACGCGCTCTTCGTCGGCGCCGACCGGAATGGCCGTAGGAGCCGAAACTGCCGGAGCGGCTTGTGCCGCTGCAGGGGCCGCCGTGTCAGCAACAGCCGCTGGAGCTGCCGCTACGCCGCCGCCGTTTTTGAAGGCTTCCACGTCTTCGCGAGTGATTTTGCCGGCGTTGCCTGTGCCGGGCACCAGCGAGATGTCGATACCTTGCTCGCGGGCAAACTTGCGAACGCTAGGCGTTGCCAGTACTTCGCGGTTTGGAGCAACCGGAGCTGCCGGAACCGCCGCTGCTGCCGCAGGGACTGCTACAGGCGCGCTTGGCGCTTCAGCCGCAGCAGGCTGCGGAGCGCTTGCTTCCGGCTCATCATGTGCCGGAGCGCCCTCTTGCTCGGGAATGTCGCCTTCCGCATCAATGACGGCGACGACTTGGCCCACACGGAAAACCGCGCCGTCCGTACCGAACACTTCCTGTACCGTACCGTTCACCGGACAAGGGACTTCGACAACCGCCTTGTCGTTTTGCACTTCCATGATAATATCTTCGTCCGTTACTTTATCGCCGGGTTTAATATGCATTTTGATAATTTCGCCTTCATGCAAACCTTCCCCAAGCTCTGGAAAACGATATTCAAATTTAGCCACCGTAAAAGACCTCCTGTTTCGAAGATTAGAATTCTAGAACTTTATTTACACCTGCAATAACTTTGGCTGGAGACGGAAGCCATTGATCTTCGATTTGCGCGAACGGATAAACCGTATCCGGAGGCGCTATGCGAAGCACTGGCGCTTCCAGGTGCAGGAGCGCTTTCTCATTGATTTGCGCGATGATTTCCGCCGCGATGCCTGCGGATTTTTGCGCTTCTTGAACCACGATGGCGCGGTTCGTTTTCTTGATTGAGGTCACGATTGTATCGATATCCAGCGGCACCAGCGTGCGCAGGTCGATCACTTCGGCTTTAATGCCTTTTGTTTTTTCCAGTTCTTCCGCCGCTTTCACCGCGGTGTGAACCATCAACCCGTAGGCAAGGATCGTAACGTCCGAACCTTCGCGAACGATATTGGCTTTGCCCAGCTCAACCGTGTAGTCTCCTTCCGGAACTTCGGCGCGGAACGCGTGATACAAGTTCAAATGCTCCATGAAAAATACAGGATCGTTATCGCGGATAGCCGAAATCAGCAAGCCTTTGGCATCGTACGGATTCGACGGGATGACCAGTTTGATGCCCGGAGTCTGCGCGATAAGACCTTCCAGGGAGTCGGTATGCAGTTCGGCCGCTTTAACGCCGCCGCCAAACGGAGTGCGGAAAACAATCGGCGCGTTATAACGGCCGCCGGAGCGGTAACGCATCCGTGCGGATTGAACCAGGATTTGATCGAGCGCTTCGAAAATAAAACCTACAAACTGAATTTCCGCGATCGGACGGAAGCCTTGAATTCCGAGGCCGACGGCCATGCCGCCGATAGCCGATTCCGCCAGCGGCGTATCCAGCACGCGTTCTTCCCCGAAATCTTTTTGCAAACCTTCCGTTACCCGGAATACGCCGCCGACATGCCCTACGTCTTCGCCGAAAATAATGACATTCGGATCGCGCTCCAGCTCAACACGCATGGCGTCGCGAATTGCTTCTTTCATATTCATTTGTGCCATAGCTTCGTTTCCTCCTCTATAAAAACAATCAGACTATTATTGAAAATCGGCTTTTTGCTCTTCCAAATGCTTCGGCGTATGTTCGAACATGCTGTCGATCAAGCCTGGAACCGTCATTTTTTCGGTTTGTTCCGCTTTTTTGATTTGTTCGTTTACCGTGGCCTTGGCTTCTTCTTTCACCCGAGCGGTGTCTTCATCGGACCAAAGGCCTTTTTTCTCCAAATATTTCACAAGACGGGCAATCGGATCTTTTTCGTTCCACTGCCCTTCTTCTTCTTTTGTGCGGTATTTTGAAGTATCATCAGAAAGAGAGTGCGGACGGAAACGGTAAGTAACGGCTTCGATCAAAGTCGCCCCTTCCCCGTTCCGCGCGCGTTCCGCGGCTTCCTTCACGGCGCTGATTACGGCGAACACGTCCATGCCGTCAACCTTGACGCCCCGAATTCCGGCGGCAACCGCTTTATGCGCGATTGATTTGGCTGCGGTTTGTTTAGCGAACGGTGTCGTAATCGCATAGCCGTTATTTTGTACGAAGAAAATGACCGGAAGCTTGAATGCGCCCGCATAGTTCAGCGCTTCGTAGAAGTCGCCCTCGGACGAGCCGCCGTCCCCTGTATAAGCAATAGCGACTTGCTGCTGCTTCTTGAGTTTATAGCCCATCGCTATCCCCATCGCATGCAAAACTTGTGCGCCGATAATAATTTGTGGCATAAGTACATTGACGCCTTCCGGAATTTCTCCGCCATGCTGATGGCCGCGGGAATACAGGAAGGCTTGGTACAAAGGAAGGCCATGCCATACGAGCTGCGGCATATCGCGATAGCCCGGCAAAACGAAGTCGTTCTTGTCAAGAGCGAACTCGCTGCCAACCATCGTGGCTTCTTGTCCGGAAACCGGAGCGTAAAATCCGAGGCGTCCTTGACGGCCCAGATTGATTGCGCGTTCATCCCAGGTGCGGGTAAATACCATACGGTATATCAGCTCTTTTAATTGATCGTCGCTAAGGTTCGGGTCTTTATCTTTATTAACGATTTCACCATCCTGCGATAACACGGTCAAAGCTTCAACATCCTCCGTGTACACTTCATAAGGGATCTTGCTCATTTTGTTCACCTCGACTAAATATTTGATTATCATGTGCATCTGTTATACGATTATTATACAACTGTTTCATTCGAAAAGTCAAAGGAAATAAGGGAAATCGTATCATTATTTTACTTTGTTTTATGTAACAGTTAACAATAATTTGTATAACAGGAACCCGGGAAATGAAAGTGAATGTAACCACAAACTTCGGGGTTATGTTAACTTTACTTCAGCATTAACTATTTAAACGGACAAGGAGCGTGTTAAACATGACGGATTCCCGTTACTTAAAAAGAACGATTATTAAAGAAGAAATCGATAGCCGCTACCTGGGAGAAAAACGCTACCTCCGCATCTACCTGCCTCCCGGCTACAACGAAATCCTAAGTTATCCTGTCGTATATTGTCAGGACGGAGAGGAATTTTTCAATTTCGGCCGCATCGCGACTCAGGCAAACCAGCTGATTTTGGATGAAGGCATCGATCCTTTCATTATTGTGGGAGTTGAGGTGGATACCCGCGTCCGTACCGAGGAATACGCGCCCTTCGGCAACCGCTTCGAGGCCTATACCGCCTGTTTTACTGAAGAAATTATTCCCTACATAGAACGAAAATATCCTGTGAGACGAGAACCAAGCGAACGGGTATTGGCCGGCGATTCGCTGGGTGGAACCGTGTCGCTTCACCTTGCTATGAAAAAACCCGAACTGTTTTCCAAAATGATCAGCTTGTCCGGCGCGTATTACGAACCATCCTTGCAGCTCATTGCCAAAGAGACGGATCTGTCCTCTCTCTCTATATATATGATCGTCGGGCTGCAAGAGGATCATTACACGACCGATACCGGCACCTACAATTTTGTCGAACTGAACCGCAAAGCCAAAACATTGCTTGAAGAACGCGGCGCCCGCGTTATGTATTTCGAAAAAGACGGCAAGCATTTGTGGGGATTCTGGCAGAACGAGCTCCCTAACGCGCTGGCTTATTTCTTAAAATAGCGTTTTCATAAATGAAGTGTGTTAAAGAGGCTAGCCTAATTCGATTAGGATAGCCTCTTCTTTTACATCGTTCCGATGTTCCCCGATTTCAGCGACCGGCGCGGCAGCCTCCATCTGTAAAGAACCGATAACATACGGAAAAATACGACGGCGGCAAAGAGCAGGATCAGCTCCAGGGTAGATTTCGTGAACCCGAGGCCAACCGCAAGTCCCGCGGCGAGCGACCATACCGCGTAGATTTCGTCCCGGAGCACCAGCGGCTTGCGTCCGGCCAACAAATCGCGGACGATCCCGCCGCCGATTCCCGTCAGGACCGCGGCGACCATAACCGCGCTCATCGGATGCTTCATGTCCGTCGCGTATAACGCGCCTTGAATTGAAAAAGCGGACAAACCGATCGCGTCGAACAAAGCTTCGGTCTTTTTCCAATGCCGAATCCAGGGCATTGGCAGAATGAAAGCGACGAGAACGGACAAAACCGCAAGCATGATTAAATCACCTTGGGCCCAGAGAGTCGTGACGGGAACGCCGATCAGCACATTGCGGATAATTCCGCCGCCGAAGGCGGTGACCAGTCCCAGGACCAGCACGCCCAAGATATCGTACTCTTCTTCCATTGCCACAAAGGCTCCGGACATGGCAAAGGCGACTGTGCCGATGATGCTAAAAATATCGAATATATGCATGCCTGATTTTGTCTTCCCTCTCTTCCCTTTCGTGTTAGCTAATACCCATTGTAGGCCCCGGAGCGGAAATTGTGCAAGCCTGAATTCTGAATTATACTGAACATGGGCAAGGAGCCGATATGGAAAGGAAGAAAATGAGATGGCACCTAATAGAGTACTTATTTTTGCGGGCGGCGAAATCGATGCCGGATTTTTAAGCGAAATTCGTCAGGATGACTTCATCATCGGAGCGGATCGGGGAGCCCTGTTTCTGGTCGAAAACGGGCTTACGCCGGATCTGGCCGTCGGAGATTTCGATTCGGTCGATGCCGGGCAATTCGAGCGAATCAAGCGCTGCAGCCGGGAAATCATCGCTTGCGATGCCGTGAACAAAGATCTGACGGACGCGGAGCTGGCCTTTGACCTGGCGATTGACAGACACCCCTCCGAAATTGTGATGATCGGCGTGATCGGCAGCCGAATGGACCATACGCTGGCCAATATCCAGATGATGCTCAGGGGCATGCAGCACCAAATCCTGAGTTCCATTTGGGACCGCAACAACTACATAACTTTAACCGGCTCCACCTGCCACGTTGAGAATCGCGGCTTCACTTATGTTTCTTTGCTTCCGCTTACCCCCGAGGTTACGGGGATAACTCTCAGCGGATTCATGTATCCGCTTGATAATGCCACGCTGAAAATGGGACAATCGCTTGCGGTGAGCAACCGGCTTCTTGAGAACCAAGGCTCCGTCCATATCGATAGCGGATTGCTGCTGATTATCCAGAGCAAGGACTAATTGATTACATTTTCGTAACCTTTATATAAACTGAATGTCTTTTCTTTTACACGAAAAAACCCTTGAAAATTCAAGGGTTTTTTTCATTTCTCGGCTTACAGACATTTTCATTTTCTTAATTTTTTGTAAACTTTAATGGTATTTTAATAAACGCTTTCAAACCTTTGGGGGACAAGGCTTTAAGCGGCCCTTACCAACTATTAGGTAATGACAAACCTGTTATACTTCATATCGAACCGGTTAACAAAACAATAACTCTTGGAGGTATACATCATGAAAATGCGCAGCATTATCCAAAAAGTATTGACGGTCGGGATCGTATCCGCCATCGGTTTCAGCACTCTGCTTGCCAGCGGGGCTGAGACAGTACAAGCTCAGTCGGCAACGAGCGTTGCGGTTTCGAAAGGTACGCAAATCGTAAACTACGGTAAACAATTTATGGGTACCCCATACAAATTCGGCGCTTCGACATCAACAACCAAAGTATTTGACTGCTCTTCTTTTACGAAATATATTTTTAAGAAGTATGGAGTAACTTTGCCGCGGACTTCCACTGAACAATCCAAAGCGGGTTATGCCGTTTCCAAGTCGAATCTGAAAGCCGGCGACCTCGTCTTTTTCTCCAGCGGCAGCCGCGCGAATGGCCGGAACGTTACCCACGTAGCTGTATATATGGGCGGAGGCAAAATTTTGCACACCTATGGCAAACCGGGCGTAACCATCTCGGATCTTAACTCCGGAAACTGGAAAAGAACGTACCTGAAAGCCCGCCGCGTATTGTAGGCGCATTTAAAAACAACCCGAACAGCCATGAACTGTCGGGTTGTTTTTTTATTGTAAAATATATCCTTTTCCCCGTACCGTATGGATCAGCTTTCTTGTTTTACCCCGGTCGACCTTTTTCCGCAAATGGCGGATATACACATCCACCACATTTGTACCGGTGGCAAAATCAAATCCCCAAACCTCCTGCAGGATCTTCTCCCTTTCGCATACGCTTCCGGCTTTTTTCATTAAATAGAGCAGAAGATCAAACTCTTTCGGAGTAAGCCTTATCAATTCGTCGCCCCGATACACCTTTCGGCTTTTCAATTCGATTCGCATGTCTTCGAAATGGAGGTCTTCCGCCGCCGCTTCCCCCATACGCCGGAACAACCTCAACAAACCGCTTAGTCTCGCCTTAAGCTCCTCCACCGGAATTGAGACGTCAACGACATCATTGGCCCCGTACGCAAATGCGGAGACAATTTGGGCTGTATCGCGGTCATGGAGTACGACGATTATAGGATAAATCGAATTTAGGCCAAACCATTTCAACAAATCCGTCATAGGCTCGTCCGGCAAATCATCCCCCAAAAGAATCGCAGCCAATCCGGACGCTGCTTCGGCAATTTCTTGGCGCAGCTTCTCCCCTGTCCCTATCGTATCCGCCATATATCCGACATGCTGCAGTTCACTTTGCCATTTCGCGCCAAGCTGCGAGTCTCCCAAAGCCAGCCATACACGTTCCTTCATCTTCCATCGACCACCTTACCTGCAATCGCCTTATATCCAATAAGATGTTCAAGAAGCAGGCAAACCATTCCATTTGAGGGTTCGAATCAGGTCAGCCTAAATAACGATCATACAGTGTTTTGGCTTCCGACGTGTCTTTGGTCCCGTGAATCAGCGCCCTTCCGTCCTCGAACACGACCATGCGATGAGGCCCAATAGCAAAAGAGAGCAGAAACCCATTGTTCTCGACCTTTCCTTCCGGGATGCGGCCCAATCTCTCCGCAGTTTCCCGCAGGTCAATCCTCCGCTTCGAAGCCGGACGAATTTGTACCGTATCCCTCCCGCACAACACTTCCGTTTTACGCGTATGGGCTGCCGACAAATAAGGATAAGTCGGATGACTGCCGCAGGAGTAGCAATCTTCGCGTCTCGCCGACGAAACTTTGATCGAAACCTGTTCATTTCGCCAAAGATCAAACGTGAGCAGCGTTCCGCGCAGTGCTTCCTGCTGGTCTGTAAGCAGCTTCAAGGCCTCCGTCGCCTGATGGGCTACCACCACTTGCACGGCCGGCGGAATGACGCCAACTGTATCGCAGGTGTCCCCGCCAAGCGGGACCGTGCCCAGCAGGCAATTCAAGCAGGGCGTTTTGCCCGGCAAAATGGTATACGTAATCCCATAGCTGCCAACGCAGCCGCCGTAAATCCACGGAATTCCGTATTTTTGCGAGACGTCGTTAATCAACAGCCGGGTATCAAAATTGTCCGTTGCATCCATGATTAAATGAATGCCCGGAACAAGCGCCTTGATTTCCTCCAAATTAACGTCCATAACATACGCTTCCACTTGAATTCCGCTGTTGATGGCATGCAGCCGTTCCCGCGCTGCGATTGCCTTGGGCATACGCGCCGCCGCGTCATCCTCCGAGAATAACTGCTGCCGCTGCAAATTGCTCCACTCGACGTAATCACGGTCGGCGATAACCAGTCTGCCCACTCCCGCTCTGGCCAACGTCTCGGCAATACCGGTGCCCAGCGCTCCCGCTCCGATAATAAGCACGGACGATTTTCTCAGCTTGGCTTGTCCCGCAGTTCCGATCGGAGCGAACAACTCCTGCCGGGAATAACGGCTGTCCCGGGCCGAAGCGGAAACTTTGTCATAATTTGAAATTGACTTACTTCCATTGGAGCCGAATTGATCATCTGATGAAATCATGCCCATTCCCCTTCTTATCCGCCTAGTTTTTAGGGTTAAACTGTAAACGATTGATAAATCGTTTGGTTACGTTCGTAGCGTGCTTCCCTTTAGGAGTTACCCACCCGTAATAAACCGGCCCAAGCTCGGGATGCTCCAGTTCGATCGGTACGATATCCGGGTCGTTGTGCATAAAGGTATAATCCAATCCAACCGTCACCGCCATGCCTGCTTTCACTGCGATTTGAATCGCTTGCACATTATTGGAATTAAACAGAATATCGGGCTCCCCATAACGATTCATAAAACTCGATAAATACATTCGGATATGCTCGTCATCGTACAGCACAAGCGTGCGGCCGACGAGTTGCTCCGGTTTAATCGTTTTTTCAAGTGCGAGCACGGAGCTTTTATGTACTCCTACGACCATTTTTCCGGTAAACAGCTTTTCGAAATGCAAACCTTTGTTTTGTTCCATCAGCTTGCCCGATAAAGCTAGAAACCCGATGTCGATAGCGCTGTTATGAAGCTCGTCCAAAATTTCTTTGGGTCCATGCTCGAAAATTTGGATTTTCACTTCGGGATAATCCTTTTTGAAACCGGCGATTACATCCATCAATAAATGCATTGGACCTGGAATCGTAGCGATAAACAATTCTCCGCTTAACGTATCGCTGTAAGCTTTGGCTTCCCTTCTCAGCTCGCACATTTTATTCAAAATTTCCGTTGCTCTATTGATAATAACTTGGCCCTCCGCCGTTGGGACGGCGCCTACACCCCTGGACCGCGAGAAAAGAAGGACGCCAAGCTCCGACTCCAATTGCGAGATCGATTGGCTTACCGCGGACAGAGTTACATGAGCATTTTGCGATGTTTTCGTGAGCGAATGCGTCCGTGCGACATCCACAATATACTCCAACTGCTCAAGATTCATGGTTGCCCCTCCCTTTAGAATTTTGATATACCCTTAATAAAATTGAGGCCATGCACTTATATTAAGTAATTCTAATTTGATAATAATTATATATAAATTTTATTTAACAATGACATTTGTTACAATCATAGTATAAATTAATAACTTTTCATAGGGAGGCAGGGATTTTCAAATGCTGCAAAATAGAGTAGCCGTCATTACCGGAGGAGCCAGTGGAATCGGAAAGGAAACCGCTTTCAAGTTTGCTTCGAAAGGCGATCGGGTCGTTATCGCCGATTTCAATGAGCAAGCCGGGAAAGAAGTTGCAGAAAAAATCAAATCGGATGGCGGGGAAGCCATATTCGTTAAAACGGATGTATCCAAATTTGAAGATGTCGCCGCTTTGGTGGACACCGCCGTGGAAGCTTACGGAAGGATCGACATCATGTTCAACAATGCCGGAATCGGCAAACCCACGCCGGTTTTGGATCAGGACCTCGCCGTCTATCACAGCATCATTAACGTGAATCAGCATGGCGTTGCTTACGGGATCATTGCGGCCGGCAGAAAAATGAGAGAGTTGGGAATCAAAGGAGTCATTATTAATACGGCGTCCGTGTTCGGCTTTTTGGCTTCGCCAGGGACATTTGCCTATCATGCCACGAAAGGCGCCGTGATTATGATGACCAAATCGGCAGCGCTTGAGCTTGCCGGATACGGCATCCGTGTTGTCGCGGTAGCGCCTGGCGCCGTGGATACTCCGATTATTCAAGGGTATAAGGATCAAGGCATGGTTGACGAGATAAAAGCCAAAGTTATGGGCAATAAATTGACTTTACCGTCACAAGTGGCGGATACGGTGTATTTGCTGACTTTGGACGAAGCCAGCGCGATTAACGGCAGCGTCGTCATGGCGGATGAAGGATACGCTTCCTTCAAATAAAAAGTTTATCACGTGTAAGACATTTCGGCAAAACAGCGGCCGTTCCCCCTTACGGGAGAGCGGCCGCTGTTTTAAATGAGTATGGTTGAACGTATAGAGGCAGCCGTGTGAAATATTCCTTCGATCGCTGTTGTTCCCGGATTTCTTTGATTATATAAATTCAGATGTTGTAGAAATTCGGTCACAAAGGCGACCACTGCCGTTTCTTCCGAAACATTTCTCACTCTTGCCCTACCACTTTTCATTTGGTTCAACTTTCATAACTTATGGGCTTGGGCGCTCGCACGGTGCTACATGATACCCGCTTGCCGCGGCGTCCTTCTTACTCGTATGCACCTCTTCGGTCCGATAAAGCGGGCTGCAGGCGCCGCGGTAATAATACCGGACTCCCGTTGCCGTGTCGGTTCCGCCATAAATCGGATGTCCCTTGACCAAGCGGCCGCCGCCAAGCGCGTAATTATTATAGTAACGGTCGCCGACCGGGATGCCTTGCAAAAAAATCAGCACTCCGATATCGTCCAGCGTATTGTTCCACTCCTCCTGCGGAATGAGCGGCAGCGTAAACGTATAATGCACACCAAGCTTCGCCGCATAATCGTTATGCCGGTTAATGATCTCGGATAACTCGTCCTCAATATTGCGAACGATGACGGAACGCCTGACCTCGTCAAACGTCCGGTCGTTTTCCAGAAGCGGAATGGGAACCTCGGATTTCAGCTCATTTTGGAAACCGCTCTCCCACTCGCCCTTTCCGGCATCATAGGCGCGAACATACCGGTCCAAAGTAAAATCAAGACGATTGCCGCTTGTGTCGGCATACTCATACGGCCTTTTTGAACTCCATTCGTGCCTCGCTACCACACTCCCGTCCGACTCAATCGAATCCTGTACGGAATACAGGTAATATCCGTCATAATCGATGACGACTATGGCCGGAATATACGTTAACAGTACGTCAAGCCCCACCGGGTCGTCTGCGGTTCCGAAGTTCAGCGACAATGTATGCAGCAAGGCGGTTAGCGCCTCCTCTTTATCGGCGCGCATGTATTTTTGAGAGCCGTACCCGCTCTCGTATTGCTGAAGTTCATTTCTGTTCAATACGCTGCCCGCATCCTGCGCTGCTGTCCTGAGCGCCGCGGTATAACGGATTTCCAAACGATTCACTTCTCTCAGATCTCCGGCATGCAGGCTGCCGATCCACAGCAGCGGCCCCGCGATTAATACGAAAATGACCGCCCAATCAGTAATCTTCATTAAGCACCATACCTCCGTATGTCAAAGCTTCCGTATTCCCTTGGTCCGATCCCAGGCGATACAAAAATTCCGAGAGTACACGGTAAGTTGTTCTTGAACGATTCACCGCGGATACCGTGAAGAAATCCCCCGTCTCAAAGGTGTATTTTCGCTCGTCCTGACCTGCAGCCGGATTCTCGGGAAACAAAGCCTTTAAAATATCGGAAGTATAATAGGCGTCGTACACTACGCTAAACGCGTTTTGAAAGGTTGTTGCATTCGCCGGGTCCGTATACTCAGGATGGTATTTTTTATGCCGATGCTCAAGTTCAATATCATAGACGTCTCCCGCATCCAGATCGCGGACGAAATCGTTGTACATCTCCGGCGAAAGATATCCTTTGTTGCGCACGGCATCCGTAAACTGGACGATCGTATTATACGCGGACAGTACTCGAATATCCTCCTGCCGCTCGGCTGCCTGAGAAGCCGGAAACAAATACAACAGCACAACGGCGAGCAGTGCCGCAATGATCTTGGATAATGGATTGCTCATTTCCCGCTTATCCTCCTATTTTCCGGAGACAGTGTGTCGAACGGATATTAAGGCTAACGATTTCGGACCATCCTGGGCTATACCAAGTCCTACGGCGCTGGCCGATATGGAACGCTTTTGACCCTGTATGTGCTCGGCAAAACTTTCCATCGCCGCATCCCGCTCCTTTAAGCCGTTCATTGTAAATAGGACGGCGCTGAGGCACAGCGCAACCGAACAGAGCAGCCACAGCATACTTTTGACGTAATCAATCATAAGCTCTCCTCCTAAATGGCATTTTAGGCGACAGTCACGGACCGACGGTGGTTTGGGTGAATAAGAGCCCGCGTACCACATTCGAACGGTCCTTAACGACTCGGGCTCTAAACTTTCCGCTCGGATTCACGTATTCATTCAATACTTCATTCCATGAATCACTGATGTCCGCCTCACTGTGGCCCACTACAGAACCGTATTTCTCAGAAGTGACCTGCCCGCTGATGCTCAAAATATCGCCGTACCACTCGCCATCGCCGTTCTTGCCCGTCTTGATCAAAATGCCGAATTGATCCCGATCTATGAATTTCCGCAATGCATTGGTTACCTGGGAACCGCTAATCGTGGTTTCGTCATAAACCGTAAAGGAAGCCTGGGAAAGCTCGGTCTGAATGTCCGAAAAATTGTTTTGCGCCGTTTTGGTCGCCTCCTGAGCGGAAACGAACAAAATGACAACAATCGTAATCAAGGCAATCGTCAAAAAAATGCCGGCTGCCACCTTTAATGCGGATGAAGCGTTATTCATAAAAACAATACCTCCCGTTTTATCTACAATTTTTGAATTTGATCAAAATATAGACCCATTTGCTCAAAGCTCATCCAAATCAGCGGTATGACCAAATAAGCGAAAATGAGCGAGTACATCGGAGTAAACCCGATTATACGGCCCAAACCGGCCTTTAAATCAAGTGACTTTTCATAATCCAGCCGGCGCCGTTCGAAATGGTAGGACATTTCGCTCTCCAGATCGTCAAAAGCTTTGGCCAAAGGTATTTTCTCCGATGCCAGCAGCAGCTTGTCCGCAAGCCGTCCGAATTCCTCCAGTTGCACATCCTCCTTCAATAATTTCAAAGCGGCTTCCGCATCCTGGCTGTAATCGAGCAGGCATCTTTGCAATGGCGCTTTAAAGATAACGGCATAGGAATGCAGCCACTCCAGCACTTCTTCCACGGAAATCCGATCCATTTCACGCAAAATCGTAATCATCGTCTGAAATTGGTAGACTTCGTGCCTCATATCCATCCATCTTGTTTTCCGTTTGAACATCAATATCCACAAAGGCATGCAATAACCTATGTAACCCGCAAACAAGGCAAGCAGCATTTCCCACCATTTGATATATTCATTGTTCCAGCGCTCCAGCTTGTCCGTAATCCGCCCGGCTGCAGCCGATATTTCCTCGCCCGAGGCGGAATGATCACCGGTTCTCAGAATCTCCGCCGCCGCATCGGCCACATCATCAAAAGATGACCTTGCCATGCCAAGCTTTTTCATTACGGCGGCGTCCCGCTCTGCCGCTTCCTGGCCAGCCTTAGCGTCTTCCTCCGAAAGCGAGCCGAAAAAGGCCAGGCCAGCCGGCTCTTCGCGCAAAATCTGCCGCTGGGAAAGAAAGTGAAGGGTCATCACGGTCGCCAATGTAACGGCGAAGCAAACCAGAAACATCGTTAACCGGCGAACCTGAAACCATTCGACACGAAGATGATGATTCGTATCCTTCAGCAATTGGACAATTCGGTGTCGCATGTCGGAAGAGGGCTCGGGGATAAGCCGACTCAGCACTTTGGAAATTCCTCCGTGCCCGTATACCTTTGCTTCCCAGGGGATATCTCGTTCTCCGGCCCGATAGGCGGTCTCATCTTCGCTTTTCAGTTTTTGCAGCAGCAAAAAGGAAATGAGGATCACTAAAAAAATGCCGATTTTAATTACCATACCGGTTTTGCTCAGATAAAAATGATCCATCAACGGAAAGTTATGCCGCGCCCATAACTCGATCGGTTTCGTGAAAAAAACCGGTACAAGCGCGATCACATGCAAACCTTTTAACAGATAATCAAGTTTGTTTCTTCGAATAAGCTCCAACTGGATTTCCCCCGTCAAGCAAGCGATGCCGTGCAAGTACAGCGAGCCCTGCAAACGCATACGGTCGCCATATTCCATGACCAGCCGCGAAATGCCGGCAAAGGCTTTTAAAAACCGGCTCGGCGCCGTCTCATGATATTTCTCAAGCGCTTCATCCGGCTCTGCATCCGTCAAAGCCTCGAATATCAAATGCGCCTGCGTTCCCATTTCCTCATCAACCGTTTCACCCGCCTCTTCAATCGCGTCGGCCACCATGCCGTGCCGGTGATAGACGTGCCTTACGCCGGCGAACAAAACCAGCATTTGCTCAAGCAGCCTAATATCCATCCTATTGACATACCCGTCAAGAAAGAGGTTTTGGATTACGGCGCCGGCGATCAGCAGCGACAGAAAAAAGATCCAGTCGGGATTCAAGGATACGAACACGGATATAGCTATAAAAAAGCTTACAACGGTCCAATAGGCAAACTTCATCGTCTTGCGCCTTAGCTCAAATTCATCGAACGGATAAATTAAGACAAGGCGGTTTCTTACTTTCAAAAGGTAATATCTCAGCGGCGGGATCTTCATCCCTAGAAAATAAGATTTAATCAGAAAGCCGGACATGAAGCGGCGAAGCGATACAACCGTTTGAGATTTGTCACGAACACCTCGCAAATTGCGGCTCCCGGTATTTGCCGGCGTCTCTGCGCCTGCCATTTCTTGCTCGCGCTTCCCGATCGTTCGGCCAAGCCCATAGAAGACGGCAAATCCCAAAACGCAAACGCCCAAAATAATTGAAAGGATTGATTTAAGCTCCAATGTACTCCCCCCAATAAACGTCCACGAATTGCTTAAAACGCACCGCATCTTCCGAAACCATCTCCCGCGACATCTCCTCCCTGCAGCGCGGCGATATGGGATTGACCGGCAAATAAGCTCCGTCCCGGTATTCAACGATGACCCGCTCATGATATCCGCGTCTCACGGCATCGGCGAGCTGCGGCTCTTCCGTATGATCACTTAAGTTTTGATTGGAATGATCGTCCAGACGGCAGCATTCCGTAATGCGTTCGATGTATCTTTTCCCCGTAATATCCCGCCGTAAATGGATGTCAAAATCGACCGCCGAGGCCACCTGCAGTTCAGCCACGCGCTCATCGCGGAACATCCCGGATTTAAGCAATGAATTCCGCAGCGATTCCATCAAATCGCGAAAGGTTTTGGCATGGTGTGTAAAAAGAGTGAACAAGCTTGCCACTTGCGCCATTTGGATCATCCACGCGGCCACTTCATCGGTGGCGACTTCTCCAAGGATGTTTACCGTTCCGTCCGTTTTCTTTTGCAGATCAAGACCAGCTTGGCCGCTGACATACTCCGTCTCCCGAAAACTCAAAATATTGCGCGAACTGTACATTTTTCGCAAGTTCAGCTCGAAAGACATCTCCTGAACCCGCAGCGTATAGGAAGCATAAATATACTTCACCATCGCCATAAGGAGCGTTGTTTTGCCCGAACCTTGCGAACCGGTGATCGCGGTAATTCGGCTCCCTTTCATCATGTATTTCAGCAGACCAATCGGCAGTTCGGAATTTTGCCCCACAATCAGCTGTTCCAGCCCCGCATTTCTTACGTCGAACTTTCTTACGAAAAACGCCCAGGTTTCCGCAAACGGCGGACGCACGACCACTACCCGCGAGCCATCCTTCATCTCGTTCACTTTATAGCCGTTCGCCTCGGACAGTTGGCCGGGCAAATTATATTTATAGATGTTTTGGCAGACGCGCTTCAGTTCGGCAGCGCTCCCGAAGGAAAGAAAGGAAAGGCGAATGCTTTTCCCTTTATAGAAAATCCAAACGCTTTCCCAAGCTCGGGAGAATGGCTGCCCGTCCTCATCCAACGCCGCATCCATAAAGGGGAACCTCCGCCAGGGGCTGAGCGCCGGGTTGCCTGCACCTGCCGCGTCCAAAGAACCGCTCACACCTCCGCTTACCCCGTCGATCCGCTGTTCACGAATTTCATCAATGACGGAGAACCCTTTGTATGCCTGGTATACACGCTGGACAACAAGCTCAACCTTCTCCTGAAAAGTCAGCGGACGATACTCCAGAAAAAAGCAGCGGTCCACATCCTCGGCGGTAATGTCATAGGTATATGAATCCTCCGTCGTCAGCGGCGGTTTGGGCTCATCCAGTCGATATTCCTCGATCAGTTCAGTTAAAGCTTCCTCGCCGTAACGAAGACGGTATAAGTACAAAACGATATCGAATCGTTCCTGCGCAGTAAACTTGTCTCTGTCATTAAAAGGCATTACCCGGTCGATATTCCTCTCATCGATGCCATAGCCGCCAAGGAGCAAATCCCGAATGAACGATTTCACATATTGTTTATCGTTAGAATCACCGGAAGAACAGCCTTTTAGCGCTTGCCGAAGCTCCATCCGGGAGTTAAGCTTGCGTATCCGGGCCTCTTCGCTCATGCCCCAATCGTTTCTGTGGGTCCGTGTCAATTCATGCAGGCTATGCTTTACGTAATCCAGCAGCGAGGGCAGCGAATAGCGTTCTTCATCCGTCTTCAAATCCGCATTTCTATTGCCGAGATTCCGTGATTTTACCCACAAAAAAACCACGCATAGCGATACGATCAACAGGATTCCGAGTACGTTTTGAAAGTCTCCCACTTTTTTAGGCCCCCTTCCCGTTGCCGCTCAGGAGCGCGGACTTCCCCGAATCTTGAAGGAGGCGGCCGGATAGATCAAGATAACCCTTTAGCAGCGCATCCCGTTTATTCCCCGATCTTTGAAGCGGCCGATAACGCTGGAAAAAACGCATCGTTTCCCTTTCGTTCCAAGCGTCGGCAAATTCGGTATCGTAAGGTATGCCGAACAGTGGAGCCTCGCAGCGATACCTGCGTTTTAAATTAGCCAGGTTCCACTTGGAGGCGGCATCAAAAGGAGATATCACTATATAAAAGGGGGTCCGCCGCCATACCGGCCGAGTTGCCGTTTCTCCGAAAAAGCTCTCCAACTGCGCACGCTGCTGGCCGAACACGGCTACAATCGCATCCGCCTCCAAAACGGGCGAATACTCTTCTAACGCTTCCGGTCCTTGACACTGCATCATTGTCAAGTCATAAGCGTCATCTGCAACGCACAATATATCGCTCAATGTCTGCAAACCGGCAAGGTCAAACCGATCGTTTTCCCCTTGACTTCCTGCCGCCAAGTCCAACCGTCCGCGCAGCAAGGGAACCGTAAAGTCGGAAAAATTGCTTTTCGCCAGCCGCCGGCTGGATGACATCCGTGCCAAAGCGTTTATACCTTGCTCGGCTACCAGCCCCGTCTCTTCACTCCCAATGCGGTTGACAGACCGCAACCCTTCTTCCGCGCCGGTGCCGACGCGGCCCGGATTGAGCAGCAGTACGCGGTAAGAAAAATGCAGGCCGATCGTCAGTGCGCATGCGGCCGCGGCCATCGCCGAACCGCCTTGACCGGCATCCCAAAACAGGATTCTGCTCATGCATGTCTCCTTTCAGCCTCTCGGAACGCTCTTCTGGCGGTTTTCCATTCCCAGCCGGCCAGTTCGCCAAGCAATGAGAGCAGCGCATTTTTGTAAGAACGGGAAATTCGCTTGATTCTTATGCGCTCTGAGTGCTCGTTTTCCAACTGCACGGTAAAATTGGCTTCACTCCATGGAATTTTTACCGCCGAAGAGTTCCACTGGATCGGCAGACCTTCCAAATACCCTTGGATAAAGTCTTCATTCAGATAACTTTCTACGGTCCGGACATATACCGGAAGAACTTTTAAGCCTTTGAGACCTGGCCACTTGAGGAACAAACGGCGAAACCACTCGGAGCTGAACTCGACTTCAAAACGGTCAAACGACGTAACCCATGCGATTTTGTCCGCCGACGAAAACTGCTCCGCCGCCGCAAAAAATTCCGGCGATTCCAAATCATATAACACGAAATCATAGGCTTCCAAATCGGCATCGATAGCCGCAACCGCTTGTGAAAGCGCCGGCTGCAGCGTCCCGCAAGTGGCGACCACATCAAAGCCGTTAAACTCGGCAACCTGCAGTTGCGAAACCATCCCTCCGATGGAATAGCGGTACTTTCCATCTTCAGTCGCATCCACCAGCAGTACGCGCTGCCCCGTGGCTGCCAGGATGCTGCACAGATAGAGCAGCAGATCGCGCTTATCGCTTTTTCCGACAAACAACCAAGTTTTCATTTCTTCGTCTCCTTTCATTCAGGGGTGTCCAACACAAAACTGTCTTTTTCAGATGGAGCGGCCCCCCCTTGAGTCTGAGCTTCAACCTGCGTTTCGGTAAATTCCGCCGTTTGTTGAGGCGATAAGGTTAGCAAATTGCTCTCCAGTACCTTGCGCGCGGAAGCGCCTAGGGCATGCTCGGCTTGCTGTACGATATTCGGATCTTTCTTGATTAACTCCAAAACCGCTTCGTTCGCCGGGTAGGTAGGAATTGCTTTGCTTTGCAGCGCTGGTTCCACATAAGCCAGTGCATAGATGGAAGCTTTATGAAGATAGGCGTCCACGATGGCGCTGGAGAGCGATAAAATCTCCCCTTCGTTCAGAGTGACCGTGATCGTACCGGGATCGAGCTTCTCCACTTTCTTTTTTGACAGCAAAATAAAATCCTGACCGGTTGGGAATTGAATGCGAATATCGATCACCTCTTCCTTTTTAAGCCCGCCGGGCAAAGCAACAAAGCCCATTTCGCGCCAGCGCAAATCGTCCGAAGCCGGCTCGGCTTCGTAGAGAAGGTTCTCCGTGATCAAGGTCGAAGGTTTAAGCGTGATCTTCGCGATTTTACCGGCGATCTGTTCTTGCGCTTTCAAATAATCGGAAGGGACGCTCTCGGACGGCAGCAATATCGCCTTCATGTCCTTGGTTCCGATGCGCTGTCCCGCCGGAATTTCCCGGGAGGGCGCCCAGCCCTGTAAGGTTTTCTTCTGGTTTTCGGCCTTCAGCTGGTCAATTTCTCCCCTATACCGCTGTTCAAGCGAACGCGATACATCGTGAATTTGCTGTTGATGCACCACGGCATAGCCGGCAAAAACAACTCCTACCGCACCGGCTCCCGCTAACCCGCTGAGTATTAATTGCTTTGTCCGCTGCCTGATTTTTAACATTTAATCATTTCCTTTCCATCGGTTTCTGGTAAACATGGAACTTCGGCCCGAACGGGCCGGCTGCGGCAAAAGCTCGCTGCAGACGGTCTGCAGCGCCGCGCTTATCTCCTCCCCGGGCGTAAAAGGATCCGGTTCGGGCGGAAGCGCAAAAACGTTGGGGGAACGCAGCATTTTGCGCAGCCTGCGGAGCGAGCCGCTTGAAGCCAACGGAAGGCAGTAAATCCAGCCGCGCTTCGCGCCACCGCGACCGATTCCGTCCGCAAAAAGCACTAGTTCTTCGCTTCGCCATTCGGCGCCGGACCCGATTACAAGGGACAAGTCGGCTCTTTGAAATTCCTCCATCAGCTCCGGCCGGAGCGAAGAACCGAGATCGCAAACCACGACATCGAAACGGTCATGTATAAGTTCGATCAAATCCGACCTCGATAAAGCCCTGATATAGTCAATTCCGTCAAGCCGGAACCGCGAGACGGCTGCAGCTTCCGCGGTTTCCTGCTTGGCCTGGGCGACTCGTCCCAAACGGCCAAACGCCTTGGATTTTAAGTCCATCTCAACGACGGCAACTTTCCCGAAGCTGTGTGATAACACGTTCGCTAAGGCAATGGCGGTGTGCGTTGTTCCAACTCCGGAAGCAACGCCCGTCAAGGCGACGACGGCGGCACGGTTTCTTCGGCTTTCAGGGGCGAAACGCCCGCCCATACGCTCATGCAAATTTGGTCCGGATGCTACGGATAATCTGCCGATGACGCTTCGCAAAGCCCCTCCCGTCTCTTTGGCTGTCGCATATCTGTCCTCGGGAGAAAATTGCAGCAGCCGGCTGATGACCGGCGCAAGCTCGGAGTAACCGTTCCTGCGGAACATCTCTTCCGCATCGCCTGTCCAGACGGTGTGTCCGCATCCGGTTCCGAGATACAGCAGCACGGCCCCAAGCGAATACAAATCGGAACGTCCGTCGCTTTGTCTGCCCCCATACTGCTCAGGCGAGGCAAAGCCGATCGTACCGAGCTTCACCGTATCCTCCGCCTGATCCGCTTTAAAACTTCTGGCAATTCCAAAATCGATAAAACGAATCTCTCCTCTGCCGTCGACCAGCAGATTGGAGGGCTTTAAATCCCGATGCACGATGGGCGGAACAAACTCATGAAGATAATGAAGCCCCTCGCAGATTTGCATGCCGAACCGGGCCAATGTTTCCGCAGGGAGCCTCCTGCCGAAGTTCAGGACATACCGGTCCAAATGAATTCCTTCGATGTAATCCATGACGATATAGGAGTACCCTTCCTCATCCGCCCGAATAAAATCGATGATTCGCGGCAGTCGATGGTGATTCAGCGAAATCAGCAGTTCAGCCTCCCTTTCAATCCGGGAGCTTCCGGGCGAGCTTTCGCTTTCCTTGACCGCCCAGATTTTGCCCGGAAGCTTCAGATCCGAAGCCAGATACACGCGGCTCATTCCGCCTTCCCCGATTTCCCGCTCGATGCGGTACCGCTTCACCAGCACCTCTCCGGGAGACAGTCTTGGAACATACGGCAAGCCATGATCCTCCTTTCCATTTACAGACGCAAAAAAGGGAAAGTCTCTCACATCACGCTTCAGCCTTCGGCCAAAGACAACGATATGGGATACTTTCCCTTAGCAGTCATTTGTATAATTTTGGAATCAGTATAGAACAACTTTACTTCAAAAGTAAAGCCTTATTTTCAAAAATATAATTTAATGACATTAATATTTAATCATATACAATGTGATTTCATCACGGTTATGAAACAACTGCTTCGCCCGCTGTACCTGCATTCTTGAAGCCTGGAACATCTCGACGACCTCCGAAATCAACGCCATCGGTTTCTTGTTCAGCAGCTTCACCGTAACGACGGCGGTTCCTCCAGGAACCAGTGCATATAACAGATCCGTGACGAGTTTCGCCGTCAGTTTCGGGCTCCAGCTCATGTCGCAAACCAACAAATCGAACTGATTATCCTTGAATTTGACACTGTCCGCGTTTCGTTTCAGATGCGTAAGACGAGGCGACGCCAATACCGATGGATGCATCTTTGCAGGATCGACCGCCGTGACGCGGAGCCCTCTTTCCAGCAAAAATGAAGTCCAGCCCCCCGGAGCCGCACCGATATCGAGCGCTTCGCGGAAGGAGGCAAAATCGATCCCAAACGTCGCTTCCGCTTCCAACAGCTTGAATTTGGCCCGCGAAATCTGGCCCTCTTCTTTTTGAAAACGGATCGCTCCGCCGTTCCAATCGGAAATATTATCCTGCGGCCGGGAAACGCCGGCATAAATCGCATCTTTGGCGACAAACACGGAAACGCACCATTCCGCGTCCTTGACAACAAAATCGGCGCTTAAGCCATCCGCCATTCCGCTTTGCAGCAAATCTTTCAATTCGGCTGCCGTGCCTTCCCACAGCGCGGATTCCGTTTTGCGCGTTTGGATTACGATCTTGGACCCCTTTAAACGCAAATCTGCCAACAGAGTTGACGTAAGCGCTTCCGTCCATGTCTCCGAACCCTGGGCTGATTCATCGGCAAGGGTCATTTCCCAATTCACGGGAAACATGTGCCGCAAAAACATCGGCTGCGCCCCGGCAATCCGCTCCGTAACTTCGTCAACCGAAGCCTGCAGCGTCACAGCAAAAACCTCCCCGGGCATCAGCACCGTGCTTTTTACCGAACCGAACAGCCTTCGCAGTTCCTCCTGGGCATAAGGCAAAAAGCCATGGTTTGCCGTAGATATAAATTTTGAAGAGACAACCTGCGTCTCTTCCTGATCCCATTCCTTGCTCAACTTCATTTACCCCCAGACTCGCGGGCGATATCATC
Source organism: Paenibacillus terrisolis (assembly GCF_056171975.1). Classification (NCBI taxonomy): domain Bacteria; kingdom Bacillati; phylum Bacillota; class Bacilli; order Caryophanales; family Paenibacillaceae; genus Paenibacillus; species Paenibacillus terrisolis. The sequence goes on along the minus strand of NZ_JBKFGG010000032.1, from coordinate 12,178 downwards.
CAGACGATCGAACGGAATCGGCCCATTATGCAGCTGCACATGCTCAGGTTTGCTTTGATGTAAAATTTCGTACATGCTTTTTTTGCCGTACATGCTTGATGTATGCAGATAAATTTCCCGCGCGTACAGTCCCTCCTGCACCATGGCCAGAACCATGTCGGTGCCGGTCTTTTCCCCAGGGCCCATATCGTAATCAAGCGATAATATATCGACCTCCGCCAAGCGGAGCATCTCCAAACATTCGTCAACGGTTCGCGCCAGTGCAAAACCTAGCGGACACCTGCGAAAATCGTCCATATATACATGAATCAATGTCGTTCTTCCTTTCCCGCGGTATTTCAGCACATGGCTTACACCCACCGCCTCACTCGCTCCATATCCTCTCTATAGGTTCCGTCTTCACCGGGTTCGCTTTCAAAAATAAGCGGCGTCCTCGCGACTTGCTCCAGATTAAGCAGACGGCGAAAACCGGGTTCCCCGATATGCCCCTGTCCGACACGGGCATGGCGATCCTTGCGCGAACGGACCGGGTATTTCGAATCGTTCAGATGGATCGCGGCAAGCGCCTGCCAGTATCCCAGCTCCTGCGCCTTGGCCGCAAACTCCGCATCCCGCTCCCCAAGCCACATCCCCGCCGCAAAAGCGTGACATGTGTCAAGGCAGAACCCGACCTGCTCCGGCGATGAACAAAGCTTGCGGATTTGCACCAATTCCTCCAGGGTCATTCCCATATCACCGTGATCTCCGGCTTGGTTTTCGATCAGCAGCTTGGCCGCTCCATTCCATCCGGATAGCACGTTATTTATACATTGTATTATATTTTGATATCCTTGTAAGGGGTTTCCTGCCTTAAATGTGCCAAAATGAACAACAATACCCAGCGAACCGCAAGCTTCGGCGATTTCCAGATCATTCCTTAAGGAAGCTACGGTTCGAGCATATTGCACCGCCTCCGAATTCCGGTCGACCGCCAGGTTGCTGGGATACGGCGAGTGGGCGACCGAAACAAGCCCATGCTGCGAGCAAAAACTCCGGCACAGCTCTGCGTCCCTCGGATCAAACGATTTCACGGCCAGGCTGCGGGGATTTTTCGGAAAATATTGATAAGCCCCTGCGCCAAGCTGCAGCGCGGTCTTAGCCGTTTCGTAATAGCCCTTGCGGATGCTTAGATGGCCTCCGATTTTGAGCTCAGCGGTCATGCTGACATCCAGGGCTGTAGAACACTTTGCGCCCGCCCAGCTCCGCTTTGACGATCGTGTCGCCGCAGCGCGGGCATGTCTCTCCTCCCCGATCATAAACCCGGCACCAGTCGTTTGCGCCTCCGGTTAAGGTGTCGTCTTGCGTCAGCGGCATCTCCATGTACCCGCCCGCCTCGCGTGCTTCCGTCAGAACCCCACGGGCCGCATGGTACAAACGCGACAAATCCTCGTTGCTCATATTCTGAAGCTTGGCCGAGGGCAGAAGCTCCGCCGCAAAAGCAATTTCATCCGCGTAGCAGTTGCCGATCCCCGCGACGATCTCCTGATTGAGCAGCGCCGTCTTCAAATTGCCGCGCCGCTTGCGGAATAGACCGACAAACCGTTCCTCCGACATTCTGCGGTCAAGCAGCTCAGGTCCAAGATGAGCCAGCAGCTCTTCCGTTTCTTTGGCGGTGTGCAAATGCAGGTAACCCAGACGAAGCCCCATGAAAAATAAAATCTTATCGCCGCCGAACGTGATTTCGATTTGCGTCGTGCGGTCGGGACGGTCATTCGCGGAGCCAAGATAAAGCAAGCCGCCCAGCATCAGGTGCAGCAGCAGTCTTTTCCCGTTATCGAGATGAAACAAGAGATGCTTTCCTCTCCGCTCGATGAAAATGACTTGTCTGCCTTGCAACGCTTCGGTAAAGGCCTCGGAGGACATGTTGACCGATTTTTCCCGATTCACTTCGATATGGGTCATAGGGATGTCCAAAATTTGCTTGGATAGCTGGATCCGGTAGTTTTCCATTTCAGGCAATTCCGGCATGATTCATCTTCCCTTCTAAATAAGTACGTTTTAAAAACCAATATGGTAACAAATTAACCGCAAATCAGCATCCGGACCTCCTCCAGATCACGGCAGACGACATCGGGCTTCACCCCGGCCGAAACCAAATTGTCCGGCAAATTGTCTGCGGTGGTCACCCCCGTCAAAGCAAGAATTGTCCCGCAGCCGGCATTAGCTCCCGCCGCGATATCCGTGAACAGGTTATCCCCAATCATGGCAACCTCTTCATTTTGCAGCTTCAAGCGATCGATGGCGTATTTCATCAAAATACCGCCCGGTTTGCCCACCACAACGGGCTTCACGCCGGAAGCCGCCTGAATGCTTGCGGAAATCGTCCCCGCTCCCGGCACCAGTCCCTCCTGCGTCGGGAGCAGCAAATCGGGATTCGTCAGCACGTACTCGGCGCCGCCTCGAATCCAGTGAGTTGCCCGCTTTAAGGTCTCATATGTAAAAGAACGGTCGATGCCTTGTACCACCACGTCCGGCCGCTCCTCCGTGAGCGTCAGTCCGGCGTTCCTTACCGCTTCAAGCAACCCGCGTTCTCCGATCGCCGCAACCTTGCAACCCGGATTTTGCTCCGCGATATATTCGGCGGCGGCTTCCGCCGATGTGCAGACATCCGTTTCCGAGGCCGGAATATCCATAGCCCTTAGATGGGCCGCCACTTCCTCCGGCGTACGCGAAGCGTTGTTCGTGACGAACAGATACGGTATCGATTTGGCCTGAAGCCCGGCAATCAGCTTGGTCGCTCCAGGTATAATACGGGTTCCATGATATAAAGTTCCGTCCAGGTCTATTAAAAAGGCTTTCCAAGCCGTTTTCATCCGATTCATCCCTTTCTTATAAGGCCGTTCTTATTGTACATAGAAAAAGAAGGAGCCGGCAAATTTCCCGCCCCAGTCATGGGCATGATCCGTCAAACTCACGGTCAAAGCGCAGTAATCCCGTCGAAAGATCTCGAAGCATGGATGATTTAGGCTGTATCCCCATGGCAAACTTTGAATCGACCTGTCAATTCCTGCGCTTTCCCGGAAAATAATTATTCATTTCCGCTTCGATTTACGGGGAACAGCACATGCTCTCGGGCAAGCAACGCGTTCGGGAAAATGGCCCGTGCTTCCCGCTCCAGACGCTCAAGCTCATCTTCGGTTTTGTAACGGGAGCTGAAATGCGTCAAGTATAATTGTTTGGCGCCGGCCGCTTTCGCGGCTTCCGCAGCTTGACGGGCCGTGCTGTGATGATAAGCGTGCGCCGTGTCCGCCAGCTCGTGCAAAAACGTGGACTCGTGCACAAGCACGTCGGCTCCTTCGGCAAGCGGAACAACCGCTTCGCAAGGACGCGTATCCCCGAGAATCGTAACGATCCGTCCCGGCTTCGGTTTGCCGAGCACCTCGGATGCATGGAGCGTTTCCCCGCTTGGCGTCTGCACGCTTTCGCCCCGCTTTAATTTGCCGTACACCGGCCCCGGCGTAATTCCGTATCGTTTGAGCACGTCAGGATCCAGTTTACCCGGCAGATCCTTCTCCGTAATTCGGTAGCCATAACTCGAAATGCGATGCTCAAGCAGCGCCGCCTCAACGCGGAAGGTATCGTCCTCCCACAACAGGCCTCCGCTGTGCTCAACTACATCCAGCTTGTAATTGATCCGCGATTCGCTTAAATCCAGCGTTGTCGTAATGAACTTCTTCAATCCCGGAGGGCCGAATACCGTCAGCGGCGTGTCGCCGCCTTGGTAAGCGCGGCTGGAAAGAAGGCCGGGCAGACCAAAAAGATGGTCTCCATGCAAATGCGTAATGAATATATACTCCAGCTTGCTCAGCTTTAACGGGGAACGCAGGATTTGATGCTGGGTTCCCTCGCCGCAGTCGAACAGCCACATGGTGCGCCGTTCATCCAGCAGCCGCAGCGCAATGGAAGTGACGTTTCTTTCCAGCGACGGTACCCCGGCGTTGGTTCCCAAAAAATAAAGTTCCAAACTACTCCTCATCGCCTTTCTACGATAAACCCTCGTAATTTCGTAATTTCCGTATCTATCGTACCAAAACCCTCCGAATTTCGGAGGGCTTTCCATGACACATCGATCTTGTATGAATCAAGCTTTGTCTACGTTAAAATATTGCGCTTGCGGATGAGCGAACACCATCGCCGATACGGAAGCTTCCGGCTCCATCATGAAGCCTTCCGTCAGCGCGATGCCAATGTCCTCCGGTTTCATCAGCTCGAACAGCGGCTCCTGGTCCTCCAGATTCGGGCAGGCCGGATAACCGAACGATACCCGGATTCCCTGGTACCGGGCGCCGTGGCGTTGCTTCATCGTCATATCCTGCGGGTCGGGGAACCCCCAGGTATCCCGCATCATATGATGCACCCGCTCGGCCAGCGCTTCGGCCAGTTCCAGCGCTACCGACTGCAGTGCGTGAGAGCGCAGGTAATCGCCCTTCTTCTTCCACGTCTCGGAAAGCTCGCTGACGCCATGTCCCGCTGTAACTACCAGGAATCCGACGTAATCCATAATTCCGCTCTCCACCGGCTTAAGGAAGTCCGCCAGGCATAAATAAGGCTCGACTTTCTGTCTCGGGAAGCTGAACGTTTTAAGCACTTTCGAATGATCTTCCGGATCATAGATCAGAATGTCGTTGCCCGACGATTGGGCCGGGAAAAACCGATACATCGCCTGCGGCCGGACGATTCCGTCCGTGATCGTTTCCAGTAAGATCTGATCCACCGTTTCTTTCAATTGAACCGCTTTGGTATCCCCGTCCGCGATCAAATGCTCCACCGAGCCGCGGAGCCCCAGATGATGGCCAAGCAGCATCTGCATATTGATGTACGGCGTGATATGTCCAACCGGATAATCGCGGAGCACATGCCGTTCCAAATCCGGCGGAATATATACGGGAGCGTCCGCGGAAATCTTCGAGCGAACCGCCCGGGTCAATTCCGGCAAAGGTTCGGCTACCGCAATTTTAGCATCGGCTTCCTGCTCCGCTTCCATCTCCAGCCGCATTTTCTCGCGGCTTTCCGGGTTCATCAGCTTGTTGGCCAAATCAAGGCCGTCCATCGCATCCTTGGCGTAAACGACCATTCCGTTGTACTCCGGCCGGATCCGCGTTTTCGTAAATTTGCGCGTCAGTGCGGCGCCGCCGACCATAATCGGCACCTCGATGCCGGCGTTGCGCAAATCCTGCGCGGTTGTCACCATCTGCTGCGCCGATTTAACCAGCAGTCCTGAGAGGCCGATCGCATCGGCCTTTTCTTCGCGGTAAGCCTCAATAATGCGCTCCGGTGGTACTTTTATGCCCAAATTCACGATCTGGTAACCGTTGTTGGACAGAATGATCTCCACCAGGTTTTTGCCGATATCGTGCACATCGCCCTTTACGGTGGCGAGCAGAATTTTCCCTTTGACCGACGATTCGTTTTTCTCCATAAACGGCTCCAGATAGGCCACCGAGGCTTTCATGACTTCGGCGCTTTGCAGCACTTCGGCAACGATCAGCTCGTTGTTGTTGAACAGCCTGCCGACTTCCTCCATGCCTTTCATCAGCGGGCCATTGATAATCTCCAACGCACTGTAGCGCCCGAGCGCCTCATCCAAATCGGGATATAAACCCTCCTTCGATCCTTCAACGACATAGGAAGCCAATCGCTCTTCAAGCGTAAGATGAACGACTTTAGCCTGCTTCTCTACCTTCTTATTGCGGAAGGCAGCGACAAAAGCGGCGAGCGTCTCGTCGTTCGTATGATAAATAAGCTGCTCGGCCAGCCTCCGTTCCTCCTCCGGAATCGATGCGTACCGTTCCACTTTTTCCGTGTTGACGATGGCGTAATCCAATCCGGCCTTGGTGCACTCATATAAAAAGACCGAATTCAGCACCTCGCGGCCCGCTTCCGGAAGGCCAAACGAAACGTTGCTGATTCCCAGCACCGTATGGCAGGCCGGCAATGCTTCCTTGATCAGCCGGATGCCTTCGATCGTTTCCTTCGCCGAACCGATGTACTGTTCGTCCCCCGTCCCGACGGGGAAAACAAGCGGATCGAAAATCAGGTCCTCCGCGCTCAGTCCGTATTTGTTTACCAGCAAGTCATGCGAACGCTTGGCGACTTCAAGCTTGTCTTCACGCGTAATGGCCTGCCCGCGCTCGTCGATTGTTCCCACAACAACTGCGGCTCCATATTTATGGATAATCGGAGTAACGTTTTCGAACTTCTCTTCTCCGTCTTCAAGGTTAATGGAGTTAATGATCGATTTCCCTTGGCAAAACTTCAAGGCCAGATCGAGCACCTTCGAATCGGTTGTGTCGATCATCAGCGGAACCTTGACTTTCTTGACCACCAGCCCAAGGAACTGTTCCATGTCCAGCGTCTCGTCGCGATCCGGATCCTGAACGCAGACATCGATCACCTGAGCGCCGCTCTTCACTTGAGCGCGTGCGATTTCCGAAGCCTCTTCGTATTTGCCTTCGACGATCAGGCGTTTGAATTTCCTCGAACCCAGAACATTTGTTCTCTCCCCAATCATATAAGGCCGATTCGCCGATTCGATATACACCGGCTCGATCCCGGACAATGCGGGAGGGTGCTCTCCCCCCAGCTTGCGCGGGGAATAAGCGTTTAATTTCTCGGCCAGCGCCGCGATATGCGCCGGTGTCGTTCCGCAGCAGCCGCCGGCGATATTCAGCCAGCCCTGCTCTGCGAAGCCCGACATTTTCTGGGCCAGCGACTCTGGCGATTCATGATATTTGCCGTTTTCGTCCGGCAATCCCGCATTCGGGTAGCAACTAACGCCCGCCCTCGCGATATCGGACAATGTCCGGATATGATCGCGCATGAACTCCGGCCCGGTAGCACAGTTAAGTCCGACCGAAATCGGCTTCAAATGCTCCAGCGAGATGTAAAAAGCTTCGATATTCTGGCCGGCAAGCGTGGTGCCCATCGGCTCAATCGTCCCGGAGATCATCAGCGGAAGCGTAGCCCCGAGCTTCTCAAAAGCGCGGGTAATCCCGATGCTGCCCGCCTTCACATTCAGCGTATCCTGCGAGGTTTCCAAAAGCAGCGCGTCCACTCCCGCTTCAATCAGCGCCGCGGCCTGCTCTTCATAGCTGCCCGTCAACTCGTCAAAGGTCACGCCGCCCGTGACGGACAATGTTTTGGTCGTCGGCCCGATGGCTCCGATCACATACCTTGGTTTTTCCGGGGTGCTGAATTTGTCCGCTGCGGCGATGGCAAGGCGTGCCGCAGCCAGATTGATTTCCCGCGCCTTGTCTTGTATATCGTATTCGGCCAGGACGACCGAAGTGGCTCCGAACGTGTTGGTTTCGATCAGGTCGGCTCCCGCCTCCAAATATTTTTCATGAATCCCTTGGATGACATCAGGACGGGTAAGCACGAGCATTTCATTGCAGCCGTCCAGTTCTTCACCGCCAAAATCTGCCGGAGTCAGGTCCTCCTGCTGGATCATGGTTCCCATCGCTCCATCAAGGATCAATATTCGTTCTTTCATTCTAGAGTCCAAGCTTGGTTTACTCATGATCTATCCCTCCCGCGAAACGTTATGTTTTAGTTTATCAGAATGGACCGTATTAGAAAAGAGGATGTAAAAAATCTCATAGGATTAAAACCAGGTAAACCCATTAGCTAAATAAGAAAAACAAATCCGGACATTCATGTTTGGATTGCTAAGAATAGTTCGGCAATCGGCAAATTCAGTTTAATCATTTGATGTTTATGCAAAAAGCCGCTTTGCTCCCTGATCGGAAGTGCAAAGCAGCTTTTTAATGTCGACCCATGTGTTATTTGACCGTGAATTCAGCGGACGGCATGGAATGCTGATCCCGGGCGGTTACGTGAGAAATGACCTGATAGCTTCCCGGCTCCTGAAACGCGTGCTCAAGCACATAGGCGCCTTCACCTGCGCCTTTCACGGTGGTCTGGCTGTGCTTGGCTTCCGAATCGGCCGTGTTCCAAAATTCGAAGGTGACCTCTTTCGCATCATCAACGGCTTTGCCCTGGTACGTTACGATAGCCTCAAACTTCACCTTTTGGCCGGTTTGAATCTCCACAGGCGTAACCTGAAGCCGAACCTCAATCGGCTCAAGTGCCGCATCCGTGCTTTGGACGGCCGAACGATTTGGACCGCAGCTTCCAAGCACCCCGAGCAGCAGCAAAAAAACGGCGATCCGCCCGATTTTTCTCATCGTCATCGTCATGCTGCTCCTCTCTTATTCGAATGTAGTAGAAAACCGCTTACAATGGCGACAACTGCCGATTCTTCCAGAACATCTCACTCTCTTGCCTACGCCAAATCCGCGATAATGCCGTGAAGCTCGGACAAGTGTTTGATCTCGTAATCCGGGACGATGTCGCCGTTTCTTATTCTCCCGGTGCGGTTGATCCAGACCGAATTCATCCCAACCCCCAGCGCCCCGATGATGTCGGTGGTCAGCTTGTCTCCGACCATCAGTCCTTCCTCCGGCTGAATCTCCAGGCGTTCCAAAGCATAACGGAAAATGGACGGGTCGGGTTTGCCTTTGCCAAAGGTACCGGAAATGACGATTTCATCGAAATAGGATGCAAGCTCGGGAACGCCATCGATCTTCTCCTGCTGCAGCGCCGGACAGCCGTTCGTCAGCAGCAACAGCTTAACGCTGCCTTTAAGCTCGTTCAACACCCGAAACGTTTCTTCATATACATGGGGACGAAGACGGCGCTCTTTGGCGAACAATTCCGCCAGTTCAAAAGCCAGTTCCTCGTCTTCTATGCCTACAGCGTGAAGCCCGCGGCGCCAGGACTCTTTGCGGTACACGGGAGCCAACTGCTCGAGTTGACGAAATTCCGGCTGTTCTCCGGCCGAGAAATTTGCCCATAGCCCCTCAAATGGGTTAATGCCGATCATGGTCGTAAACGGATACGTTTCATAGGATTCGTACAGTCCTCTCGCTTCCCGTCGAACCGCCTCTTCCAAGCGGAGCGGATCGATTCCCCCTGCTTCCTGCGCTTTCAAACAAGTGGCTTCAAAGGCCTCCCTAACACTTCGGTCATCCCATAACAGTGTATCGTCGAGATCAAAACAAACCGCTTTAATCGTCATTCGTTCACAGCCCTCTCTCCATAACCTTGGGTTGTTTATTTTTTAGGTGCTATTCTTTTTCGATCGTTACATGATGAGTTTTGGCAAACAGTTCAAGCCGTGTAGTCATGGCTTCCGTATCAAACCGGTTTCGCGTACGGTAGAACACCCAGTTCGTATCTTTGCCTTTTGGCGTAATCACGATTTTGCTGCGGGAGATTTTGATTTTACCGATGTTGCCGGCCTCCAGCAGCTTGTCGCGATTGAATTTCGTCGTATACAGCCAGTTCTTATTCACGCGGAGATAAGGTCTCCGGATAAAGATGGCCGCCCCCAAAATAAGATAAAGCACGATCGTCAGCCAATAAATCGCACCGTTCAATTCAGCGGCGCTGCCGATCATGCCAACCACCGCGTAAAGTAGAGCCAGAACAAAAAGAGCAGCCGGCAGAATGATATTGCGCCCCTTAAATACGTCTCCGTCTCCATTGGCACCCAGAGAAGTTTTAGGGTTTCGGTTCCCTCGCCCCCGTCCAGCCGCGGGACCTTTCCCTTTCTTGTTCATTCTGAGCTGCTGGCGCTCCACCTTTCTGTCAAACGAAGCCATGAATGTTCCTCCCCTATTTATCTACAATCTCGATTGACTCGAGCTGCTGACGAAAATTTCTTCTCACATTTTGCAGGTAGGTTTCGCGAAGCTGCGCTCTCTCCAGCATCTCATCCTGCGTGAGTCCTTCCGCTTTTTGTTTGCGGGCTAATTCATTAATTCTTTGAACCAATGCATCGATGTCCATAAATTCCTCCTGATCCCTTCGTAATCGCATTAATTTCTACTTTGACATGAGAAAAAGAGCTTGTCAAGGCGACCAGCATCCCGTTACAAATCCCAATGAATCAACGCGGAATGTGGCTTCCAAAACAAGCCCGTTTTATTATGTAAATTGAACCAAAGATTGAATACGTATAACGACAGCCGTGTGAAATATTCTTAGTTATAAGCGCAACTGATCTAAATTGCCCTATTTATTTATCAGGGAGCAATAACACCTCTCCGGCTCGAATTGAGCTGGACGCCAACTCGTTAAGCCGTTTTATTTCCTTAATATATCCACGAATATCTTCGCCGGAAGACTTGTGCTCGGAAGCGATCCCCCATAGTGTATCTCCAGGCATAACAACAACACGGGGCAATTCGGAAGTGCTGCCATTCTCGGAAGAAGAAGCGAAAGCCGTAACAATCCCAGAAAAAGTAATAACCAAAATCATAAGCAAAACAACAACTCCATACTTTCTCTTGGCAAACCCGAACATATGTAGACTTCTCTCGTTGGAACGCCGAAAAGAAGGTTGGTTATAAATGCTTTGATATGAACTGTATTTTAACATTATAACATCACTCCAAACAAATGTTCTTATTGATGAATTCAATATAACACGAACGTTTGTTTGATTCAATAGTTTTTTCGAACAATTGTTCCTCTTTTTTTGCTGTTTCTCATATAATTAGAACTAATGTTTGTACGAACGGCAGTTCTGTGTTATAATTTTTCCAAACGTTACTAAATGGGGTTGATCCGTTATGTCAAAAGTATCCAGTCGGCAGCAAGCCATTCTAGAATTTATACGCAACGAAGTCCGCATGAAAGGATATCCCCCTTCCGTCCGGGAGATCGGAGAAGCCGTCGGACTTGCTTCCAGCTCTACGGTTCACGGTCATCTGGACCGCTTGGAGAAGAAAGGCCTGATTCGCCGCGACCCGACCAAGCCGCGTGCCATCGAGCTTCTCGGCCAGGAAGAATCCGAGAATTTCAGCCTATTCGCGCATAGCGTCGCCCGCGTGCCGGTCGTTGGCAAGGTAACCGCCGGCGTCCCGATTACGGCGACCGAGAATATCGAAGACTATTTTCCACTTCCGCAGCATTATGCCGGGGACGGCGAGATTTTCATGTTGTCGGTCATTGGGGACAGTATGATCGAAGCCGGTATACATAGCGGTGATTATGTCATCGTCAGACAACAGCAAACCGCCAACAACGGGGATATCGTTGTAGCGATGACCGAAGATGACGAAGCAACCGTCAAGACATTTTATAAGGAAAAGGATCACATCCGTCTCCAACCGGAAAATCCAACCATGGAGCCGCTGCGGCTCAAACATGTCAGCATTCTCGGCAAAGTGATCGGCCTGTTCCGCGATTTGCACTAATTCGATGCGTTCGATGTAATAAAGGCATCCCATATGGGATGCCTTTTTCATGTTATTCCCGCTCTATATCAAGGCTTGGTTTTGCCGTACCGTAACCCGCCTTGATTTTTTTATCCTCTTCCGGCGTGCCCAACCCCAAGCCCGGACGTTCCGTAAGCCACCAGCGCTTGAGTCGGTTCTGCCGACGCTGATACCTTTTCAATTGACGAATCATCCTTTTGAGCCTCCCTTGAAATCAACCCGTTTATCGGCATCGCTCGTTGTACCTAATCCTAGCATAACCAATTCCGCGAAAAATTGCATATGTTCTTACTTCCAATATATGCTTACCCCATTCTCGATTCCATTTAACATGAAAAAAACCGGTGTTCGGAGCAAATCTCCGCAAACGCCGGGGTTTGGTGTCAGTCCCTCCCTTGTCTCAATTTGCATCACAATTTTAAAGCCGTTACGACCGCCCCTGACAACGGCGGCGCAGGTTGGTTATGAGAGTTCGACTCGTCTATTTGGACTTTCACCTCTAAAGGATGCCGATTCATTTGCTTAAGGCAAATAAATGAAAATCATAACCCCCGCCATCAAACGGGCGGTTTGCGCTAAGCTATATGACTATACTGCCGGCTGGCGTCTATAGGCGCCAGCTTTTGCCTCGTTCAAGCTACCATGCCATTAGTGACGGAGGGGGGAATATCCCTGGTCGAACTCAACTTTATTGGCGCTCGATGAACCGGAGAACTCCCGTCTGGAGCTCGAAGTCAACTTATTTACGATTCATCTACGGCAATGGACCAGATGAACCCGACAAGCTCGCGTCCGACCGCTGCCATCGCGACATTCCGGTGTTTTCCTCGTCGGACCAGTTTCAGATACTTCCG
>NZ_JBKFGG010000031.1:0-9517 GCF_056171975.1 Paenibacillus terrisolis | reverse complement strand
AAAGATCAAACTTCGTTTTTTGTCTCCGCTTCGTTTCAGCAGCGACCTTTATAATATATCATGTGCGCCGTTCGATAGTCAAGAAGTTTTTTCAGGGCCTTCGATCATTCCATCAATTAACGTCCTTAACCACTTCCAACCTTTTTAGCGGCGAAATTTAATTTAACACAGAATTTATACAAGAGTCAACCCACTTTCGCAATGAAAATGAGTGGAAATGCTTTACATCTCCGTTAAGCTCGATACCGTATCTCCCGCCCATCGCCATGAGCATCCTGCTGAGCTCTGGAGCTCTCTATTACCAATGAGCGATAGACCAGTTTTCTTAGAACCAAAGGAAGCTCTTCCGCCGCATACGCCAACTCAGGCAAGCTCACCAACTCCTGAATCGTCCACGATTCTTTCCGGCTTCCCAAAATCCGCAAAAGAGGGGAACAACAATCCGCCATTTTGGAGGTGATGGAAAATTCGCAAGCAAGCAGCACAAGCTGAATGCGCTGTTCAAGCGTCTCTTTGTTGTCCGTTAACTCATCGAACAATTTGTATACGACGGAATTCAGCGGGCGAACCTGCTCCCAGACTCTGCTTTCCGGAAGAATCCCCTGCTCGATCAGCTCCAGACGGGCATAATGTTTAAGCGCCTGCAGCACGCTGTAATACGCGTCAAGCAAATCCTGCTCCGCGGCGAAACGTCTAGCTTCTACATACACTTTGAGAAACTTCGCGAATTCCTTGAATTTTCGCCGCTCTCTAGTATGTTCATCAAACTCAATGATTATTTTGCGCAAAGCCGTTACTTTCCCTTCAATGTCCCAAATAACTCGTCCATGCAAAAAATATTTGATGATCTCGCGGTTATCGCCAGCTACGACCCAACGCTTCAAGTCCACGCTATCCACGTGCAGAAGCTGATAATGAATGTCGCCGCTAGTACAGTGCTCGATTTGAAGACCGTTCTCCTCCAATGATTGGTGGATCACCAAGATCAGGAAATCAAAATCATTCAGAAACGAGTCCTGAACTTTTCCGCGTTCATGACGATATCCAACGGCTCCGATCGCATGACGGCCAGCCTTCTCTTCATCGATAAAAGAAAAAATGGTTGGTTCCATGGGCAGCCTCCCACCTTGGCGTAATCCTGCCAATTCGTTATAATATAGTTCTACGCTTGCTTAAAGTTTCCTTCTTCCTGATGCGGAAAAGAAATGAATTCATAAGAGAAGCGAGGTTGGCCCGAATGTTCTTGAAATCGAGCAAAATCAATGAATTTCGCTTGTGGGGTTTACTTTTGACTATGTTCGGCATGGGACTTATGGTGCTCGGAACGGCCGGAATCGTCTTTTGGGGACAGGCGGGAAAGATCGTAGCCGGGATCGGCCTCGTGATCGGGCTCATTTCCATGTTGGCGAGCCTCGCCGTTTATTTCTGGGCCGGGATGCTGTCCACATCCGCCGTCCAGCTTGAATGCCCCGAGTGTCACAAGCTGACCAAGATGCTTGGCAAAACCGACCGCTGCATGTTCTGCAAGACACTTCTCACCACGGACCCCACGAAAGCAAACATCACGGCCGATCAGTTGGAAAAGCAGCATGCCGAAATTCACACCGCGCAGCAATGATTGCAATAGCATAATCAAAAGAAAAAAGACGGAACGCCTGATGGCGTTCCGTCTTTTTTGGCGTTAAGCCGTTACTCCTTAATTTTCTGCAGCACTTCCCAAGCATCCTCGGAAGCAAAGCTCCGGTTCCAGGCAGCAATACCCGCCAAATCGAGGGATTTGGCCAATTCGACCCGGCGTTTCAAAGAATCGGCGTCTTCAAGCCATATCCGGTGCCGCCCTTCCTTATCGCTGTACTCCACGTAATTCTGCCCGGTTTCTTGCGAATACACCGGCGTTAATTTCTGATTTTTGATGATCTCCTGCGCTTTTTTCATGCCGATGGATTTTGAACTGACCTCGGTTTTGCCGTCCTTTTCGGTCTCCGTCCATATTCGCGTATACAAAGGCACGCCAAGCACCAGCTTGCTAGAGGGAACTCCGTCTTCCTGCAATATGCGGCTTGCCGCCGAGCTCGCCCAAGGCAAGGAAGCGACCGAGCCGGATACCGGGCTTGCCGCCCAGTGCTCATCATAAGCCATTAATATCATATAATCGACAACCTCGCCAAGCGCCCGGCGATCCAGAAAGGCCGACCACATCTCGCTGTCCGATTTCGGAGTTACATCAATGGATACGACAAGCCCTTGCTCCTCGGCCAGCGGACGCAGCTCACGTACAAATTGAATCAAATTAGCCTTGTCCCGGGTATAGACGTTTTCAAAATCGATATTGATGCCATCAAGATCGTAAATTTGCGCGTAATGCAGCATTTGCAAAATGGTCATGATGCGATACTCAAAGCTGGACAACGCCTTCGTCGTCAAATCCGGCTCGAAGCTGTTGCTGAGAAGCCCCCACACCTGCATATCTTGCCCATGTGCCCATTGGACGTACGCACTGTCGGCTTTGCTTTGTACGTTGCCCTCTCCGTCTACAATGGCAAACCAGGTCGGACTGACGACATTGACCCCCGGCAGCTTGCCGATGGAGGAAGGATTCGGGGCAACCTGATACACCGCTTCCCAAGTCAGGTTGATCGCTTTGGACTGCCATTTCTTCTTGGCGGACGAAAGCTCCGGACTCAGCGGAGGCACGAAATACTTTTGTCCCACCGTTACACTCTTCCTCTGTACATAACCCGTGTATCCGTTATCGAGCTGAACATAATACCAGTCTTCCGCCGACTGCAAAATCCGTAAATTCGTACCCGGATCCATATCCGCCAAAATAGGACTATGCGTGCTTGCTTCAGTGCGCAGTTGAGTCAAATGTTTCTTCTTTTTGGAAGAATCCTTAATTTTAGCAGCCTGAACGCTTTCCCCCGCCTTGATCAGAGTAACCGCTCCCGACTTCGCGTCTTCCCGCACTCTGACCCCGTACAGCTGCTCAAGCAAATTGGCCGGTAAATACAACACGCCCTTCTTCTCCTCCGGGGCAAAAAGCAGCTTGGTCGGCTTGTTGTTGATCTTGGCGATCTTCTCATCCGTTTTCATCAGCACAAGCTTTTTGGGCGTGGTCAAAATAACCGATTTGGTCTCCTCTTCATAACGCACATTCGGGTCCAAGACCGACTGAATGACCGGAAGCGGGAGCTTCAGCCCATCACCTTGCCCCAATGCGGATCCCTGAACGATTTTTCCTTGAACGAATATGGGTTTATCCGATTTGCCAAGCCATTCCGGCTTCACATGCTCACGATTCGGAAGTAATATAGCGCTGAGCACTCCCGCAAATATAAGTATAATTCCAAGAAACCACAGCATTTTGCTCTTGCCGCGTCTGGTTCTGCGATAGGTCCTTTTTCTGCTTTTCAAGGCTATACCTCCACCGTAGTGTCGTTCGCCGGCACTATGACCGTACCCGCCAAAAATAAAAACGTGAAGAATTCCCGAAGGAATCCCACACGTTATCCTAAACCCGCAGGTCAAAAAGTACTATTACTTTTTTAATGTTTGATTTGGCACTCTTTGCAAATCCCGTAAAGTTCCATCCGGTGTCCTTTGATTTGAAAGCCGGTCATCTCTTCCGCCTTGTGCTCTACGTCATCCAGCGACGGATAGCTGAAATCCGTAATTTTCCCGCAGTTCTCGCAGATGATGTGGTAATGATTCGAAACATCCGCATCAAAGCGGCTCGAATTATCTCCGTAGGACAGCTCGCGGACCATACCGGCTTCAATAAACATCTTCAGATTATTATATACGGTTGCGACGCTCATATTGGGAAAGCGCGGCTCCAAAGACCGGTAAATTTCGTCCGCCGTCGGATGAGTCATCGAATCCATCAAATAAGTGAGGATGGCGTGACGCTGCGGCGTAATGCGGACTCCGTTATTCTTCAATTGGTCTAAAGCATGCTGTACGCGCGTTGACATGATAGGTCCCACCGCCTTTAATAAGCTCATTCTAAATAAATAGTCATACTAAAAACCCTTGCATTTTCATTGTACGGTTATCATAAAACTTTTGTCAACGCAGTATAAACCCAGCGGTTGACTTTATCATTCGGATTTTCACGTGTTCAGCGTTTATTCACAATTAAATCGCTGTTCCCGTCCGCTTTGATTTGAAACTCCCCGGTTCCCGAGGAACCTTTAATTTCCTTGTTTTCCACCAAAAAAGGCAGATCGGAAGAGATATCTCCATACCCGCTGGACCCCTCGAGCTTATAATCCCCCGACTCCGGAATATCCAGCTCCAGTTCTCCAACGGCGGTATAGACATCCCAATTCCCGCCGACTTGCGTTGACGAAACTTGAATTTTTCCGTTAAGCGACTCCGCCTGAAGTCCGGCGTTCGCGCCATCGACACGGATATTTCCGTTTTTTGTATTCACCTTGATTTCTCCCTCGGCGTCGGTCAGCGAAATATCACCAACCAAAGTAGACAAGGACGCGTCGCCGGTTACTCCCCTGCCCTTTATGTTTCCGCCTTGGGTATCGATGTCGGCATTTCCGAAGATGCGATACAACTCCACGTCGCCGTTCAGCGTTTTGCCCGAAACATCTCCAACAATGTCCCATAATCTAAGATTTCCGCTTCCGGTCTGCAGTTTGACATGCTTCATCGTCTGCACGCCCGTTAGGACAATGGCTCCTCTTGAGGTGGCAATATCCAGATCAAGAAACCGGTTCTCCGGCAAAATCACCGTCAAATCCACGCGCGGATGCCGTCTGCCCGACTCGCCGTAAACCCGATCCTTCACGGCAATCCCCAGCGTTTTGCCTTCCGTGACCTGAACCGAGGTATCCGCCGCGACTTTTCGGGCATCCTCCGTCCCGACCTGATCCACCCATACGATAGACCCGATCGAGACATGGTCGATTTCAGCTTTTTTCACTTCAATATCTCCATTAATTCCGTCAATCATGATTTGACCGGTATCCAAATCAATAGGAATTTCCTGGTACGGCTTCTCGACCCGATAACCCTCTTGGGCGCCGAAGTCGGCTCCCGCCGCCGAAAAGTCCAGACTGACGCGGTTCCACAAATGCATATAATGATCCTGCTGCGTAACGGCAAAAACGGAAAAGGCCAGGCACACGGAAAGAAGAAGCCCTCTTACATCCACACGCAAACGCCGCTCCGGCCGAAGCGTACGTCGCCGGTTCCACAGCAGCACCAATATATGCTCGGCTCCCCAAACCACAAGCAGCAATGGCCACCATTTGAGAAGCAGCAGCATATTATCCTTGCCGGTGATTTGATCAGCCAGCAACAAGGATCCGATCCCGAGCAGCACGGTGGAAGCTGTGAACCGACCGGTTCGAAGAAAACGACGCTTCCCCTCCCGATAAATCAAAAACACCGCAACGGCAAAAAGAAGCGCCGACACGATATACGCCGCCGAGGTCTGGATCAAGACTTGAAACCACGCAGGTTTTTGACGGAACAGAAAAACCAGCAGTCCTCCGCCAATGAGCAGAATTCCGGAAAGAACTCCCTCCCTGACTCCCGAAGCGGGCATTAAAGAAGCGGTGTATGGAACCTCTTCGTCGTTATTTTCCCTTTTCAACTTGGTGTTTAATGCATCGGTGGATTGGAGAACGTTGTAAATGCTGTAAAAATAGGCGGCCGGAATCAGCAAACCAAGCAAAATCAATAACGGGACATTGATCTCCATCCGAACGGAGGAAAAATAGATCAGTGCAGCGGCATCGATGATGACGAAATAAACGATGGCGACGCCTTTTTTGAACATACTCAAATATAAATGGCCCAAACCGGGGAACAAGGCGGACAGCAGACAGGCGATAAATTTCCGCTTTCGGCGCCGGGGTTTGTAACCTTTGGTTCGGTCGCGAGGCGCCGGCAAATGGGCGGGCGTTATTTCCGGAGTCATCTCCCCATCCCTTTCTCTCTGTATTCCTTCATTCTATGAAGTGGGGACACCTTTCCTTAATAATAACCGAAATGGCGGATATCTGTAACGTGGTATGAACTGGTCCGGAGGAGCAAGCACGCCTCCAAACGAGCAATACTGACTATTGGAAAAAAACACACTTTAACTATTGCTTTGAGCAATAGTTAAAGTGTGCTTTTATATTGGCTCCATCGGATCAGCGGCTTGTCCCTATCGCTCCAGCCTGAAAATGGTCAATTCCACCCCGACGGTGGAATTCGCTTTCCGCGCAGGCTCAAAGCCATGCCGGCGGTATAGCGCAACCGCGGGATCGTTCAAAGTGCTAGCCGTAACCGTAAAAACCCTAACATCCGGGTGACTGCGGGTTACAAACTCAATCAAGGCGGTCCCTATTCCTTGCCGGAGATAATCGGGATGCACCATTAACCGGGAAATTTCCAGCGTTCCGGCGAAAGGGGAAATGACGGCGATCGCCCCCAGAATATCTCCTTCACCGTTCAACTCCCCGTAAAACTGCTCGCTGCTGTTGCGGATGGAGTCAAACGTATCCGGCAAAGGCGGATATTCCGTTAATCCGACCTGTCCGGCCTCAAGGCGATAAGCCGTATGCTGCAGGCTCCATAGCTGCTCCACCACATCCGGGTCCTGAAGCGACAATCGCTCGATCATCCCGGCACCTCCCTTCCGGCACCCCGCATTTTAGCCTTTCAGCGCTTCGACAAGCAGCTTATTGGCCAGCGCAGGGTTCGCTTTCCCTTTGCTCTGTTTCATGACTTGTCCGACCAGGAAACCGATGGCTTTGTCCTTGCCGGCCTTGTAGTCCTCGACGGAAGCCGGGTTATTCGCAATGACTTCATTGATGATCGCCAGAATCGCCCCTTCGTCGCTGATTTGCACAAGTCCTTGTTCTTCAACGATCTGCTGCGGCAGCTTGCCGTTTTGCAGCATTTCTTTGAACACGGTTTTGGCGATTTTAGAGCTGATCGTTCCTTTTTCCATCAAACCGATCATTTCGCCCAAACCCTGACCGGTCAATTTAACCCCCGCCAGTTCCAAACCGTTGCTGTTCAGATATCCTAACAGGTCGCCCATAATCCAATTGGATACCGCTTTGGCATCCGAAGTGTGCTGGAGACTGCTCTCAAAAAGATCGGCAAGAGGTTTGGAGGACGTAATGACCCCGGCATCGTATTCAGGCAGTCCGTATTCCGAAGCGTACCGGGCTTTGCGGGCATCCGGCAGTTCCGGAATCGATTGCCGAATCCGATCTTTCCAAGCCTGATCGATATGCAGCGTCACCAGATCGGGATCCGGGAAATAACGGTAATCATGAGCTTCTTCTTTGCCGCGCATGGAGAACGTCTTGCCTTGGGCTTCATCCCAGCGGCGCGTTTCTTGAACGACTTTCCCGCCGTCGTCGAGAATTTCGGCCTGACGGTATTGTTCATACTCCAAGCCGCGGACGACGCCGCGGAAAGAGTTCATGTTCTTGAGTTCGGCCCGGATGCCGAATTCCTTTTGTCCTTCCGGACGAAGGCTGATATTGGCGTCGCAGCGCATCGAACCTTCCTCCATTTTGACGTCGGAAACATCGCAATACTGCATGATGGCCCGCAGCTTCTCAAGGTAAGCGCGCGCTTCTTCAGGCGAAGAAATATCCGGCTCCGACACGATTTCCACGAGCGGCGTACCGACGCGGTTGAAATCCACGAGCGAAGCGAAACCGCCGTCGACATGCGTCAGTTTGCCCGCATCCTCTTCCAGATGCAGCCGGGTAATGCCAATGCGTTTCGTTTGGCCGCCCACCTCGATATCGATATAGCCGTTTAAGCCAATCGGCTGATCGTATTGAGAAATTTGATAGGCTTTGGGTGAATCGGGATAAAAGTAGTTTTTTCGGTCGAATTTGCTAACGTCGCCGATTTCGCAGTTGAGCGCCATCGCCGCTTTCATGGCATAATCCACCGCCTGGCGGTTAAGCACGGGAAGCACGCCGGGGTGACCCAGGCAAACCGGGCAGGTATGGCTATTCGGCGGCGCGCCGAATTCGGTGGAACAGCCGCAAAAGATTTTCGATCTCGTATGCAGTTCCACATGGACTTCCAGCCCGATCACCGTTTCATATTTGGATGTTGACATGGCTATCCTCCTGAAAATCTGTAATAAACCGTTGGTACCTTACAGCGCCGGGCGCCGTTTGTGATGATCCGTATGCGCCTCGAAAGCGTGAGCCACGCGGAGAACCGTACTTTCGTCGAAAGCCTTGCCGATGATTTGCAGCCCAACCGGCAAACCGTCAGCCAGGCCGCAAGGCACGCTGATCGCAGGCACGCCGGCCAGGTTGATCGGAATCGTCAGGATATCGTTCAGATACATCGTAAGCGGATCGTCTACCTGCGAGCCCAGCGGAAACGCCGTCGTTGGCGCCGTTGGTCCGACAATCACGTCATATTTTTCAAAGGTTTGGTCGAAATCCCGTTTGATTAGCGTCCGCACCTTCTGAGCCTTCAAATAATAAGCGTCGTAGTAACCCGAACTGAGCGCGTAGGTTCCGAGCATAATGCGCCGTTTGACTTCCGGGCCAAAGCCTTGGCTGCGCGAATCGAAGTACAAATCGAGCAGATTGCCGGATTGATCCGCGCGCACTCCGTAACGAACGCCGTCAAAACGCGAAAGATTCGAAGACGCCTCGGAAGAAGCCAGCAAATAATACGCCGCAACCGCGTATTCGGTATGCGGCAGGGAAACTTCTTCCCACGCCGCGCCAAGGCTCTCCAGAACGCGCAAAGCGTCAAGCACGGCGGATTTGACCTGCGGATCGAGTCCTTCCAAATATTCTTTGGGAACGGCGATGCGTAAGCCTTCGATTTCCCCGGTGAGCGCGCTCAAATAATCCGGGATATCTACGCCGGCCGAAGTCGAATCCTTCTCGTCATACCCGGCGATGGCCTGCAACAGGTAAGCGGCGTCCTCCACGTTTTTCGTAATCGGGCCGATTTGATCCAAAGACGAAGCAAACGCAACCAAACCGTAGCGCGAGACGAGGCCATAGGTCGGTTTGAGCCCGACGACACCGCAATAAGACGCCGGCTGGCGGATCGATCCGCCCGTGTCCGAGCCTAAAGCGAAGTAAGCTTCGCCCGCAGCCACGGCAGCCGCAGAGCCGCCGCTCGAACCGCCGGGAACCCGGCTCAAATCCCACGGATTGCGAACCGGATGGAAGCTGGAATTCTCATTGGAGCCGCCCATGGCAAACTCGTCCATGTTCAGCTTCCCGATCGTTACCGCCTCCGCCTGCTTCAGCTTCGAAACCACCGTCGCATCGTAAATCGGATCGAAGTTGGACAAAAACTGGCTCGCGCACGTGGTGCGCAAGCCTTCGGTCACCATGTTGTCTTTAATGCCGATCGGCAAACCAAACAAAAGCCCCTTCTTTTCTCCGCTCGCCAGCTTGTTATCCAGGCGTGCGGCCTCGGCGCGAGCCCCTTCTTCGTTGAGCGTCAAATAAGCTCCGATTCGCTCATCTCTCGCCTGAATGGCGGCAAACGCTTCGCC
>NZ_JBKFGG010000030.1:0-86255 GCF_056171975.1 Paenibacillus terrisolis | reverse complement strand
CTGGCTCGCGCACGTGGTGCGCAAGCCTTCGGTCACCATGTTGTCTTTAATGCCGATCGGCAAACCAAACAAAAGCCCCTTCTTTTCTCCGCTCGCCAGCTTGTTATCCAGGCGTGCGGCCTCGGCGCGAGCCCCTTCTTCGTTGAGCGTCAAATAAGCTCCGATTCGCTCATCTCTCGCCTGAATGGCGGCAAACGCTTCGCCGACCAAATCGGTTACGGACAACTCCTTGCTGTGGAGCTTGTTATGTATCTCCTGTAAACGCAAATCAAAAAGCGCCAATCCGGCTTCCTCCTTCATGTAACGTTTAATAGTGGCTGATTTTACTCCAATACGGCAGGCACTTTGAACTGCCCGTTCTCTTCCTCAGGAGCGTTACGGAACACTTTTTCCTGCGGCAGGCTTTCCCTCACTTCATCCTCGCGCATGACATTGCTGAGATGCAGCACATGCGTCGTCGGTTCGACATTTTCCGTATCGAGTTCATTCAATTTCTCCGCATATTGTAAAATCGCGTTCAATTGCTCCGTGAACAATTCCCGCTCTTGTTCCGTCAAATGCAGTCGGGCCAGCTTGGCCACATGATCGACATCCTTGGTCTGGATACTCATTCGCAGCGTCCTCCTAAAAGTAGTACAGTTGATTAAAATTATATTGTAGATTCCCGCGCAATTCAATCCGTTAAAGCGAAACAAGGAAAAGGGCCTTAAAAACAAACGGAAACGGCGATCGCCCCCATTCAAGGAACGAATACCGTTTCCGCTTCAAAAGAGTCCGGCATCGCCTAACCCTTTAGATCCATGCCCGTAGATTCACTTGCTTGATGAATTCCGCCTGAGACAAAACCTCTTTTGTTGGTTCCTCGTCTTTGTCCGCATCATTGCCGTCGCCGTTCATAATTTGCATGAACAGCTTCTCATTGTGCGTAGCCAAAGCGTAGTCGATCAAGGCTTCCTGGGTCGCACGCTCCGCTTGCTGCTCAATCAACCGTTCCTCGGACTCCACGTCGCTCGAAGGAACGAAATAATTCCGTCCGGTCTTCGGGGATCTTATAACATAATCGAACGCATTATCCGGGTTACGGTCGTAAGCAATAATGTAACCATATTCCCCAACAGGAAGATTCTGCTCAAAAGCATCGTCGACGATCACAATTCTCTCTCCCAAATGCAGCATCGTCTACCTCCCTGATTTTTTTTATTGTAAGTTATGAGCTAACAGTTCAAAAGGTTCATTTGAACTCTCACTTTTATATTATCCTACTAAAAAAAAGGAAGTAGTTCAAGTTTTGCGGCGGAACAAGCATTTTTACAGCCGCCATAACCTCAGCAGCCTGTCGTGCCAAGGCTGATCGATCACTCCCGATCGAAGCGCGACATGGCTCCAGGCGGGCATCTTTCCATCCCTTTCCTTTGAACGGGAGCACCCGGAACCGAATCCGTCCTGTGTGCGAAATAGCTTCCTTCCCGTGTCCGTAAAATAAGTTGAGCGGTTTTTCATCATGTCTCCCCTTTGCCGAAATCCCCTTTTCGGGCCTTATTCTCCCGGAAAAAGCGTTCGGCGGCATCGGAGAACAAAAAAAGAACGCAAACCGGGATTAGTCCACAGCTTGCGTGCTTCGCAAAGGTTACAAACATTTAATAAGTACATCCTATCAAAGGAATGCATTCTTGTCTAGTATTTTTGTACTTTTTCGTATATTTTGCGGAAAAAGCTCTTTTTCTTACGATACGTAAGGGTTATTGGCGCGTTCATACCCAATCGTGGTTTTCGGGCCGTGCCCCGGGTATACCTTGATTTCATCCGCCAAACGGTACAGCTTGCTGCGGATGGAGTTGAAAAGATCGACCTCCCGTCCTCCGGGCAAATCCGTTCGGCCCACACTAAGCCGGAACAGGACATCTCCGGAAAACAAATGTTCCCCGCACAGAAAGCTTACGCTTCCTGGGGAATGTCCGGGAGTATGATAGACGGTAAATTCATGGCCGAGAAGCGACAGCTTTTGCCCTTCGGCCAAATCATATTCGGCTGGATCGGTGCTGATCGGTCCGGATACCTCCGGCCACATCAACGAACCGTTCAGCTTCGGCGTCGTCAGCCAGTCGCTTTCCAGCGGATGGATGTAGACCGGGCATTTTTTCGATTTGCGGATTTCGTCGACTCCGCCGATATGGTCGAAATGGGCGTGCGTGAGCAGTATCGCTTCAATCTCCAGCCCTTCGATTCTGCGAAGCAGCGGCCCCGGATTCATGCCTGGATCGATAATGACCGCGCGATTCTCCTCTTTCCCCCGCAGCAAATAAGCGTTTGTCTGCAATTGTCCCAGAGGGATGGTGTCTATTTTTAACGTCATGTCTTAGTATTCGGAAATTTGCGCGCGCAGCTCGGACACGACCGACGCGTTGACTCCGGCTCCTTCCTCGTATTTCTCCGCCATATTCTTGCGGACAACGGCGATTTTCTCGTCATAATCCAGCGCTTCCCGGTCCTGGTTTTCCTGCTTGAACCGGATCATCAGCTCCTGGACATGTTTTGGACGTGGCCCCCAAGATCCAAGCACCTCGCCATCCGCTTTGACGAAAATAACAATCGGAACGGCTCTGCCGCCCATGGTTAAAAAATGGTCCATTACATCCTGATGTTCCTCAAGAATGAGCACTTCCGTCTCCACGTCGGCGGCTTCCAGGACTTTAAAGACGATCGGTACGCTGCGGACAACATCGCCGCACCAATCCGCGGCCAAAATCAGCACACGCAGGTCGCTCCGAGATTTCAGGCTTTCAAAAAACTCGCGGTCTTCGTCGCTTTGCCAAGCGAAACCGTCATAACCGGCATGGAACGCTTCTTTATTGCGCTGCATCCCCTCCATAAACACCTTGGGAGAAATTCCTTTGCCAAATTTATGCGCCAAATTCAGAGCCATCTTAAGCATCCCCTTTCTTTTTTCCGGATCCAAACCATTTGATAAGTACGTATACCACCAGCAACGCCAAGGCGGTCAAAAGAATCGGCATGATATACGGGCCTGCTTTTTCATCGACGTTCTGCCATTGGTCTCCGAGCGCCATGCCCAAATAAACAAACAAAACCGACCAAGGAATGATCGCCAGCGTCGTGAGCAGAATGAACTTGCCGATGTGCATTCTCGCCATCCCCGCCGGAATGGAGATCGCATGACGCGCTACCGGAATGAACCGGGCCGTAAAAATGACGCCGGGGCCGTATTTCAGAAACCAGGCCTCGGAGGCGTCGATGTGTTTTTTGTGAATCAGGATGTATTTGCCGTATTTCTCCAGCACCGGTCTTCCGCCGTATCTCCCGATCCAGTAAATGAAAACCTGGGCGATGACACCGCCGATGACGCCGAAGAAGATCGCTCCCACAAAACTGATATGACCTAAATGAACCAGGTATCCTCCGTAGGCCAAGACAATTTCGCTCGGAATAATTTCGATCATGAGCCCCAGCATAATGCCGAAGTAGCCCAATTGCTGGACCCAATCCAATAATACTGCAACTAAATTCGATATCCACTCCACGGTTTTTATCCTCTTTCTTATTAAGATCGCATCTTCAAAAAACATGTCAAAAGCAAAATTGAATGTCAAGCTTGATCTTACGGAACATTTCTCACTCTTGCCTAACTTTTCATTTTTTATATTAGCTTCACTTCGTGATCAAAAGCCGAAGCCGGGTTTTCGGCACCGTCCTCTACTATCAGAGTCTATTCTACCATAGGCGGGGACATGCATTCTACTTAACGCCGGGCCGGTGACTCTGCGGGAAGCCGCCGCATATGTTGTGAGAAAAGGAGGCGGTACCATGGCTAATACCCCAAGCAAACATCAAACTTCCCTCCCCACTCCCCGCAAAATCCGCCGCGGATGCAGCAAGGAGCTGTACCGGACGGTCAAAAGGCTTGGCGTATACATTCCGGAGGATTTGGTGAAGGAAGGCGAAGCTTTGTACTACAAAAAAGTGATCGGCAACCTGCTCTGGATCGGCGAAAACAGCAGCAACCGCAAGGTTCTCGCCGATTGGTGGGATGAGGCGGTCAGTTCCGAACTGGCCGATTTATGGAAGGTTGACCGCGGGGACTTGTCTCGAGCATTCCGGGCAGCGTTTGGCGGATAACCCAAAATGGAAAGCCTGCAAAAGAGCGAAAAATGAGACAGCGCGATTCGAAATATGCGGAGAATGCGAAAAACCAATAAGGACCGGCGGAATCGCCGGTTCTTTCTGTTTGGAACTTTAGAGACTGAAGGCTAGGGAGCTGGCAATACAGCATCCGCAGACAGACGTGTCAGTTGTTTTAATTTACCGCCAAGAGCGGCGGCCTCTGCAGTCATTTTGAATTGACGGTCATTTCGCTGCAGAGGTTTGGCCGACACGTCCGCAGCAAGCTTCGCGTAGCCGGCGTACATGGATACTCCCGCCTCCGCGGCTGCATTTGCCCGGCGGAGATCGCCTTGAGCCAGCAGCATTTGCGACAACCGCTCTACGCATCGCAGCGCGGCGGTTTGTCTGTTCCGGTCGAAATGGTCCAGTTCAACCGCGCGTTGCAAAACCGGCAAGGCCCCCGTGTTTCCCTGCCGGGCCATGGCGCTGCCAAGGGCGAGCCACAAATCGGGCGCGGCCGGTTCGTAGGCAAGGCCGCCACGCAGCAATGCTTCGGCCGCGCCTTGCGAAGCTTGCAATCCGGCCAAGGCGACGCGGGCCGAGGTGCGATAAGGGCCATGCATCAGAGATTGTTCCAGCAGCGCAGCGGTTTTATCGGTCCGTATGGCACGGTCGGCAGCATCGTCCTCTGCAATTTCGCCGTCAGCCTCTTCTTCCGGCTTCCCGCTCATAGGGGCTATCGCTGCCGGATCAGGGCGATGATTTTCCGCTGCGGCAAGAGCATAATATCTTAGGCTTTCGGCATGATGAAACCCGGACAAGCCGGAGGCAAGCAATGCCACGCTCCCGGCCGCGTAAGCGATGGTTCGAAGCTTAAACGCCTTCAGCAGCGGAAGCTGCGGAAGCTGCGGAAGCTGCGGAAGCTGCGGAAGCTGCGGAAGCCGCATAGCAATCGGCCGCCCCCGGGCCGGCTCTGCGGCCGACCGTTTTCCCGCCCTCTCTTCGGTGTCCTTCGCTGCCGCAATCCCCGATATCCATAAAATCAGCAGCCATACAAGGCCATAGCTCATATCAAAGTCGATCGCGCCGTGAACAAGTAAAACCATGAAGGGCGGCAGCAGCATGCGATGAGATTTCCACAGCCGGAGCGCGATAAAACCCAGCCACAGCAGCATAACGGACAAGCCGACCAGACCGAGGTCCAGCGCCATGTCGATATAGCCGCTGTGCATCTCGCTGCCGACGTAAGGACGGCTCTGCACGCTGCGGAACGCCAGGCGCCAGACATCTCCACCTTCCCCCAGCCAGGGGGAGCGGAGGTACAGCCGCCAAGCGTCGCCGTACATGCGCGCCCGGGCGAGCAGTGTTTCGGGGCGGAGCAGCCGCCCCGTCAGCCCGCCGCCCGCAAGTGCCGCCCCCGCCGCGGCCAGCAGCGCGGCGGCAAGCGCCCCGCGCGAGCGCAGCCGCGGCAGGCGGGCGGCAAGCCCGGACAGCGCCAGCGCCGCCGCCATCATGGCGGCGAGCAGAAGCAGTCCGGGCAGCGGTGGCGGGGCCAGCCGCGCGGCAGCCAGCCGGCGGGCGAACGCGGCGGCCGCGGCGAGCAGGGCGCCGCCGTGCAGCAGCAAGCGCCGCCGCTCCGGACCGCGCAGCAAGAGGCAGCCCGCGGCCACGCCGGTCAGCGCAGCGGCAAGCGCCCCGCGTGATTCGGACAGCATGAGGCAGGATGCAAACAGAAACACCCAGCCCCCCGTCCGGTACCCTCGCCAGCCTTTTCTGCGGGTAAATTCCGCAGAGCTCAACCGGGCAAGCGCCAGCAGCCGCTCAAGCATATAAACGGCCATGATGGCGCCGAAGGTATTGGGATACTGCAGCAGTCCTCCCAGGCGAGCACCCGCCGAAGAAATATCAGGGTCGCCGCTGCGCAGGATGGCGCCCGGCAGCGGCAGCAGGCCGTATACGGAAGCCAGCGCCGTCAAGGCCAGCAGGCCGCCGATCGCAAGCCAGCCCGCTTCCAGCATTCGGCGTCCCCCCGCTTGCCTTGCTAAGGCATATACAAACAAACCGAAAACACCGTAAAACATCCAGCGAAGCAGGGACTCTATCGTTGCCTGCACCGAAAGAGGGCCAACGGCCAGAGCAAGCCAGTACATTCCCGCAAAAACAAAAGGTCCGCATGGCGGCAGCCAATACCGCACACCGATGCCCCCGACCCGGGAAGATACGGAACCCGCATCCGTCTTTGCCCGCCATGACAGAAGCGCCGCCTGCCAAACGCCGGTTGCCGCCAACATCGAAAATATGACGCAGGCGGCAGTCAGCCACGCCGAAATTAACAGCAAAGCGCCAACCGAATCCGTATAGAACATTCCCCGCATCAGGCAAATCGTCCATCCCGTACCCACCATAGCGGCAACCGGCCCAAACCGTCCTATTCGTTTCAGTCCCTTCGCCCCCCTCTCGCCATGCTCCGGATTTAACCGACCTAATACGAGTTATTGGCATTTCGGAAGGAACGTATTCCAAAAAGAAAACCTGAGGTACTGGCCGCCCTCAGGTTGAATTTACCGTTCTATGTTACCAGTAGATTTCCCAATCCGTTAGATTACGGACCAACGCCTCGAGATAGAAATAATCGCCCCAGAGATTGCATTCATCCACACCAAGCCCATGCGGTTTGCTGTATACACCGTGCAGCAGCAGACCGTCGGCTTCCTCCCCTTTTACGGCATATTCGCGCATTAGCGAGGTAAGCATGGCAAGAGCCGCAGTTCTGTACAGCTCCCGGTCTTCCGGCCGCACCTCCGGATATTTGGCCATCTCCAAAAGTCCGCAGGCCGCGATTGCGGCGGCCGAAGAGTCGCGCGGCTCATCCGAACCGTCCGGAATCAGCAGATCCCAATAAGGAACGCCATCCGCCGGAAGGCGATTCAGATAATAATGGACAAGACGCTTGAAGGTTTCGGGTATGAATTCGTATTTGGCGTATTTGTAGGTCAACGCAAGCCCGTAGATTCCCCAGGCTTGCCCTCTGGCCCAGCAGGATTCGTCGGCATAACCTTGGGAAGTTGCTCCCCGCAGGGCGTCTCCGGTCACGGGATCGAAGAAATAAGTATGGAAGGTTGATGCGTCTTCACGAATAACCGTGGCCACGGCGGTCTCGAAATGCTGCAGCGCAGCCCGGCGGTAGACCGGGTTTCCGGACGCCTCCGTTCCCCAATAAAGCAGCGGCAAATTCATCAGGCAGTCGATGATGAGCCGGTTATTTCCGGGATCGTTCATATCTCCCCATGCCTGAATGAACCTTCCCTTGTCCTTGAAACGAAGCAGCAATAATTCCGCCGCCGCAAGCGCCGCCTCTTTCGCCTCTTCCCGGCCGGTAATTTTGTAACCCGCTACGCACGACAAGCTGTACAAAAAGCCCAAGTCGTGATGGTTCACGTCGATCCGGTCCTCCGCCCTCGTTTTGAAGCCGTCCGCTTGCAGTTCCGCCGTCTTCTTATAGCGGGCATCCCCCGTTATCTCGTAGGCCAGCCACAACATCCCCGTCCAAAAGCCGGGCGTCCAGCTGACATTCCCGGATTCGAGATATTTGCCGCCCTTGCCGGCTTCGGAAGGAAAGCTTCCGGTAAACCGCGGCAAATTGTCCCCGATTTTGCTCAAAGCAGTTCGGAAGGCCCGCTCGATCTCTCCTGCCCCCGGATTCTCCATAACGCCAAGCCAACCGTCGTGCCGCAAAGGCTCCAGCCGCGGCTTGCGAAAATCACTCATTGCAATATCCAAACGAACATTCCCCCACTCTCATATAATTTCAAGATGTCAGCCCTTGACCGCCCCAACCAGTACCCCTTTGACAAAATATCGCTGCAAAAAAGGATACACGCATAAAATGGGCAAAGTCGTTACCATGATGGTCGCGTATTTGATCGTTTCTCCGATTTGATACTGCTCCGCCCCTCCGCCGGAAGTCATGCTTTCCGTGGAGTTGGAAATCAGGATTTCCCTAAGGATAACTTGCAGCGGGAAAAGACCGCGGTTCTTGATGAAGATCGAGGCGTAAAACCAGCCATTCCACTTTTCCACCGAATAATAGAGCCCGATAACCGCCAGCACCGGAAGAGACAATGGCAGGATAATGCGGAACAGGGAGACGAAATGGTTGGCCCCGTCGATCTTCGCCGATTCCTCCAGCGCATCGGGAATCGAAGCGAACGAGGTTCTCATAATGATCAGGTTAAACGTGTTCACCGAAAACGGAATGATGATGGACCACAGCGTATCCAGCATTCCCACGCCTTTGACAACCAAATATAGCGGAATCAAACCCCCGCTGAAAAACATCGTGAACAGAATCAGGAACATGAAGCCCTTGTTCCAAAGTACGTTTTTGCGCGAAAGCACGTACGCCCCCATCGAAGTCAGCAGCAGATTGATGGCCACACCGACCACCAAGGTAAACAAGGTGTTGCCGAAGCCTCGTAATATCGCGGAATTGGCGAACACCTTCTGATAGGCTTGCAAATTGAAGCCAAGCGGCCGCAGCAGCATTCCCTGATGGGCCACGATCCGGTCTGCATCGCTGACGGAGGCGAAGGCAACGTACAGCATCGGGTATATCGTGACCACGATCAGAAGGCCGACCAGGACATACACGACGGCATCAAAAAATCGCTCTCCTAAATTTTGCTTTACAGGCATGTTTTCTCTTCCCCCTTACCTTCCAACCGGCAACTCCCCACGTTTACCATAAGCTGGTCTCCGCGGCTTTTTTGCTGACCTGATTGGCAATGATGAGCAGCACCAGATTCAGCACCGAATTGAACAGGCCCACCGCCGCGCTGTAGCTCCAGTCGAATTCAAGCAGACCTTTACGGTACACGAAGGAAGAGATGACATCCGCCGTTTCATAGGTCATGGAGTTGTATAACAGAATAATCTTCTCAAAACCGACGTTAAGCAGATTCCCGACCCGCAAAATAAACATAGTAACGATGATCGGCACCAATCCGGGCAGCGTAATGCTCTTCATCTGCTGCAGCCGCGAAGCTCCGTCGATGCGGGCCGCTTCGTATTGCTCCTGGTCGATCGACGTCAAATATGCCAGGTAGATAATCGATTCCCAGCCGATCCGCTGCCAGATATCCGACACAATATAAATCGTCCGGAACAGCTCGGGCTTCTGGAGCATGGCCTGGCCGTCGCCGCCGAAAAGGGAGGTAAACAACATGTTGATGAACCCTCCCCCGTTCGTAAAATCCTTGATCATGCCGCATATGACAATGAGGGAAATAAAATACGGCATGTAGGTCACGGACTGGGCGAATCTTTTAAACCTCCGATTCCTGATTTCGTTGAGCAGCAGCGCCAGCAAAATTGGCATGGGGAATTCGAAAATCAGGGAATAGACGCTGATCAAAATCGTATTGCGGAAAATCCGCCCGAAGTAATAGCTATTAAAAAAATCGGCGAAATGGGCGAAGCCGACCCATTCGCTTCCGCCGATCCCTTTCATCGGCGTGTAGTTTTTAAAGGCGATAACCGCTCCGTACATCGGCGCGTATTGAAAAACGATATAGTAAGCCAGCACCGGCAGCATCATCAAATAAAGATACTTATTGGTGAGGAAATCCTTGACGAATTTGTTCATGGGGCCTCCTTGGATAAATCCGCGCGGAGAAGGGCCCCTTCCCCGCGCGGACGGCTTAACGCTTGCGACGGTCTTCCGTTTTAGCGTTGATTGTAGCGTTCAAGCGCATTTTGCTGGATTTCGATCGCACGGTCGATATTGAGCGATTTGATCTTTTCGACGTATTGGTTGAACGCATCGACGGATTCTGCGCCCAAAATGATTTTGAGCGACATTTCGTCGACCAGCGTGTTGACTTCGTTCATGATCGAAGCCATTTCCGTGCTTTCTTCCGGCGTTGGCGTCACCGGCGGAATGCGGTGCTTCTCGGCATCCGTCGCGGACCAGATTTTGATCGCGTCCTGCTGCTCCGGCATCGTCAAATACTGCTCGATATAACGTTTATCCTGCACGAACGGCCCCTGATAGCTGCTGCGGGTATACATGGCCAGAGCTTGCGCCGGAGACAAATCGTCCGGATTGTGCATGATCAGGTCGGTGTAGGTCGGTTTTCCGTCCTGCATCGTATAGCTGACGCCTTCGGTGCCGAAATTGAAGAAATTATGCCCTTCCTCGCTATACCCATAATCCAGCATTCTTACCGCCAGCTTGGCGTTTTTGGATGTGGCCGAAATCGCGGTGGTACCGACCGGTACGTAAGAGAAGTCCTTTTGACCGAACTTCGGCGTCTCCCCTTGCTTCACGACAGGATACGGCGCAGGAACCAGCTGTGATTTCGGATCTTTGGCTTTGAGCAGCGGCGACCAGGTGCCGATGCCGGCGCCGGCGTTCCATACCGTCGCTCCGCTGTGGCCGGAGGTCATATTGGAATCCATCGTTTTCGTGTCCACGGTGGCGATGTTTTTGTCGATCAGACCTTCCTTGTACCATTTGCTGAAAGTGTCCAAAAACTCCTTGTATCCCGGCTCAACCGGCCCGTACTTCACTTTTCCGTCGTCGACGTAGAAGTTTTTGATCACGCCGAAGGCTCCGATGAACGCCCCGCCGTCCAAACCAAACAGGGCGTTGGGCGAACCGAGGAAAGTCAGCGGCGCGCTGGCGCCTTTTTTCTCCTTGAACGCGGTCAGCACCGTATGCCAATCGTCAATCGTCTCCGGAACCGGCAGTCCCAGCTCATCCAGCCAGTCCTTGCGGACAATCGGGCCCTGGAACGTGCGCAGCAGATCGTCGCCGCGAATAAACGGGAAGACGTAATACGAACCGCTGTCTGTTTTGATCTGCTTATCGATTTCGGGATGCTCCTGCAAATATTTTTTGAGGTTAGGCGCGTATTTGTCGATCAAGTCATTCAGCTTCAAAATATAGCCGTCGTTAATCGCTTTTTCCGGTCCTCCCGGGAACGCGGATCCCCAGGAGTACTCGATCATATCGGGCAGATCGCCCGAAGCGAGCAGCATGTTCAGCGTTTCCTGCACCTGGTTGGATGGCGGCTGAGTGAATTTAAGCTTTACGCCCGTGCGCTTTTGCCATTCCTGAAAGAAAGGCACCTCCTGAAACGTCGGTTTCACCGATAAAGCGTTGCCGTTCAGTTCCGACCAGTACGTTAGCGTCTTATCGGTTTGAATCGGATAAGAGTTCCCCGTCGCTTCATTTGCGGTGTTACCGCTATTGCTATTGCTGCCCGCATTTTCCGCGTTCCCGGCGTTGCCCGCGTTGTTCGAGCCGCCGCAGCCGCCGAGCAGACCGACGAACAGCAGCGTAACGACAACATAAACCAAGCTCGATTTTAACTTTCTCATTGCTTTCCCCCCTACAAAATGTGTACCTCCGACTTAAGTCGCCCGGAGTGTTACCGCTCTCATTATTTCTTCCGAAACCGATGAATAACAATGTGCAAAATCGGAAACCGGATAGGCAAAATCGGAGGAAGCCATTGGCCATTTCCGCAGTCATTGACCAAAAAAGAAAACCGCCCCGGCCATTGTGAAATGACCCGAAGAGACGGTCCGCTTTTTTACTCCATTTCTTTAAATTTGCCCGGTGTGATGCCCTCATATTTTTTGAAGATGCGAATGAACGAAGCGGCCTCGCTGTATCCCACTCGTTTGGCCGCCTCGATGACGGACAACTTCTCCTTCAGCATCATTACCTTGGAGCAATCGATCCGGCATTTGTTGATATAATCAAGCAGCCCTTCGCCGCTGTATTCTTTAAACAACTTTGAGAGATATCCCGAATTCAAACGAAAGCTCTCCCCGACGAAATTGACGTTAAGGTTGGGATCGGCGTAATGATCACGGACAAATCTTTTCACACCTTCGATCAGGTCCTGCGTTTCCGTTAACTTGGCGCTTTTCAGCATGCTCTCCCGCCGCTTTGCCGCGAACGAGCAAATGTTCCGCAGCAAAACGTCCAATTCCTCATAGATCTCGTCAAGGGTTTGGCGGGTAACGACCTGATCCATCCAATTCGGATGGTCGGCCAGAAAACTGCTCTCCGCTCCGCCGATCTCGTTGATGGCCTTCACCATCGTTCCGATCAGATTGAAGACGAGACAGCGAGAAAGCGTCAAAGACACGTAATGTTCCCCGGAATTCCGCTTCGCGATTTCTTGCAGCAGTTCTCCGGCCTGCCGGTAATCTCCGGCTTTGATGAAGTTCATCAACCGCATTTCAAGCTTTAGCGGATAGTAATAACCGGTCTGGCGTTCTCCCGCCTGAAGCGCAACCTTTTCATATAAGATAATTGTCTGCTTTCCGGCGACCATTTTGTATTCCATCGCGTCAAGCGCCTCCTGATAAGCTTCGGCGACGCCGAGGAAGCCTTCGTGAATTCGGCTGACGGAAAGTGTAAGCTCGATGTTGTATTTTTGCAGCAAGAAACTTTGAGCCAAGGCGGCGATGTTCTCTAAAGCTTCTTTGGAAATATCCGGATTGTCGTGAAAATTCACGATGCAGCCGAGCATATCGTCAACCTCCGCCATATACCCTGAATGTCCGCCTTGCCGCACCGTTTCCTCCATGACATTGGTGATGATGAATTGCAGCAGCCGATGTTTCTCCCAAGCGGTCATTTCCGCAAAGCTGCCGTAAATGACTTCGTAATTTTCCACGTAGACCAGCAGCACCGCAAAGCAGTCCGATTGAATGGTGATATCGAACTTCTTTAATCCCTCTTCCGTAGAAAGCCGCTCCTCCGTTTTGCCAAGCAAAAGCCGGGTGAGCATATTGGAACGGAGCATGATTTTCTGCCGCTGCAGCTGCAGATCGATCTGCTCTTTTTCGCTGAGTGAATTCGTGATGGCCCGGTGAATGAAGTTCAGTTCTCCGCTTCGCGCGATCTCTTCGTCCGCATGCGGATCGGCGGAAAAGACCGCAATCAGCTTGCGGATCGGGGAATAATTGCGGCGCGCGAAAATGACCGTGATGATCCCTGCTCCAATCATGCTCAGCAAGATGCTGACATAGGTAAACCGCCGGATATACTCCGACTTTTCCCAATAAAGATGGCTCGGGATCACGGATACATATTTCAGATTCGAGACATCGGAGTGAATATAAAAGATCTCGTTCTTCCCGTTTTCCTGATCGCTGTAAATCTTGCCCTTCTCTCCCGTTTCCATCTCTTCCGACAAAGGCGGGCGCGTTTTAACGGCGTCATTGGAAACCAGGACTTCATTCTGATTGTTCAGCACGTACACCTTGGCCCCTCCGAAGCGCTGGTTAATCGCTTTCATAATCCGGTTCGTGTCTACCATGATGACCGTCGTTCCCCAGACAGCCGCCCCCTTCCCGGTGCGCAGTTGGGTGATATACGCAAGGGATGGCATGGTTCTTCCCGGTTCCAGCCAAGGCAGATTAACAAAAGTTCCGCTCGGATTATCGTTCAGCAGCCTGGCCCATAGTGCGTAATTTCCCTCCTGTTTCAGCAGATCCATATCCCGAACGGTTGCAGGCATTAAGACAGCGCTTTCTTTTTTCCACGTCACATAATATTGATCGATTGTCGGGTAATAGTTTTGATATTTCCCCAAATCCTTGACGATCTGATAGGCCAAATAGGTATCTTCGCCCGAAGGCTTGTGGGAGTACAGCAGGCTTTGAAGCTTCGAATTCCAGACGATCTCGTTGCTCAGGCGGATCATATCGCCGATCTGGACATCGATTTGATCGTGCAGCTGCTGCAGAAGAGCGTCATTGGAACGGCGAATCTCGTCTTTGAGCGTATCGCTGGATACTTTGTAATTGACCAGACTCATGGCGACAGGGATCAACAATACGATGATGTAGGAAAAAATCCAGGTGAAAATCACACTTTTGCGCTGATTCCAAATTTTTCTCATGCGCGCCCCTTCGTTTCCATTTAAATTGAACCCCATTATAATTTTTGGTTTAAACGGCAGTCAATCACTTTCAAGATATGATCAATCGATTCCCGTTTTGGTCAATTCGAGGGTCCGAAAAAGAAAATGACGCGTCTCATCGCTTAAGCGATTTGCGCGTCATTTATTCGCTTGCCTTCCAAGTTCAGGTCTGCGGCACACCCGTCGGCAGCAAATCCCGGCAGGCGCGTTCCAGATAAGGGTCCGCGTGCAGAAAGTCGCGGAATGCCGTGTATTCCGCCCACAGCCCGGAAATGTCCGCTCCCGGGCTTTTGACTGCGCGGATCAGAATGTTTTTCGGCGTATGCTCCATATCGATAAATTCCAGCAGCTGCGTTTTGTATCCGAGCATGTCCAGCAGCTTGGAACGGATCGCATCCGTAGCGAGCGCCGAGAAACGTTCTTTCAGAATGCCGTGCGACAGAAGCGGCTCAAGTAAAGGACTCTCCACTTGGGCATACAGCTCGTGCTGCCGGGCTGTTTGCGGCGGATAGGACCAAGAGCGAGACATGAAAATGCGGAAAATGCGGCGCGCCGCGATGGGATGCGCGAAAAATACGGAAAACCGATAAGGATCGGCGAATCCGTGGGTCCTTATCGGTTAGGGCTTTAGAAACTGGAAGATAGAGAGCTGATAGTGCAGCATCCGTAGACAGGCGTGTCAGTTGTTTTAGTTTATTGCCAAGATCAGCGGCCTCTGAGGTCATTTGGAAATTGGCTGTTATTTCGCTGCAAAGGCTTGGCCGACACATCCGTGGCAAGCTCCGCGTAGCGGGCGTACATGGCCGTTCCCGTCTCCGCGGCTGCATTTGCCCGGTGGCGGTCGCCTCTTTGCAACAGACGCTCTACGCTCCGCAGCGCGGAAGTTTGCCTGTTCCGGTCGAAACGGTCCAGATTAACCGCGCGCCGT
Organism: Paenibacillus terrisolis; assembly: GCF_056171975.1. NCBI lineage: Bacteria > Bacillati > Bacillota > Bacilli > Caryophanales > Paenibacillaceae > Paenibacillus > Paenibacillus terrisolis. The sequence goes on along the minus strand of NZ_JBKFGG010000030.1, from coordinate 71,261 downwards.
AAAATAGGTAAGGCCTCCTTTCCCTGCCGGGCCATGGCGTTCCCAAGGGCGAGCCACAGCATCCCCGACCAAAAACCGGACGTCCAACTGGCGTTTCCGGTTTCGCGGTATCCCCTCCCCCTCGCTGGCTTCGGAGGCAAAGCTTTCGGTAAACCGCCGCAAATTCCCCTCGATTTTGATTAATGCAGTCCGAAGGACGCGCTCGTCCCCCCCTGATCCGGACGCCTCCATCACGCTAAACCAACCATCTCGCGCAAAGGATCCAACTGCAGCTTACGGAATTCACTTATCGTAAAAAACACAAATCGGCCTTGTCGCAAAACTACATGTGACACAGACCGATTTGTGTTTTTTTCTGAATTTTTTAAAAATTAGGCCAATCTTCTATTCTATTGTGTCGATACTCGTAACTCCCAATGTATAACTAACAGGATCCGACAACACTTCACCTACACCACCTGCAAAAACATTGGTAGTAATCTCACCTGCAAATAAAACACTTCTTTTAATATTTGATATGACTGTTATTCTTGGTTTTTCAGGTTTCCATGTATGCCCATATGTAACGCCCAGCAAAGCACTCCGTGCAGTTGTTTGTGAAATTGTCCCTGATGTTGAGTCATAATCAATTGTAACGTATCCCTTTATCCAATAAATATAATTATCATAAATGGTGGCTTCGTTAGTTCTAGTTACGATTGAAGAAACCGCAAAAGTGTTTACATTAGAATCAGATACAGGAATTGATTGTAATGCTTGTTGCTCTAAAAGTGCGATCTGATCTTTCTTATATGCTAGCAAAGCTGCTAATTCATCGGGAGTCTGAATAATATAAGCATATTCACCCTTAGATTTTTCTTCATTGGTCATGGGTCTTACGTTTTGTTGAAATGCTTCATAAACTTGATCAAAAGTTTGAAATTTACCCTGATATTCTTTAAGATAAGTTGGAGGAATAGGACTAGATGAAACTCTTTCAATCGAATGTGAATTGATTAGAGTAGAGCCATTTTCAGCAAATACTGAAGCTGATAATGAAAGACTAAGACTAGAAATGAGTAGTACCGATAGAATCTTTTTTCTCATAGAAACATTCGCTCCTTTTTTGGATTATTCATACTTTTATACTTATTATATCCTTATTTTCCTTAAAAACCCAGTAATAATTTGGAAATTATGTGCTATATTAATACAATAAAAAACAGAGGTGATTATATGAATATTGTTTCTATTGTTTTACCTTATTTTTCAGCTTTACTAATATTGTGTATTTTTTACATTTTATTAAAACGATTATTCAAAAAAAAGTAACCATAGTTAATCTAAACTACTAGAAATGCTTGAAGCGTATTGCTGGATACTTAATTGACAGACTCATGGCGACAGGGATCAACAATACGATGATGTAGGAAAAAATCCAGGTGAAAATCACACTTTTGCGCTGATTCCAAATTTTTCTCATGCGCGCCCCTTCGTTTCCATTTAAATTGAACCCCATTATAATTTTTGGTTTAAACGGCAGTCAATCACTTTCAAGATATGATCAATCGATTCCCGTTTTGGTCAATTCGAGGGTCCGAAAAAGAAAATGACGCGTCTCATCGCTTGAGCGATTTGCGCGTCATTTATTCGTTTTGCCCTCCGAGTTTAGGTCTGCGGCACGCCCGCCGGCAGCAAATCCCGGCAGGCCCGTTCCAGATAAGGGTCCGCGTGCAGAAAATCGCGGAATGCCGTGTATTCCGCCCACAGCCCGGAAATGTCCGCTCCCGGGCTTTTGACTGCGCGGATCAGAATGTTTTTCGGCGTATGCTCCATATCGATAAATTCCAGCAGCTGCGTTTTGTATCCGAGCATGTCCAGCAGCTTGGAACGGATCGCATCCGTAGCGAGCGCCGAGAAACGTTCTTTCAGAATGCCGTGCGACAGAAGCGGCTCAAGTAAAGGACTCTCCACTTGGGCATACAGCTCGTGCTGGCAGCATGGCACCGACAGGATGACCGAAGCATTCCAGCGAACTGCCTTTTCCAGAGCGGCATCGGTCGCCGTATCGCAGGCATGCAGCGTCACGACCATGTCCACTTCATTCAGCTCGTTATAGTCCGCAATGTCGCCGACAAGGAACCGTAAATCGCGATACTCCAGCTTTTTGGCCAGCGCCCCGCAGTGCTCGATAACATCGGCTTTCAGATCGAGGCCAACAACGTTCAGCTTTCTTTGCTGCTGCACGGCCAAATAATGATAGAGCGCAAACGTCAAATACGATTTGCCGCAGCCGAAATCCACAATCGTCAGCGGACGGTTTTCCGGAAGAAATGGCAGCACGTCCTGCACCATTTCCAGAAACCGATTGATCTGTCTGAACTTATCGTATTTCTTAGCCAAAACTTTGCCCTCGGCGTTCATGATCCCCAGCTCGACCAAAAATGGAACGGGTTCGCCTTCCTCCAGAACATACTGCTTCTTGCGATTATGCGAAAGATTCAGGCTGTCCGCTTTTTTGGAAGGAGCTTTTTTCAGAATCGCCACCTTGAACTTTTTGCTGATCAGCACCTGATAATCCGCTTCCGCCGTGCACAGCAGCCCTTGCCGGAACGTGTCTCCGAGCAGTTCCAGCAGCTTTTCTTCAAATGCGTCGGCGGACACGTTCTCATGCGTAACCTTGTTGCTGGAGTGGTAGGCGAATTGGTAATGAAGTTGTTTTTTGATTTCCACCGGTTTCACTTGCACCTTGCTGTAGCCGGCTTCCCCGGCTTTGCGGAGCTGACTCAGCGTCGCCGTAATGAGGGTCCTCCGCTCCGCCAGCTCATGTACAAGATTCCGCAGGGTTTCCATATGAACGACAGCTCGCTTTCTCAAATGATTTTCCTTGCAAATTGCCAAGAGGTTGTCTAAAAGTGTTACGAGAACTTGTAAGGTTCCTGCTGCTATATAGGGAGATATGTTCTTTTTTGGGACTTGATTATCCAACGTAATTTGAATTTTGTCCGCTGCCTGAACATGGGCAAACACTCCCTAAGAAGCAAAAACAGCAAGAGACAATACGGCGATTTGATATGCCTTTTTCATTTAGATTAATCCGCTGAAGCAGCTTAGCAGCACCGTATACAAACTCTGCCGCTTTGATCTTTTGCTTCGTCTTTCTTCTCTGATCCGGCCGGATCAGCCGCAGAAGCCTTTTTTCAACCTAGGGTCTAGAACAAAAACAAGCCTGTCACAATTGCCATTCTATTAGATCGAACCGGAAATAACGTGAGTTCATCTGCTGGCGGTACCTTCATGAATAATGGTATCCCATAGCTAAGAGGTACTCTATGTCTAAGGGTGCTCCATAAAAATAGCGGCACGCTAGGGTCTTATTTTCCGGATTCCAGCGTGTCGCTCATCAATAGGGGAACTTTTGGGCCTTATTTTCCAACAAACGGTGCAAAAAGCGGCCATTTCCCGGCGTTTCGAGAAAATAGCGACCTTTATGTCCTCTATTTCACGCAAAACGGGAGATATCGACCCAATAGCGCCCTTTTGTTCCCTTATATATAATTCTGAGAGGTTAATGAGGCAATGGGGCTGTTTTCCCAATCCAAAGATTCCACCAAAAAAGATCCCGCGTCATTCTCACGCTACTTCAGGAACCTTCTACAAGTGCAGCATCAGCCTTAAAACTGTAGGCGAGCCGATATCAGGCAACTTTCATTTTTATGGTATTCGTTCTGACGATAAAGCGATGGACCGATTGCAAAAGGTGCAGCTAAAATGGGGCGAGGGCGCTTTTCGATAAAAGTAATTATATTCCCCACACTTAAGAAGCTCCTTCGCCGAGGTTTCCCCGCGGGGTTTGCCCGTTTGTCCCCGATAAGGGAGAGGGGCTGGAAGTTCAACTCTTTAAGGCTCCTTCGCCATCAGAAACGGCTTTGCAATTCGGCAAGGCCTTCATTGACTTCATCCAGCGGAAGGCCGCCTTCTTCCAGCCGCTTTGAATCAAGCCGCAGCAGCCGTTCATAAAAGGCAATCGCTTCTTCCTTCGGGATGCTTCCGTCCTTCAATAGCCGGAACAATACGTTCTCGGCCCGGCCATAATGCCCGTCCGCTTCTTCGTATTGAAACAGCAGGCGCTCCGTGTCCGGCGGAAGCCGGTATTCCTTGAGCGCCGCCAGCAATTCGAGGATGTCTTCATCCGCGCGCCATAACGAACGATCCGCTCCGTTCAGCACAGCCGTTAAGTACAAATAGAGCGACTTCATCAGCCGCGACAAGCCCTCGTTCTCTTGGCCGGAAGCGCCAAACAGTTCCCCCTCTTCCTTAAGCAAGCGGGCGAGGGATTGCAGCTTGTCCGCCTCCACCTCCCCACCGGTTTGGAACATCAGAACAAGATCCTTGGCCGACAAAGTGTCGATGAGCTGCGAGTTCAAGCGGAATTGTCCTTTGTACAGCTCATCCAACTCCCATAAAGCTTCAATGATTTTCCGCTGCTGCTTCAGCCCGAATATCTTCCCCAAAATCTCCGTCATATCCTCGATCATGCCCATCAGATAATCTCTTCGCAGCATTGTTTTCAGCCCCTTTGCTTAGCTTATGGCCGGGATTCCGATATTGCGCGCAGAAAGTCGGAAATCACGGCGGAGAGTTGCTCGGGAGCTTCATACATGCTCATATGTCCCGCTCCTTTGATCACCGCTTTGGTGACATGGGCTCCTTCAGCCGTAAACGTCCGCTGAATCGGAATCACGGCGTCGTTTTCACCGGCGACGAGCAGCAGCGGAAGTTCCGTCAAGGACATTACCTCTCTGCGATCCGGCCGTTCCCGCATAGCCAGCGCCGCGCCGGAAGCGCCTTGCGGCGGCGTGCGGTAGCCGATCTCTTTCGCTCTGTCCACCTCGGTCTCCGCGGCTCCGGGGGCAAATAGCCCCGGCACCAGACCATCGACGAACTTGGTGATCCCCTCCGAGCGGATTGCCGACACGGCTTGAAGCCGTTTTTCTTTCGCTTCTTCCCCATCCGGATAGGCGGTCGAATGAATCAGTCCGAAGCCGTTCAGACGGGAAGCGTAGCGTTCAGCCAAGGCCAGCGTGACGTAGCCGCCCATGGAATGCCCAAGCAAGGTATATCTATGGACGCCAAGCGCTTGCAGCAAATCTGCCACATCGTCGGCCATCTGTTCAATCGTATACGCGCCCATTGGGGCGTCTGTGGAGCCGTGTCCCCGAAGGTCCGGAGCAATGACACGATATTGCGCCGCGAGCATTGGCTGCACTTTTTCCCAATAAGCCAAGCCGCCGCAAAAACCGTGCAGCAAGACGACAGTTTCACCTTGCCCTTGTTCTTCATAGGAGATCGTCAGTCCGTTAACCGTCATTTTGTCCACCTTCGCGTTCCTTCTCTCCGTATAATGATGGGGGTGTTTCGTTTGTATCCGGTTAATCGCAAAATGCCGCTGCAGCCGACCGGGCGATTTCTTCCGCCATCTGCATCACTTTATACAGCGAAGTCATTTGCAGCGTCCAATATGGTTTATTCCCGTTGACGTTAACGACGGCTTCGAGGCTGTAGTGTCCTACGGCGGGAAGCGTCCCGCCAACCGACTCGGCCGGCTGCAAAGGCTTTGCCGACACAAGGTAGGATCCTACGGAAGCGGCGTTTCCCAAGCAGGCATCGATGGCGATGATGATCCGTTCTTCCGGGATGCCGGCCATTCTCGCCTCCAAATTAACGGCATCGCACGGATGGCTTAAAGTTCCGACGACGTTCGGGATCCCAAGCTCCTCCAGGCGTGTGCCTACGAGCGGGCCAAGCGCGTCCCCCGTCGACCGGTCCGTGCCGATGCACAGAAAAGTAAACGGCTCATCTGCATGCCTGCGGCGGATATCTTGAAAAAAACCGGCCAACTCGCTACCGTCAAGCTTGATACGCTCATGACCCGCTTTGGGCCAGGTTTTGAAATCGTTCAACCGCATCGATGGCCCCCTCCCGTGATATTTATCATGATTGTACCGCAACCCAAGCGCCCACCGCAAAACCTCGTGAACTTCGCTCGACCATGGTACAATGTCTAAAGAATTCGATTCAAGGAAGGATGAAGCTCTTTATGGATCTATCAGTAAAAAGCCGGGAAAATATCGAATATATGATCGAGGCCATCAAATCCAAGCTGAAAATGGCGAGCGGAGCGGCCATGACCGGATCCGCGTTCCATATCGACCGGTATGACGACATCTTCGACGTCTATGAAGTCGTTATGATGAAAGAAAAGCTCAGCATTTCCGAAGTGGAAGCGGTAGCCCAGGAGCTCGGCAAACTCCGCAGCCATTCATAAAAGAGTAAAGACCGCTTCGGAATGACCTACTTCCCATCCCGCATCATTCGTAATGGCCGCCGGGAAGGCGCTGCGCAATTGGCGAAGCGTCTCCCGGTTTTCGTAGCCAAGCTGCTCCAAGATGGACAGCACAATCAACCCCCACTCTTCCTCCGAACCGTCAAGCACTTTAAAGGTAACGGCAAGCCGCTCCTTGCGCAGAGCAAAAGCGTAGACCCCTTTGAATCCGCCTTTGGCGACAATATTGGAATCCTCCAGCAAAATGGAGTCGACTTTTCCGGTTCCCGCTACCAACCGCGGATGAAGATTCATGGCCGAGGCAATGGTCGTTGCCGCAGCCGCTGTCGCCGTATCGGAGATCAAATCCGGACAAGCCAGCTTCAAATAAGCCGTAGCCAGCGCCGACAAAGGCAGATTAAACACAGGAAAACCGCAGCCGTCGGTCCCCAGGCGGATTTCGTCCTGCGGATATTCAGCCAAATTCGATAATGTGGCGAGAATTTCACGCTGCACCGGATGGTCGGGCGAATTGTAATTCTCCAGCGGATAGCCTTTCAGTTTGCAATAAGCCTGCACGCCCAAGTGTTTTCCCGAGCAATTATGGTATAAACGCCGGCGCGCTCCGCCATGGCGCAGCAGATCTTCCATGGCCGACGGATCCAGAGGCAGGCTGGGCGCACAGACGAGATCGTCTTCCTGCAGGCCGGCTTTTTCAAGGAGATGTTCCAGCGTATGGACGTGAACTTCTTCGGCGCGATGGGAAGCGGCCATGATCGCAACCTCGGCATCGGTAAATTGGTACGCTTCTTTGATGCCGGCGCGGATTCCCGGAAGCGCCTGGAACGGTTTGGCCGATGAGCGTGTAAACGCCCGGTAATGCGGATCTCCCGCGGATTTCACAACGTTCCCCGTTTCGTCAACAATACAGATATGCCCGAAGTGGGCGCATTCGGACAGGCCGGCGCGGTATTCATGAATCAGTGTAGTTTCCATCCTAAAGTTTCTCCCCTTCGATTCCTGCTTTCATCACTACAGTATAGTACAGGGGGCGGGCGATGGCTATCCCCGCTCCTTGCCTCAAGCGCCTATAAATGGAACTGTTTCGCTTTTTCGGGCGCAAAAAAGGTTCCCCCGAAAGCCGTCTGAATGGCGGATAGGAGCAACCTTGAATTTTCTTTATATTAAATCTCCCTCACCTAGTCCGGGTTCCTGCTGAGCATAATTTGCTTCAGCTTCTCCGTCGCCCGTTTTTGAATGCGGGAAACGCTCATTTGCGACATGCCGAGTTTCTGGGCGATCGCCCTTTGCGATTGTCCCTCCTGAAATGCCAGCAGCAGCACCCGCTGCTCCTGCTCCTTCAATTGGGCAAGCGCCTGCTGTAAATCCATTCTTTTCTCCACCGTATCGTAATCATTGGTCTCCACGCTGATTAACTCGCCGAGTGTCGCGGCACTTTCCTCCAAGGAAAGCGGCGAATCGAGCGATATATAATGATAGCATTCGCGTCCCGCCAGCACTTCAAGCGTTTCTTCCACCGAAAGGCCAAGGTACTCCGCGATTTCGTTAACTCCCGGCGAACGTTCCAGCTTAAGGGTAAGCTCATCGATGGCTTGCTGCACGAGTGCGCCTTTTTCCTTGATTCTTCGTGGAACCTGAATATACCAGGACTTGTCCCGCAAATAGTTTTTCATATGGCCGATCATACTTTTCATCGCATAGGGCTCGAACGGAGTCCCCAGCCGGACATCAAACTGCTGCAGCAGCCGGATCAGCGCCATCTCTCCCACCTGGTACAAATCCTCATACAAATCAGGCCGGTTTCGGGCAATTTTCCCCGCAGCCATTTTTACCATGGAATCGTATTTTTGAATCAGCACCGTGGCAATTTCGTTGTCCTTGGTCTGCTGATAAGCCTCGATCAACCGGTTGGATTCGTTTGAGGACTCGGGGGGAGTCATTTTACCCGTCATACTTTCTCCTCGCTCTTGATCAGCCGCCGGGACATCGTCACCTTCGTCCCTTGTCCGGCTTCGCTCTCGACGATAACTTCATCCATTAGCGCCTGCATGAGATAAAACCCTAAACCTCCGATCTGAACCTCGCTCAATTCCTTGTCGTGCAGCGTCACGTGCTTGCTTTCCCCGCCCCACGACTCAAAGCTTCCTCCTTCGTCCCTTACCGTGATCGACAATACCTCGGGCAGCATTTCAAATGTGACTTCCATCATTCCTTGCCCATGCTTGTACGCATAAAGAGCGGAGTTATTGCAGGCTTCCGACACCGCGACTTTCATATCTTCAATATCCTCATATGAGAAGCCCATCTTGGAGGCGATACCGTATAAATTCAATCTGACGACGTCTACGAATTCCGCCGTAGCCGGCAAGCGGATAACCACTTTTTGCGTTTCCCGCGTTTCTTGTACTTCCTCTACCATTACTTTCTCGATCCTTTCCTATTGGGAATTCTCCTTGGCTGCAAAAAACTTCGCGATACCCGTCAGTTCAAACAGCTTTTGAATCTGGCTTTGCGTCTCTTCGACGTAAAAACCGGCCTGCATGCCTTGTCTTGCCTTCAAAATAGACAGCAAAATGCCGATCCCCGTACTGTCGATATATTTAAGCTCTTTCAGATTAACGACCAAATCGTTAGCGTCGTCCCCTACGAGCGGTTCCAGCATCTGTCGAAATTCGGGAGCAACGGAAAGGTCCAGCTCGCCGCGCAAATATACCGTGCAGGTGCCGTTCTCCAGATGTGATGAAGCGGAAAATTTTTCATGCTTATTCGTATTCATAGCCACTCTCTCCTGAAAAATGTTTTCTTAATACATAACCCCTCAAAACTTTCCATGAATCAATCGAGCGCATCCGGTTCCTCTTCATGCGTGCCTGCCTTAATCGTGAAAATAAAATCGGCCCCTTCTCCCGCTTGAGACTCCGCCCAAATTTCTCCACCCATCCGGTTAACCAGCGTTTTGCAGATCGCAAGCCCCAGACCCGTTCCGCCATACTTTTTCCTCATCGAACCGTCCAACTGCGTGAACGGCTCAAAAAGCTTGTCCATTTTGTCCGGCGCAATGCCGATTCCGGTATCCCTAACGCAAAAGTTTAGCATGATTTCGCGATCCGTCTTGGCGCCGGCGGAAACGGTCAGCGTAACGCCGCCTTGATCGGTAAATTTGATGGAATTGGCAATCAGATTGACCAAAATTTGCCGAAGCCGCTGCAGATCGCCCCATAAAACGGCCGGGATTCGCTTATCGACGAAATATGCGAGCTTTAACCCTTTGCGCGCCGCATCCTTGGCAAACAGGCTGAACACTTCCTCGATGCCCGGAATCAGGCAAAACGGTCCTTCCTCCAGCTCCAGCTTTTCGGAACCCAGCTTGGCGAAATCCAAGATCCCGCCAATGGTCGACATCAGGGTGTCGGCGCTGCTTCGAATGATTTGGGCGTATTGCTTCTGCTCGTGACCCAGCTCGGTTTCCTGCAGCAGTTCGACCATAGAAATGATCCCGTTCATCGGAGTACGGATCTCATGGTTCATCATCGCCAAAAACTCCGTTTTAACCTTGGCGGCAAGCTCCGCCTCCTCTTTGGCCTGAATCAGTTCATGATTCACCCTGGCGAGTTCAAGCTCGGCTTGCCGAAGCTGATGATGCAGTGCTTCAAGGCGTTGTCCCGGAAAAAACGTCTCCGCCAGCATTTCTGCCCTTCGCTTCAGATTTACGAGCAGCACTTTGCATCGCTCCCTCAATTTCCCTCCGTTTACTTCAGCGATATCCACACCAGGCATTTGTCGTCCTCCCGTTCCCCTGGAATTCTGCGGTCAAAAAACAATCGTGTCATTTCTTCTTTGGGAAAAACATGCCCCTCTTGCAGTGTTTTTTCCAGCCACTCCATTTGCTCGTCTCTCGTTCCAGGCATTGTCTCGGTTAATCCGTCCGTGTAAATCACGATATGCCCTTCTCCGGCATAGGAGAGACTTTGCGTAGCGGCTTCGATCGTATCGAAAAGACCGACGGGCGGTCCCACCCGGTCCAGCCTGGTAACCGAGCCGTCTTGTCCGTAAAGAATCGCCGGGGGATGCCCCGCGTTAACATAATCAATTTTTTTGTACCTGGTGTCGACCACAAGATAGATCGCCGTGAAATAATACTGAATCAACTTGCTGTCTATATGTAATTGATTAAAACGCCGATTCAGCTCTTGAATCACTTTTTCGGGTTCAACGTAGGTATTTACCGTGTCTTTCAAAACCGAGGAGATAAACATGCAGAACAAAGAGGAGGGAATGCCGTGGCCCATCATATCCAGCAAAATGACCGCGTACCGGTCTTCTCCAAGCGGATACCAGCTGTACAAGTCTCCGGCAAGTTCAAACGAGGGCTGGTAGATGGCGTCGATTTCAATGCGGGAATCCCGAATCGGAGGTGTCAGCACGGCATTTTGAACCAGAGCAGCCAGCTTCAGTTCCTCCTGAATCCGCTCATCCCGCTCCCTGTGCCAGTCTTTCTCCTGTTTCAGCCTCAGCGCCAGCCGAATTCTAGCGATCAATTCCACCTTATTGACCGGCTTGGTTACATAATCGACGGCGCCGGCCTCCAGCGCGGCCGCCAGTTTATTGGAGTCGCCGACGGCCGTAACCATAATGACCGGGATATCCTTAAGATTTTCGTATCGCTGCAGCCGGCGGCAGGCTTCAACGCCGTCCAGCTCCGGCATCATCATATCCAGCAAAATCAGATCAATATCCGAAAAGCCGGCTGCCGCCTCTCCGTTAGTCCCGGAATGGTCGACACCCAGCTTTTCAAACATATCTCCGGCCGAATCGGCGGCATACGTATCGTGATAATTCGCCCGCTTCAGAATTTCGCGCATGATAATGATATTCGTGGGATTGTCGTCTACGATTAAAATTTTCATAGCGTTCTCCTTGTATACTTAGGAACGATATTTCTGCCATACCCCCGTGGCAATATCCACCCATTTTATCCAATTCGGCTGCTTGACGTCAGCGGCGGGTGTGGGAGCCGGAACTTCGCTTGCTCCCGCTTTAGCCCCCTTATGTACATGGCTCATTTTGCCGATGATCGAGGTGGATACCTGCTTCGCGGCTAAAGTAACCTCGCTTAATACGTCGCCGACATTTTTTACGGACTCCAGAACCGGATCCATCTGCTGCATCTTATGCTGCAAATCACCCGTAATTTCGTTCGCTTGCTTGACGACCTGCTTCACCTCGGAGCTCAACTCCTCGATCGTCTTCTGTACTTCCTGCAGCGTTTGACTTGTTTTATTCAGCGAATTTTCCGCTGCCTTTAAAGTTTTGATAAGGAATATGACCAGTACTACAAATGCCCCGGCAATGAACGCAACGCTTAGCTCCCAAATCATGCCGTCCCCTCTCTTCCTTCCCTGATGGATACTGCCGTGCAAACCTGAGCCTGGAGAGGCTCTTAAATTCACTATACAATAATTTTCCATGAAAGAAAGAGGAAAGTATCAAGTTGTCAAAGCGTTTGCAGATACCGGGCGAGCTCCAGCCAGTCGAGATGAAAGCTTAAAACGATCGAATCTCCCCGAAATTCCAGTCCGTTCACCTGCACCACCGGCGGAAGATAAGAATTAAGATCGATTTCTACAGGAGTTAAGCCGATAGTTTCCGGAGAAAATGAAAGTTTTTTGATACTCAGGGATTGCGGAGTCATTGTCAGCTTCCCTGCGGCATAAGTCATTTTGTAATGGCCCGTTCCGCCAAAACTCAGCGGCCCCCAAGCCGCGTTAACGTCCGCATCAAGCAAATCGCCGCTCAAATGCACTTCCGCTCCCGTAACCCGAACCGGCCCTTCTGCCTTCGCGGCGTTTTCGGCAATTCCCCGTTTAACGAGCTGGCTTAACTCGTCGCCCGACAGCGTCAATTCGGGGGCTTGGTTTTGGACCATGGCGACCAGCTTGTCTTTCCAAGATATATCGGAATAACTCAGGTCAAGCGTCTGCGACGGGCGGATGTACAACAACACAGCGGCCGCGAACAAAATAACGAGAAGCAGCAAAGAGAAAAAAAGACGAAGCAACCGTTTCCCCATCGGTAGCCTCCTTTCGAAACGTCCGTTTCTTCTAATAGTACATGGGTAAACGATGAAATTCAAAAAAGCTCCGCGTGAAAGCATGGCGATTCCACGCATCCTTTCGCGGAGCTTAAACGTTTGATACAAACCCTATTTCAACACGCTGCCGCCGTACATGAAACGATACACCCACGAGCCGTCCAGGTTATCGACTTTCACGCCGCCCGATTCGTTGGAATACGTGTGCAACAGTTGGGCGTTCCCGAGATAAATGGCTACGTGCGTAATTTTCTCGTTGCTTTTGTTGACCCCATTATAGGCGGATGCGGAAGAGCCTTTATAGCTCATGAAGAAAACGAGGTCCCCCCGCTTCAAGCTGCTGATGTTATAAACCGCCGTTCCGTTGTTCTTAATGTAATCGCCTTGCTGGCGCGAATCGGCCGGCAGCACGATTCCCAAAGCTTCCTTATAGGCTTGTCTTACAAAGTCGGAGCAGTCGAAGGTTGTCGTCGTGTTCCGGTTCGAGCCATATTCGTACGGGGTTCCCAAGTATTTCATGCCCGTGTGGATCACCGACTCGATTTTGTCAGACGAAGGAGCGGTAGCCGGTGGTTGCGATGGAGGGGTTGTCCCTCCTTTTCCGCTTATTTCTAAGTACTTGTCGTCCGTGCTTACGTACCCGGTTCTCCCGTCAGCCGTCTTCACTTTATAAAAGTAGGTGTTGCTCTGCGAAAGGATCGTCAACGTCGTGCCTTTCTGCAGCATCTTAATGACATCGCCCGAGGTGGACGGTTTATCCCGCAAATTCACTCCATAGATAACCTTCGCAGACCAACCCAAATCCGGCCCTGTGCCGCCGGATGCGGGAGCATCTACACTCAGGTACTTGTCCGATGCGCTGATGTAACCTACTTTACCGTCCGTCGTCTGTACCTTATAGAAATATTTATTACCTTGATCCAAAACGATAACGTCGGAGCCCTTCTTCAGGAATCCGATCACCTTGCCGGACAAAGACGGTTTGTCGCGGAAATTCACTCCGCTTTCGATATGACCTTTGGTTACGCTGGCAGCCGAAGCCGACGCTTCGGTCTGATGGGGGTAAGTTGTATAGGAAGTTAGAAGAATGGCGCTCAACATGGCAATAACAAAGCTTTTTTTCAAAGAAATAGCCTCCTCAGCATGATCTTGGTGCGATTAGCAAATGGTTTATCATTTCTCCTTTCCTTGGACTTACCCCCATTATATCCCTTGTCGAAGTTTGTCTGAATCCGTCGATCCTCACATATATTCAAGACGATGTTCCTAATTAGCCCCAATCATATAAGACAATAGGGCCACATCCTGCATTTGACGGCAGCCGAAATTCCCGAAAATGCCAAAAAACCCGGCCGCATGGGCCGGGTCTTGATCCTTATTCATTTTAACTTGTTTTTGGTTCTACATGAACGTGCACGTGCATTACGTTTTGCACCCGCTGCATCCGTTCCTCTACCCGATCGCTGATCTGATGGCTCTCCATTACAGTCAGCTGGGGATCCACCTCGATCACGACATCCACGAGCACATGGTTGCCGTGTACCCGGGCTTTAAGGTCTTTGATGCCATCCACCCCTTTGATTCGGGCAATCGAGCTGCGGAGATCGCGAAGCTCCTTCTCATCAAATCCGTCGGTCAGATTATGGGTGGACTCGCGGAAAATCCCCCACGCCGTCCAGCAGATTAGCACCCCAACGGCCATGGCGGCGACTCCGTCAAGCCAGGGAATGCCAAACTGAGCTCCAAAAATTCCAACCGCCGCGCCCACGCTGACCATGGCGTCCGAAAAATTATCTTTCGCAGCCGCCATAAGCGCCCGATTATTAATTTGCTTGGACAAGCGCCGGTTAAACAAATATACGCCCCACATCGCCGCCGCGCACACAAGCGCGATCACGGCCGACCGAATATCCGGCTCGACGCTCTCGCCTTGCCATAAAGTGCGCACCGCGCCGATAATGACCTGCAGCCCAACCATAGCCATAATAAAAGAAGCGACAAGCGCAGCGATCGTCTCGGCTCGAAAATGCCCGTAAGCATGATTGGAATCCGGGGGTTTTTGCGAAATTCGCAATCCGACCAAAACCGCCGCCGACGCCACGATGTCGGTCAAGTTGTTGAATCCGTCGGCCTGCAGAGCGCTTGACGCGAAATAAAAACCGCTGATCAGTTTAAACGCCGACAGCAGTAAATAGGCCGCTATACTAACCCACGCCCCGCGTTCCCCTTTTCGTATGTCTTCATAAATATCCAAATCCTGCACCTCCAGGCTTCTCCCCGAAACAAAAAATGAAAACCGTTTAATCATGGTAGCAAACGAAAACCGTGTGTGTCTAGAGAAACAGTGTTTCCCCAGGTGAAAACAGCCTAAGGGTCATTATTCCCGTTGTACGCACATTTAAAAACGTATAGAATAAGGACAGCCCCTTTTCAAGTTCGAGGAGATGATATCAATGACGGAAAATAACGAACCCCGCAAAGTCGATTTGGCCGAAGCAATGCGGCAGAAGCTGCAGCAGAAAAAACAACAGCAGCTAAACGGGAACCGTCCGGGTATAAACGACAGTACCCAAACCAAAGCGCTGAAAAGCCAAAATAATAAACGACAAAACAATCAACGCCGCCGCACCGGTGGTTCGTAAAACCGAAAGAACGACAAAATCAAGCCGCACGGCGATCCTGGAATCAGGACCGCCGTGCGGCTTGATTGTTTGTTGACCCTTGAGGTTATTCCTCTTCGGGATACATGCTTTTCCGCATGTTTTGAATTTCTTCGTTTTCCAAATACTCATCATACGACATAACGCGATCGATAAGGCCGTTTGGCGTAATCTCGATGATGCGGTTGGCGATCGTCTGAATGAACTGATGGTCATGGGACGTGAACAGGATCGTTCCGTCGAAATCGATCAGCCCGTTGTTCAGCGCCGTAATGGACTCCAGATCGAGGTGGTTCGTCGGTTCGTCGAACAGCAGGACATTGGCTCCGTTGAGCATCATTTTGGCCAGCATGCAGCGGACCTTCTCGCCCCCGGACAACACGCTCGCCTTCTTGAGCGCTTCTTCTCCGGAGAAGAGCATCCGGCCGAGGAAGCCGCGCAGGAACGTTTCGTCCTGATCGTTGGAAAACTGCCGCAGCCATTCCACCAAGTTCAAATCGACGCCGTCAAAGTAGCTGGAGTTGTCTCTCGGAAAATAAGCTTGGGACGTTGTAACCCCCCAGCTGTACTCTCCGCCGTCGGCTTCCAGTTCGCCCATAACGATCTGGAACAACGTCGATTTCGGCAGTCCGTTTGGTCCGACGAAAGCGATTTTGTCACCTTTGTTAACGACGAAGTTGACTTTATCCAGCACCGGCTCGCCTTCAAGGCTTTTGCTCAGGCCGTCAACCGTAAGCAGCTGCTTCCCGGCTTCGCGCTCCGCCTTGAAGTTCAGGAACGGATATTTCCGGTTGGAAGGACGGATGTCTTCCAGCGTGATTTTGTCGAGCTGTTTCTTCCGGGAAGTCGCCTGCTTCGATTTCGAAGCATTCGCGGAGAAGCGTTGAATAAAGGCTTGAAGCTCTTTAATCTTCTCTTCTTTCTTCTTGTTGGCGTCCCGCTGCAGCTGCTGCGCAAGCTGGCTGGACTCATACCAGAAATCATAGTTCCCGACGTACATTTGTATTTTGCCGAAATCGATATCCGCGATTTGCGTACACACCTTGTTCAGGAAGTGACGATCATGGGATACGACGATGACGGTACCTTCATAATCCATAAGGAAGTTCTCGAGCCACTGGATCGATTCAAGATCCAAGTGGTTGGTAGGTTCGTCGAGCAGCAGGTTGTTCGGACGGCCGAACAGCGCTTGCGCCAGCAGCACTCGCACTTTCTCGTTGCCGCTAAGCTCCGCCATCTTCTTGTCGTGAAGCTCGCGCGGAATTCCAAGGCCGATCAGGAGCGCTCCCGCATCCGACTCTGCGTCCCAGCCGTTCAGCTCAGCGAATTCGCCTTCGAGTTCCCCGGCGCGCATGCCGTCTTCTTCGGAAAAGTCGGCTTTGGCGTACAAAGCGTCTTTCTCTTTCATAATCGAGTACAGTCTGGCGTGACCCACAATGACCGTCTCCAGCACTTGATACTCGTCGTACTCATAGTGGTCCTGTTTCAGCACGGCCATTCTTTCGCCCGGCGTCATGAACACTTCGCCCTGGTTCGGCTCGATTTCGCCGGACAGAATCTTCAGGAACGTGGATTTCCCCGCCCCGTTTGCGCCGATCAAACCGTAGCAATTGCCCGGCGTGAATTTTATATTTACGTCTTCAAAAAGTGCCCGTTTTCCGTAACGGAGCGTTACACCGCTCGTACTGATCATTGAAATAATCCCATCCTTTATGAGTTATCACACTACTGGCTCAATATTATAGCACATATCGTCCCTGAAGTTGAGTCATGACGCCGATTGTCTTCCTGCCGAGGAACTATTCCTGCTGAATGTTTCCCCAAAGTTGATTTATTCAACCGAAATCAACCGCAAATCCATTTTGCACTTCGTGCCTATCCGGTAAACTAGTAGAAGAAGGTTCCTGAAATAACGTGAGCATGACAGGGAACTTTGAGGGGCTTTGGTTTGGGAAAACAGCCCCTATTCCCCCCATTAGCCTGTTGAAAAACACAAAGGCCTCTCAGAAACTTAAATATAAGGGAACAAAAAGGCGCTATTGGATCGGTATCCCTCGTTTTGCGTGAAATAGAGGACTGGAAAGGCGCTATTTTCTCGAATTGCCGGGAGATCGCCGCTTTTTGCACCGATTGTTGGAAAATAAGGCCAAAAAGTTTCCTTATTGATGAAGGCCACGCCGGGATCCGTAAAATAAGACCATATCGTGCCGTTATTTTGATGGAGTACCTTTAGTCATGGAGTCCTCATAGGGTATCCATTAGCGGAGGGATACCAACAGCAGATGAACCACGTTATTTCCGGTTTGATCGACTAGTTAGGGAGGTGGGCTGAATGAAAGAAATAAACATTGCGAAAGTACTTGTTAATAAACGGAAGGAAAAAGCAATCACTCAAGATGAGCTTGCCGGTTTTATTGGCGTATCCAAAGCTTCCGTCTCTAAATGGGAAACGGGACAAAGTTACCCGGACGTTGCTTTGCTTCCGCAGCTAGCGGCATACTTCAATATCACCATCGATGATCTCATGGACTACAAACCGCAAATGACCAAAGAGAACATTCGTAAGCTTTATCAAAAGTTATCCGCCGACTTTGCATCCGAAGCCTTTGATGAAGTGATGAACCGTTGTCGCGAAGCCGTTAAAAAGTATTTTGCTTGTTTTCCCCTGCTTTTTCAAATGGGGGTGTTGATTCTAAACCACAGCACGCTTTCCAAGGAGCAAGAAAAGGCGATTCTTCTCGTCCGGGAAGCCATGGACCTGTTTGTGCGCGTTAAAACGGAAAGCGGGGATGTCGAATTAGTAAAACAAGCTATTTATATGGAAGCGCTGTGCCGGATTTCCGTCGGCGATCCCAATGCAGCTCTGGAGCTCCTGGAAGGAGCAACCACGCCGGCGTTGCCGCCTGAGTCCCTACTGGCATCCGCTTATCAATTAACCGGTCGAATCGAAGACGCAAAATCGGTCTTGCAGGCCGGAATCTATCAAAACATCGTGGTGCTCTTCAATTTCTTCATTGCCTATCTTTCGCTCTGCGCAAACGTTCCGGACAAACATGAGGAAGTGTTGCGACGTACGCTTGTCGTCGCGGATGCCTTTGATTTAAAGCATCTTCACCCCGCCGTTTTCATCAATGTCTATATCTCGGCCGCGCAAGCCTATGTCGGGCAAGGCAAGAATGATAAGGCGCTGGATATGCTGCAATGCTATTCCGAGGTGGTGACCGGGGAGATTTACCCGCTGCGCCTGCACGGAGACGATTTTTTTGATTTGGTCGACGGGTGGCTTGATGATATGGACTTAGGCACGGCTCTTCCTCGAGACGAAAGAACAGCAAGACAAAGCATGTCCGGTATCGTCATCGACAACCCCAATTTTACGTCACTCAAGGACGATCCGCGTTTTCTGCAAATCGTAGAAAAGCTGAAAAAAAACATCCCTTAGGAGGCTAAACATATGGTAACGCTTAAAGAATATTTGCCCTTTCTCATTCCTCTTGGGGCGGCACAGCTTGTTTTGGCGATTACAGCGTTCATCCATGTTTTGAAGCATCCCCGCTATCGTTTCGGCAGCAAAGCGCTGTGGATCGTTATCGTTTTGCTTGTGAACACAGTCGGGCCAATTGTCTATTTTGTTTTCGGCAGAGGTGAGGAACAGTGACTATTCTGGAAATCAAACAGCTTTATAAACGTTTTGGGGAGCATTCCGTAATCAGTGGATTGGATTTATCGGTTCCCGAACACTCGGTATTCGGCTTTGTCGGACAAAACGGCGCAGGAAAAACAACAACCATGAAAATGATATTGGGACTAATCAAACCGGATGCGGGCATTATTACTGTCTGCGGCGACAAAGTGAGCTACGGGGAAACGAAAAGCAATCGTCATATTGGCTACCTGCCCGACGTTCCGTCATTTTACGGTTACATGAGTCCCATGGAATATCTTTCGCTTTGCGGTGAAATCACGGGATTGCCGAAGGCTAAAATCAAAAAAAGAAGCGAAGAACTTCTAGCGCTTGTCGGACTTGGAGATGTAAAGCGGAGGATCAGCGGGTTTTCCCGCGGGATGAAACAGCGGCTGGGCATTGCTCAGGCATTGCTGCACGAGCCGCGGTTGCTGATTTGCGATGAGCCGACCTCCGCGCTTGACCCGGTGGGCAGAAAAGAGATTCTCGAAGTTTTATCCGCAGCAAAAGGAAAGACGACCGTAGTTTTGTCCACCCATATTCTTACGGATGTTGAGCGCATCTGCGATCATGTTGCCGTATTGCATGAAGGAAAGCTGGCGCTTAACGGCACGCTCTCCGAAATTAAAAAACGGCATCGGCACGACGGTTTTGTCATTGATTTTAGAACCGCGGAGGAGGCCGCTTATTATAGGGATTGCTTGAAATTCGACTCCGCAGCGGCAACGATAACCCAAAAAGGTCCATCTTTGACGGTGAGATTTTCAGATATGGAAAGCGGCGGGAGGCATTTAATTGACCTTCTCTCCGAAAAACAAATCACACCGCTTAAATTTGAAATCATGGAGCCAACTCTGGAGACCTTGTTTATGGAGGCGGTACAGTGAGAACTTATACGGCTTTTCTCAAAAAAGAGCTCCTCGAAAGTGTACGAACGTATAAACTGCTTATTATGCTGATTGTATTTTTTATTTTTGGCTTGTCGAGTCCGCTTACCGCAAAACTAATGCCCGAACTCCTGTCCTCTTTCGTACCGAACGGGATGACCCTAACCCTCGCTGAACCCGCCGCCATCGACTCCTGGATGCAATTTTTCAAAAACACTTCCCAGATGGGTCTCATTTTGACCGTGATTATATTCAGCGGTGTTTTGGCGACAGAGCTATCTCGTGGAACACTCGTCAATTTGCTGACAAAAGGATTGTCGAGAAGCGCCGTAGTCCTGTCCAAATTTATCGCCATGTTCTTAATTTGGACGATCAGCTACATGGCGGCATTTGGAGTTGCTTGGGGTTACACGGTCTATTTTTTCCCGGACGACAGACTATCCCATTTATTGTTTTCCGTATTCTGTTTGTGGTTATTTGGAATATTTTTGCTGGCTGTGCTTCTGTTCTCGGCAACGCTGGTTAGAGGCCATTATGGAACCCTGCTCCTCACAGGCTCGGTTGTAGTTGTTCTGGCAGCGGCGAACATCTTACCCAGTGTCAAGAAGTTTAACCCGCTGTCTTTGGCCGTAAAAAGCACAGCAGTGCTTACCGGTTCAGTAAAAGTGTCGGACCTTCTGTACGCCGTGGGAACATCCGGCATCTGTTCGCTGCTTCTGATTGCTGCCGCTGCCGCCGTATTCAGGAAGCAACTGCTTCCATGACAAAGTCAGGAGTCCGGATCTCTCCAAACTCCTGATTGGCTAAGCTATGAAGCTACGGTAACCGCAGCGTTTCCCCATGGTGCAGCAGCCGGATGGTCTCTTCGTCGATGCCACGGCGCTTGCGATCGGCCTCGAGGCGGTCCAGCGCCTCCCGCGCGGTGTCGTCGGCGAGCCGGAACGTGCCATAATGCATCGGCACCATCAGTTTGCCTTTGACATCGACAAATGCCTGAAGCGCTTCTTCCGGCGTCGTATGCTGGGAGGTCATGAACCACTCCGGCTCATAGGCGCCGATCGGCAGCAGCGCTACGTCGATATCGAACCGCTCCCCGATTTCGGAAAATCCGCGAAAGTACCCGCTGTCTCCGGCAAAATAAATCACCTTTGGCTTTTTCCCCTCCGGTCTCTTCAACGGTTCCAAAACATACCCGCCCCAGTGCGACGTATTGGTATCGAACAAAGTTCGGCGAGTCCAGTGCTGGGTGGGAACGAAAGAAATTTTTACGTTCCCGATTTGCGCATGCTCCCACCAGCTTAATTCCTGTACGCGGTGGAATCCTCTCCGCTTCAGTTTGCGGCTCAGCCCGACCGGAACAATAATTGAAGTCCGGCTTCCGTACAACCGGCGAATCGAGGCCATATGCATATGATCGTAATGCGAATGCGAGATTAAAATGAGATCGATAGGCGGAATATCTTTGATCGAGATGCCCGGTGCAGTAAGCCGGCGCTGAAATCCCATCCGCAGAGCCCAAACGGGATCCGTGATGATGTTCAGCCCTTCGTATTGAAGCAAAAAAGTGGCATGGCCAATCCAGGTTACGGACGTGTCCATCCGGTTGGCCAGCAAATAGTCAAGCTCGGGCTGCGCGCAGGGGACGCAATAAGAATAGTCTTTCTTCTTCCTGCGGCGTTCTTCCCGCCATTGTCTGAACTGCTTCAAGGTTTTGTCCGTGCTTACGTTGTCAATGTTGTTGTAGCGAATTCTCGCCATTTCCGGGGTTTCCCTCCTTCTACTCCCCTCCAGGTTATCACCTGTTTTTCCTTTATTTTAAAACATCTCCGGACTTTATCCAATCAAGTTCTAATCGGAAGGGTCCCGGTATTTATTGGCATACAGGAACAAAAAGAGTACGGCGGCAACCACGACAAGCTCCGGAGCAACCATGACCAGAAAGTGTTCCATGCTGGATATCACCCCTTCTTCGGCGAACTTCCGCGCACATATTTGGCGTTAAACAGAAACAGCCGCATCAGCAAAAAGAGCGAAGGAACCAGTATGCACAATCCGGCGACAAAAGCGACAATCAGCGAGACGGCCATCGTCTCGTTCGTGAAGCTATCGTATACACTTACCTGATCGTAGAGGATAAACGGAAGATGCGAGCGGCCATAGCCGTACCAGGCAAAAGCAAACTGCAGCATGACGAACAGAAAGGACCATCCGAGATATTCCCTTTTCCACATCAAATATACAGCGATGAAATAACAGAGTAACGAAGCGATAAACATCCACGCCATATTCAGCATATTGCCGAAATGCTCCGCGTTTTGCCGGTTCATTTGGAAAAAGGCAAACAGGCAGGCAAGGATCGTCGGCCCGCTCCACAGCAGGGCATAACCGCGCAGTACTTTAAAAGCCGCCTGATCCTCCGCACGGTAGGCATAATAGGCCAAAAACATGGCGGAGATGTAAAGCACGGACACCAATGCCAACAAGATCACCGACCAAGTGAAAGGATTGGCGAAAAAGGCGCCCCAATCCAGCAGGACCCTTCCCCCGCTTTCACGGATGATTCCGCCTTCGGAAATCGCCAGGATCGTCGAAAGTGCCGCCGGAATAAGCAAGCCGGTCGCCCCGTAGATGGCCATGTACGTTTTGTTGTTCTCTTTGCTGCTCCCATAGGTGTTATATGCGTAATAAGCCCCGCGCAGTGCAAGAAGAACAGTGACCAGGCTCCCCGGTACAAGCAGCGCCGTGCCGTAATAATACGCCGAGTCCGGGAAAAACCCGACCAACCCGACGACGAAAAAGATCAGGAAAACGTTCGTCACCTCCCAGACCGGGGACAAATACCGTTGAACGATATCGTGAATCTGATTTTCGTGTCCGGTGGCCACGCTGTAATAGCTAAAAAAGCCCGCCCCGAAATCGACGGAAGCCACGATCAGATAGCCGAAAAGAAACGTCCACAAAACAGTGATGCCCACGAGTTCATAACTCATGATGACTTTCCCCCCTCAATTCCGAGCTCGCGCATTTCCGCCATAACTTCTTTGTTACGAAACAGCTTGGCCAGCACCATCACGCAGGAAAAGCACAAGACGATATACAGCAGCGCGAACAATACAAGCATCGCCCCAACCGTCGTCTGCGTGGTTGCCGCTTCCCCCACTCTCATGTATCCCCGCACGATCCACGGCTGCCGCCCAAACTCCGCGAACATCCAGCCAAGCTCCATCGCCACGATCGCCAGCGGACCCAGCGCCAGAATCCCGAGCAGCAGCCACAACGGGTAACCCTTTTCTCGTCCTCTTCCGGGCAGACGGCGTCGAAGCAGGTACAAAAACGGAATCAATACGAGCAAAATGCCGATCGTCACTTTCAGGTCGAACATATAATGGATCATCAGCGGAGGCCGTTCGTCCGCGGGAATCTCATTCAGCCCGATCACCCGGGTATTCGGCAAGCCGCCCGCCAAAACGCTGAGAGCGTACGGGATCTTTAGCGCATATTTGACCGTCCCGGTCGATTCGTCAAGCACCCCGCCGTAGATCAGCGGCGCCTGCGTTCTCGTATCGAAATGCCACTCCGCGGCCGCCAGCTTTTCCGGCTGGTACTTAGCAAGAAACTTTCCGGAGAAATCGCCGATCACCGCCGTCGAAACCGCAAACACAAACATCGCCGTCACCGTCAGTTTGAGCGCCTTCTTGAAATAGATATGCGTGCGGCCGCGCAGCAGGCTGTATGCCGTCACGCTGGCGAGCAGTCCGGCGCTGACCGTATAGGAGGATGCCAGAACATGCGACACCTTGGTTGGCGTAGCGGGATTAAACATGGCGACCAAAGGCCGGACATCGGCAAAGACGCCGTTTTTGAGCGTAAATCCCTGCGGCGTGTTCATGAACGCGTTCAGCGTCGTAATAAAAAACGCCGAGGTGGAAGATCCCAGCGCCACGGGAATGAGCAGCAGCAGATGCAGCATCGGCCTTTTGAACCTTTCCCAGGTGTACAAATAAATACCGAGAAATATCGCTTCGATAAAAAAAGCGAACGTCTCCATGAACAGCGGCAACGCGATGGCCTGACCGGCTACCCGCATGAACGTCGGCCACAGCAAACTGAGCTGCAGCCCGATGGAGGTTCCCGTAACGACGCCAATGGCGACGGAAATGACGAACCCCCGGGCCCAGCGGCGGGCCAGCAGGGTATAATGCGGATCCCCGGTGCGAATGCCCCGCCATTCCGCCAATGCGATCATCAGCGGCACGCCGACGCCGACGGTAGCAAATATGATATGCA
This sequence comes from Paenibacillus terrisolis, assembly GCF_056171975.1. Lineage (NCBI taxonomy): Bacteria > Bacillati > Bacillota > Bacilli > Caryophanales > Paenibacillaceae > Paenibacillus > Paenibacillus terrisolis. Next base: position 47,326 of record NZ_JBKFGG010000030.1, on the reverse strand, counting down.
CGAACAACGTTAGTCCGGTAAGCATCCGGCTAAGCGTAACGGTATCCAGAGACGACATAAGCCACTCTCGCTTCCCTACGAAATTTTTAAAAGTAACCCAGGTAACGGATCAAACCTTTGATGACCCCGTACAGCATAATGACGGCAAGAACAAGACAAATGACGGCCAGCGTCTTTTCCTGTTTTTTGAACAAGTCCACCGCCTCCCTGCTGTTAGTGTGTCGCTTCGATTCCTTTTTATTCCTGCGAACCCATGTTATATCTCCCTGCTATAAGGGAATCTCCTCTATTGTTCGGAACAAGGCAGGCAGAATTCTTAAATTTGAGGTAAAATAAACGAGAAAGGAGATGTGAACATTCCATGAAAATTATTTTTATAGAACCGACCCCCAGTCCGAACTCCATGAAGCTCCATTTGGACGAAAGTCTGGAACCGGGGATTCGCAAAACATATACGTTAGACAACGAACGTTCGGCGCCCGCCTGGATTCGTCAGCTGCTGCAAATCCAGGGGGTGAAAAGCATTTTTCACACCGCCGATTTCCTGGCGCTCGACCGGAAGGGCACTGCCGACTGGGCGGCTATTTTGTCCGAAGTGCAGCGCCAGTTCGGACAGGAGAACGTAGAGTCCGCCTGGGAAGAAGGCAGCGAACAGCCAGCAGGATACGGAGAGGCCCAGGTATTCGTGCAGTTCTTCCGCGGCATCCCGATGCAAATCCGGGTTAAAGCCGGAGCGCGGGAGGAGCGGATCTCCTTGTCCGACCGGTTCGTAGCCACGGTCACGGAGGTCGCCAGCGCAACGCTGATCAAAGAGCGCAAGCTGACCGATTACGGGGCCCGCTATGGAGAACTGGCGGACATCGCCCGCGAGGTCGAGCAGGAACTGGAGGCGGCTTATCCGCCTGAGCGCCTGAAAGCCATCGCCGCACAGGCGATCGCCCACGGCCGCAGCGAGTCCGAGTTCGTCGAGCAGCGCCGGGCGTTAAGCTTGGACGAAGTCCGGGAGCGGCTGCGGGATGAAGACTGGCGCGTCCGGTACGCCGCGCTGGAAAGCCTGCAGCAGCCGGGCGTGGATGCGCTGCCGCTGCTGGCGGAAGCGCTGCGCGACCGCCAGATGCACGTGCGCCGGCTGGCGGTGGTGTACCTCGGCGACCTGCGGACGCCGGAAGCGCTGGAGCTGCTGTACGAAGCGCTCCGCGACGCTTCCCCGGCCGTACGCCGAAGCGCCGGCGATACACTGTCCGACATCGGCGATCCGTCCGCGACGGGGCCGATGGTGCAGGCGCTGACGGACAGCAGCAAGCTTGTCCGCTGGCGGGCCGCGCGCTTCCTGTACGAGGTTGGCACCGACGAAGCGCTGGACGCGCTGCGGGCCGCGGCGGACGACCCCGAGTTCGAGGTTGGCCTGCAGGCCAGAATGGCGGTCGAACGCATCGAATCCGGCGAACAAGCGGCGGGAACCGTCTGGCAGCAGATGGCCAATCGGAGAGCTTAGGCTCCATAGACGTTTTGTTTTGTTAATAATTTGACATTGCCCTGCCATTCATCATGCGCTATACTATGAAAATGTTTGACAAAGTTAACTAAATAATAGCCTCATCATTTTGACGGTGAGGTAGAGGTCGCGATTGTGAAGAGTATTCCGGAGGAGGCGTTTGAAGCCGCCGAAGAATCCGGGAAAAAGGCACAGTCGCCGAAGTGTGCGTTCGCCGGCTTCAATGGCGCCATGCTGGGGCTGTTTCCGAAAGGAACAGAACTGTCACGATTGTCCCAGTCACCCGGGGATATCGTGTTGAGCTATCTTTATGGAGAAATGGTGCGGATCAACCGGTATATTATGGCCGCGGAATCCTTTCCGCGGCCTTTTTGCATAAATCGAGGCCTAACCGCCGCCGCTTTAGCTCAGTCTCATTCGGGGAAGATTAGTATTGAAGGAGTAGAGTTCACATGAGCAAGAAAAAAATCGCGACGCCCGCCACCCTGAAACCGGGGCTAAAAGCGCGTCACATGACGATGATCGCGCTGGGCGGTTCCATCGGAACCGGGCTGTTCCTCGCCAGCGGCGGTGCCATCGCCTCCGCGGGGCCGGGCGGCGCTATTTTGGCCTATGCGGCCGTTGGCATTATGGTTTATTTTTTGATGACGAGCCTGGGCGAACTCGCCACTTACATGCCGGATCCCGGTTCTTTTGAAACCTATGCCACCCGCTATGTCGATTCGTCGCTAGGGTTCGCTATGGGCTGGAACTATTGGTACAACTGGGCCATCACGATCGCTGCCGAGCTGTCCGCCGCCACGTTGATCATCAAATACTGGTTCCCGAACAGTTCCTCGCTGCTGTGGAGCGTGCTGTTCCTTGCCCTGATTCTCGGTCTGAACATCTTGTCCGTCAAAGGATACGGGGAATCGGAATACTGGTTCGCCATGATCAAAATTGCCGTTGTCATCGTTTTCCTGGTCGTCGGCGTCTTGATGATCTTCGGCATTATGGGCGGCAAAGCCGTAGGCTTCTCCAACTTTACGGTCGGCAACGCTCCCTTTAACGGCGGATTCTTCACGTTCCTCGGCGTGTTTATGGCCGCGGGCTTCTCGTTCCAAGGTACGGAAATGGTCGGCGTCGCCGCCGGCGAAAGCCATAATCCGAGGGAGCATGTACCGCGTGCCATCCGCCAGGTTTTCTGGCGCATTCTGATTTTTTATATTTTAGCGATGCTTGTCATCGGCCTGCTGATCCCTTACACGAACCCGGACCTGCTCAAGAGCGGCGTCGACGCCATCGGCGTCAGCCCATTCACGATCGTGTTCGAGAAAGCCGGACTGGCCATCGCCGCTTCCGTGATGAACGCCGTCATCCTGACCTCCGTGCTGTCGGCCGGGAACTCCGGGATGTACGCCTCCTCCCGGATCCTGTACTCGTTGGCCAAACGCGGGCTGGCTCCGAAATTCCTCGGCCGCCTCAGCCGCCGCGGCTTGCCGACGAACGCCCTGCTGCTGACGACGCTCGTCGGCATGACTGCGTTCTTCGCCTCGCTGTTCGGCGACGGCGTAGTATATACCTGGCTGCTGAATGCTTCCGGCATGTGCGGCTTTATCACCTGGCTTGGCATCGCCGTCAGCCATTACCGTTTCCGCCGGGCATATGTCGCCCAGGGCCGGGATCTAAACGATCTGCCGTATAAAGCCCGCTGGTTTCCGTTCGGACCGATTTTCGCCTTCGTACTCTGCTCTATCGTCATTCTCGGACAAAATCTGTCCGCGTTTACGGGCGAATCGGTCGACTGGTACGGCGTTGTCGTTTCCTACATCAGCTTGCCGTTGTTCCTGGTCCTCTGGCTCGGCTTCAAATGGAGCAAAGGTATTAAAATGATTCCGCTGAAGGAATGCGATTTTGAGGTTCATCCTGCAAACAAGAAATAAGGCGATAATTGCTTCCAGGTTGTCCACCTAAAAACGGGATTATCCACAGGATCGTGTATTTGATCCTGGAGATAATCCCGTTTATTTGCTATAAGCCCCGGTCCGCGAGGAAGCGCGTCTTTATCCGGCTAACGAACCGTAAAACTCTTATTTGCCTCTAAAGATGGAAGTTTCATGTTCTAACGGACCCAGGAAGCTTTATTCGTCCCAAAAAAGCCCCAAAGGCTCGTTTTAAGGTCAAATAAGGGCTGTAGGGTTCGTTACATTTCTCAAACGCCAAATTTCGTTGAAATAACGGCATTACGATTCGTTAAAACGTTGATGCTCGCTGCAGGTTGCAGGCTCTTGTCAACATCGCTTTCGGTATGAAGGCTCCGCTCCAGGAGTTTTTCATTTCAAAATCTACTCCCAATAAATCTCTACCCGCAAGTCCTCCGTGCCTTCCAGCGGTTCGGTCAGGTAACGGATGTTCCGGATGTTCAGATCGTATAGCTTGCTCAAGTCTTCCAGCAGTTGCTGCTCCGAACCGGAATAACGCACAACAACGGAGGATTCCTTCGATGCCATCCCTTTCTTGACCTTGTCGGTCAGTCCTTTGGCATCCTTAACCGCCGCGCCGGCGTCGAATAAATCATAGCCCAACTGCTTTTTCAGGTTGAGGTATGCGTTCGTTTTCGTTCCGCCTCGGCTGATCAAGGTTTGCAGTGAAGTCAGATAGGCCGTCGTGGTTTTGGGATAATCGCTTGCGACCCACCGGTGGTCCTTCCTCATTTGCTCGTCGGTTCGCAGATAGTAAGTATATTGGACCTGCCCCGCTACATCCGGCACCGGATCGTCCCAGGTCGTGTCGAGATGGTACCAGCGGCCATCGAGGTTAACCAGGTTCCAGGCATGCGCCTGGCCTCCGGCCGTTCCTTCCACGATGAGATTTTGCAGCCCCGCTCCCTTCAGCAGCTTATAGGTCAGCAGAGCATACCCTTGGCAGACGGCTTCGCCGGTACTCAACCCTTCGTAAGCGGTATATCTTTGCAGATCGGTATCGTATTTCAAATTCAGGACGACGTAATCATGAATCGCTTTGATTTTCTGATGACCGTCCATCCCGGGCTTCACCAGCCCTTGGAGAATCGCGGCTACCCTTTGATTGACATACGCGGTTTGCGCAGCGGTTTCCCGATACTTCACCTGCAGATTGATTTTGGCGTAACCCGACGTTCCCCGCCAGGTGTATTCGTAGCGGTCCACGATATATTTGGTGTAAGGGTCGGTTTCAAGCGCTTCGGCCACCACCTGCTTCAGTATGGCCTTCAGATTTTTGGTCGAGCCTTTATAACTCACGTCGATGGAGGTTTGGCGAGCCGCCAGCCCTTTCATTAGCATGGACTGAACTTCCTGGGATGTCGTCGCTTCCGCACTCGCGGCGGCGTACACGGGGACGGTTCCCCATTCCGACGCCTCGCCGCTCAGCAGCATGGCGCCGGCTATGCCTACAACCAGCCATCTTTTAGGAAAATAATGCCGCAAAAGTATTCCCTCCCCCTTCAGGTCCTGCTGCCTTCACCCACCTAAACTGTTCCCTCAATTCTTAATTAAGTAAGTCTCACCGCCATTGTAACACAAGCCTTGCGCAATTAACTTCTAATTTTGTCGATGGATCAAAAGGACTTTTGTTCTTAAAAAAGACGTAAAAATGACTTAAAATTTCCATACTTCTCCTACAAAACGGATTTTCTATTAAGTATAATAAAAAACGTAATATGTGATTTAAGTCATTGCATCAATTATTTTAATGGGAATGGAGAACCTCGGATGACCTACGTGAATATTTCGGATATTTCTGTCCAACTGTTTGTAACCGTCATGTTCTTTCTGCTTCTGATCGCCCCGCTGGTCAGTCTCGGGGCTCTGCGCCTGTTTCAAGGCCGGAAGAAAGCCGGATTTTCGCTGATCGGCGGCGGAATCGCAGGGTATTTCGTCTTCCAGCTTGTCGCAGGTTTAATTAGTTGAAGAAAAAGAGAGCGGAATCTCTCACCCACTCTCTTCACCCAAAGACCCGGTAAGGGTCTATTTATTTTGTTTTTCTCGTGGATTTAAGTGAGCCGCAGATTAAAACCTTATTCCGCAAGCGCCTTGTCAAACTGGGTTTTGTTCATGCCCAAGATGCGATGTTCGCCGATCAGCGTTACCGGGACGGCACGCATGCCCATATCCCAAACCTCTTTGGCGTAGTCGTCGTTTTGCTCGATATTGCGTTCTTCGTACGCGACTCCTTTTTCGCTCAAAAAGCTTTTGACTTGCCGGCAGTGAGGGCAGTTGGTGGTTGTATATACGATTGCTTTTTCCATGTTCATTTCCTCCTCGTTGGTTTGAAAGTTATGATAAAAAATACATTTGCGATAAGCCGGTTATTTGACTCCCGCCACCGAAGCCTCATGCTCCAGGTTTTCGATGAATTTCTCGCAATCAAGAGCGGCCATGCATCCGCTGCCTGCAGCGGTGATGGCTTGGCGATAACGGGTGTCCTGCACGTCGCCGCAAGCGAATACCCCAGGAACATTGGTCTCGGACGTTCCCGGCTTCACGACGATATAGCCGTTCGCATCGGTATCGATTTGTCCGTCCAGGAAACCGGTATTCGGATGATGCCCAATTGCAACGAACACACCGCTGGCTTCGATGATTTCTTCTTCGCCCGTTTCGTTGTTGCGGACTTTCAGTCCGGAAACGCCGGTTTCGGTAGCCACCACTTCAAGCGGCGTGCGGTTGAGCGCCCATTCCACTTTTTCGTTGCTGCGCAGGCGGTCCTGCATGATTTTCGAAGCGCGAAGCTCGCCGCGGCGGTGTACCAAAGTCACCTTTGAACCGAACCGTGTCAAGAAACCCGCTTCTTCCAAAGCGGAGTCTCCGCCGCCGACCACAATAATCTCTTTGCCGCGGAAGAAAAATCCGTCGCAGGTCGCGCAAGTGCTTACGCCGCGGCCCACGTTGACTTCTTCGCCGGGAATGCCCAAATATTTAGCCGTTGCACCGGTAGAGAGCAACAGCGTATCGGTAACCAGTTCGCCGAGCCCTTCCACTTGAAGCTTGAAAGGACGTTTGCTGAGGTCCACGCTGTTCACCCAGCCCGTGCGGAATTCCGCGCCGAAACGCTCTGCTTGCTTGCGCATATTATCCATCAATTCCGGTCCCATGATGCCGTCCGGGAACCCCGGAAAGTTCTCCACTTCCGTTGTTGTCGTCAATTGCCCGCCGGGCTGCGGCCCTTCGATAATCAGCGGGTTCAGATTGGCCCGCGCCAGATAGATTGCCGCCGTAAGTCCCGCCGGCCCCGTTCCGATAATAATAGATTTATACATAATTTTAATCCTCCTAAACCGTAGGCTGAATATAGAGAAGTTGAATCTCAAACGAAAAAATTAGAATAACTATCATCTAAATTCATTATGTTAAATTGGCGTAAGAGTGTCAATATTCGTACCGGATGGGTTGTGTGAAATTTAAATGAAGGAATGATGAAGAAAACTTCCAAAGATTTACCGCAGGAGACGCAGTCCGTTCAAAATAACGAGCAGCGTGCTTCCTTCATGGCCCACAACGCCTAGCGGAAGCGGGATGCCCTGAACAAAGTTGCTCGTAATCAGCAGCAAAATCACGCCGGCCGCAAAAATCAGGTTCTGCTTGACGATCGTTCTGGCCCGGCGGGCTAAAACGATAGTCTCGGCCACCAGTTCCAGGTTATCGTTCATCAGCACGACATCGGCCACTTCCAGTGCAGCACCGCTTCCGCCGCCCCCCATAGCTACGCCCACCGTGGCGACCGCCAGCGCCGGTGCGTCGTTGACACCATCGCCGACCATCACCGTGGAGCCATGCTCCGCCCGCAGCTTTTTGACGTGTTTCACCTTATCCTGGGGCAAAAGATCGCCAAATACGAGGTCGATGCCCGCCTCTTTGGCGACGGCACGGGCCGTGCCGCTCCGGTCGCCCGTCAGCATCGCCGCGAATATCCCGTGCTTATGCAGCTGCGCGATGGCGGCTTTGGCCCGGGGGCGAACAATGTCGCGCAGCGCGATGACTCCGACGTAGCTTCCGCTGCATTGGATGACGGAAACCGTGCTGCCGTCATCGATCAGCTCCCGCATGCGCTGCGCAAGCTTCGGCGGAAGCGCCGGCTCATGCTCGTTGGCCTTGCCGATCCGCCAGATATCGCCGCCGATCACGGCTTCAATGCCCCAGCCGGCCAGGGCTTTCAGTTGATCCACCGGCGGCAAGCCGACCGCCTCCTCTTCGGCGGCCCGAACGATGGCCAGAGCGAGCGGATGCTCCGACAGGCTTTCCGCCGCCGCGCAAGCGGCCAACACCTCTAGCCGGTCGCATCCCTCCGCGACGTACAGTTCCGTGACGACCGGGGCTCCCGCCGTAAGCGTCCCGGTCTTGTCGAAGGCGACAACCTTTGCGCTTCCCAAATTGTCCATGTGGGCTCCTCCCTTGAAGAGCACTCCTTTTCTGGCGCTTTTCGACATCGCCGACAGCATGGCCGGCATCACTGAAGAAACCAACGCGCAAGGCGAAGCGACCACCAGAAAAACCATCGCTTTATAGAACGTAAAAGACCAAGTCCATCCAAGCAGAAGCGGAGGAAGAAGAATAAAAGCGCAGGTCAGCAGGACTACTCCCTTGGCGTATGCTCCTTCAAGCCTTTTGATGAACCGCTGCGTCTGCGGTACTTCGCTTTGCGCCTGCTCCACAAGCGCGATGATTTTGGCGAACAGCGTCCCTTCGGACTGGCTGGTGACCTCGATATATAAGGCGCCCTCCCCGTTCAACGTGCCCGCGTATACGCCGTCGCCCATTGCTTTATCCACCGGAATCGATTCCCCGGTAATCGCCGACTGGTTTACGGAAGACACGCCGCTCTGAACCAGCCCGTCGGCCGGGATGACTTCCGCCGGTTTCACCAGGATCAAATCCCCCGCCAACAACTCACCCACCGGTACCGTTCTAACGCCATCCTCATCTACCCTTAGCGCCGTTTCCGGCTTCAGCGCAATCAGCGCGGAAATATCCTTGCGGCTGCGCTCGCTGGCGAACGACTCCAGAGCGCCGCTTAATGAAAAAATGAAGATCAGCATAGCGCCCTCGTTCCAATATCCGATCGATGCGGCACCCAGCGCCGCCGCAATCATCAAAAGATTAACGTCGAGGTCCCGTTCCTTGATCAGCGTGATCAAGCCCTCTCGAGCCTGGCGGAATCCCCCGATGCCGTATGCGGCGATATAGAACAAGATGGACAGCAAATTTGAAAAACTTCCTATTCCCCAAGCGGCCAATAAAAGTACCCCGCTGCTGACAGCAAACAACATTTCCCGGTGGCGAAGCAGACTCAGCGCAAACGGTCGGCGACGAGGCCCCGGATCCGGGTTTGCTGATTTTTTGACGGCTGCCATCGGCTTAGAAACGGCTTCCATACTTTCTCCTCCTTAGGATTCGTACAAGTTTACTGAGAATGAATACTATTGTTAACCTCCTGAAAACGACACATGCCGCCCCGGGGGCCCCCGGAGCAGCATGTTAATGAGAACGATAATCAATTTTGTATTAGGACAAGAATGTTTACCTAGAGAAACTTTACTTTTATTTTAAACTAATATTCAAAAAATGTAAACAAATTTTGGCAGAAAATTAAGGACTATATTGCATTATTCAGTACAGGATATTATACTGAGTTCATCTAGTGGTCAATATACAGTACTGAACACTATCTATTCGAGATTGATTCCCTGGATTTTATTAAATGATCTCCACGTAACCCGAGGTGATGCGAATGAATGTCCAATTGAAAAAAGGCGCTCTGGAGCTGTGCGTGCTGGTGCTCATTGCGAAAAAAGACCAGTACGGATACGAGCTTGCCCAGAAAATAACCGAAAAGATCGAACTGGCGGAAGGAACGCTGTATCCGATTCTGAGGAGACTCACGAAAGATAAATATTTGACCTGCTATCTGTCCGATTCTTCGGAAGGCCCGGCGCGCAAGTATTACTCGATCACGGAATCCGGCAGGCGTCAGCTCGATGAATTAATCGCGCAGTGGATGCCCTTTGCGAGGGCGGTCAACGATTTCATAGCAGAAGGGATGAGTACCGATGGGGAGAACTGAATTTATGGAAAGCCTGGAAAACCTGCTTTTAAGCATACCTGCGGAAGAGAGAAAGGAAATTTTGTACGATTACGAAGAACATTTCGAAGCCGGGAACCTCGCCGGAAAAAGCGAAGAGGATATTATCACAAAATTGGGCTCCCCCTCCCTGCTTGCCAAAGATCTGTTGCTGGATTACAGCATCTCCGCAGCCGAAAATCGAAAAAGCTTCTCCAATGTCATGCGCGCGGTTTTGAAAGTAGCCCGGATGGACTTCGTCAATATTTTGCTGGTTGCTGTGCCCGTGTTTCTGCTGCTTCTTCTCATGGCCTCGCTAAGTATCGTTTCCGTGGCCATGATACTGAGCCCCGTGCTTATCGTCGTAAATCTGGTTCAGCAGGGCTTCGAGCAGTTCTTTTTCTATCTGTTCGCGACCATGACGTTATTCAGTTTGGGAATTTTGCTTGGCGTGAGCCTAAAGGGACTTTCGGAGCATTTCTATGCCCTGATTCTAAGCTTGGTGAAACATAAATCCGGATTGCAAGGGAGAGCGGCCGTATGAAAAAACTTGTATATTTCGCCGCGGCACTGCTTGTCGTCGGCTTGATCGGCACCGCCGTGACGGTTCCGAAGACCGATACGCTGGAAGCGCTGGGGATTTTTCAGGATAAGGATAATCCGGAGGATATCTCAATCCAAAAGGATAAACCCGGAGAGTCCGGAAAAGATTTAGATGAAGCCATCCGGGACTACCAAAAGGATGTAACCGACAGCACCACCGCTTTGGTTGACGGAATTATGGACGATGTGTCCGGAATCGTGTCCGACGCCGTGGCGTCAGGCGGAACAAGCACCGGCAGTACAAACAACGGAATTCAGGCGGATGACGGCAGCATGCGGGAGATTAATATTTCCGGCAGCGAAAGCGTGGTCGGGGTCACAAACATCGTCATTCAAACCGCAGTGTCGAACGTGAAGCTGGTTCCGGCGCCCGATTCCGGCAAAATCTCCGCCAAGCTGGAAGGGAAAATCAGCAGCTATGTTACCGATAAGGCTCTGTCTCCCCTGCTCGACATCCAGGGCGATACCCTATACATCAAGGCGGAACGCAAGCTGAACAACATGAGCAATCTTCATGTCGATGCGACGCTGACCGTCCAAATTCCCAGCGCCGTCTTTGAGAAGTTGTCGGCCGAAACCGCAACCGGCAACATTACTGCCGCCGGGCTTCGCACCAAGAGCAGCCTGGAGCTGACCAGCGCCAGCGGGAACATTGATCTAAGCGGGGCCGAGGCGAAGAAAATCAGCTTGCGCTGCGATACCGGACATATTGATGCCGGCGGGCTTCAAGGCGAAATCGCGCTCCGCACCACCACCGGAAACATCGATCTCGATCAGCAGGAAACCGGGCTCGCCGGCGACTTGATCACCGAATCCACAACCGGCAATATTTCGCTTCTGTTGAAGAAGTCTCAACCGTTAACTCTTGGATTCAATACCGAACTGGGCAAAGGAAACGTTGAGCTTCCTGGCATAGAATTAGACAAGCAAACGGACAAAGAGATTGTAGGCAAGGTAGGAACAGGCAAATACCAAATTAAAGTAAGCACTACGACGGGCAATTTCAGCATGGAATAAACAAAGCCGCTATTCTTGGTTCCCGAATGGGGAACTAAAGAATAGCGGCTTTGTTTTTTTGCACGATTTCCGGTTTTCGAGTTGTTGGTTCCGGTTATGCCTGGCTGGCGGCGATGGCCTGCTCCAGGTCGTAAATAATGTCCTCGATTGCCTCAGTTCCGACGGACAAGCGGATCAGTTCCGGATTGACCCCTGCCGCAAGCTGTTCTTCCTCGCTCAGTTGCAAGTGCGTCGTGCTGGCCGGATGAATGATCAGCGACTTGGAATCGCCGACATTGGCTAAATGCGAGAACAGCTTGACGTTTTCGATCAGCTTGCGGCCCGCTTCCACTCCGCCTTTAATGCCGAAGGTCAAAATGGCGCCTTGACCCTTTGGCAAATATTTTTTCGCGAGATCGTAAGACTCGTGGCTTGGCAGGCCGGCGTAGCTTACCCATTCGACCTTGTCGTGATCCTCCAGGTACTGAGCGACCTTAAGGGCGTTTTGGCTGTGGCGCTCGACCCGTAAATGGAGCGTCTCAAGCCCTTGCAGCAGCAGCCATGCGTTGAACGGCGACAGCGACGCGCCCAGATCGCGCTGCAGTTGAACCCGCGCTTTGATGATATAAGCCAGCGGTCCAACCGCTTGCGTGTATACTACGTCGTGGTAGCTGGGATCCGGCTGGGTCAGGCCGTGGAACTTGTCGTTCGCCGTCCAGTCGAATTTGCCGCCATCGACGATAATGCCGCCGATGGAAGTCCCGTGGCCGCCGATGAACTTCGTGGCCGAATGCACGACGATATCCGCTCCATAGTCGATCGGACGCAGCAAATACGGACTCGGGAATGTGTTGTCGACGATCAGCGGGATTCCGTGCTCATGCGCAATGGCGGCGACGGCTTCAATGTCGAGGACATCGCCTTTCGGATTGCCGAGCGTTTCCGCATACAGCGCTTTGGTCTTGTCCGTGATCGCGGAGCGGAAATGCTCCGGATTCGAAGCATCCACAAACTTCACGTTAATGCCAAGCTTCGGCAATGTCGTTGCAAACAAGTTATAAGTCCCGCCGTAAAGCGTGCTGGAGGATACGATTTCATCTCCCGCTCCGGCGATATTCAAAATGGAGAAGGTTATCGCTGCCTGACCGGACGCCGTCGCCAGCGCGCCAACGCCTCCCTCAAGCGCCGCAACGCGCTTCTCGAATACGTCAGTTGTCGGATTCATGATACGGGTGTAAATATTGCCGAATTCCTTCAGGCCAAACAGATTGGCGGCGTGCTCGGTATCGCGGAAACCGTAGGAAGTCGTTTGGTACAGCGGGACCGCCCGGGAAAAGGTAGTCGGATCAATCTCCTGACCGGCATGAACCGCTAGGGTCTCCGGGGCGTATTGGCGTTCTTCGGACATGGATAAATTCCTCCTTCAATACATGTAATAAAATGGGCAAACATCAGCCTTCATGGTTTGTTTTTCCTATTCTCTCACATAACCGGTCATTTGGAAATAGAAAACCCGATAATTTTTATGTGAATTATCGGGTAAAATTTGTAATGCCGGTTTAATCCATGTATTTTCGTATAAAATAGGCATCCTCCAGATTGGGCTCCGCCGCTTTCAAACCGGGAAAAGGTGGAGTTTCCCCCACTAGTTTGACATACATCCCCTCCCCGGTCTCGCGAAAAACGATCATCCCCCGATCCGGCAGCCGGAGGAATTCGTCCATGGTCACGATGCCTTCCCATACTTGATACGGCAGATCCGAGAGCCACTCCGTTCTGTCCCCGTCAAAACGGACCTTACCCTTATCGAGCCATAACATATGATCCGCCCCCGCTTCCCATTCGTTTAATTCATGAACCGCGGCAACGACCGTCCGTCCCACGGCATATCGGGACAAATAGGAAATGGCCAGCTTCCGCTCCCCGGAATCCATGGCGTTTAACGGCTCGTCGAGAAACAGAAAACCCGGCGCCGCCAGAAGCGTTTGAGCGATCACGACCCGCCTCCTCACTCCCAGCGACAAATGCTTGATCCGCGTGTTTTTAAATTCCTCCAAACGGAAATCATGCAGCAGTCCCTCTACGCGCTCCATATCGTAAACGCCTTTCAGCTCGGCTAAATAGACAAGCATCCTTCGCGGCGTCATCTCTTCATACAATTCGATCTCCGAAGGAGCATAGCCGATTTGGCTGCGCACCAGCGGTAAATCCTCCTGCGCCGAGCGCTGCCGGTAAAGAATGCTCCCCTTCCTCGGCATCTGTACCGTCGCCAGCAGCTCCAGCAGCGTGGTTTTTCCCGCTCCGTTAGCCCCAACCAGAAGCGTAAGTCCCGAGTAGAAGCTCATCCGGTCGATTTTGAGGGAGAAGCCTCCAACGGACTGCCGCAAATTTTCGATCAATATCATGGCCTATTCCCGCCCCGTTCCGCCGATTTTCAAATTCCGGCTGCGGAAATACGAGCGGAACAGCAGCGCGGCTCCGACAATCAGCAATATCATGTCTACGATAGTTCCGGAAACACTGGGAAAGCGGGCTTGCGAGACCTGGTTCTCATAAATGAACCAGAGCAAGTAAATCGCCGAGGCGGAGAACATGGCCGTTTTTATCCCTTTGCGAAACAGGGTGTACATGGCAGCTCCCCCCATCAGCAACGAAATGCCTAACCACTGCAGCATAAAAGGGATAAACGGCAGCGTGATTTTATCCTCCATGGACACGCGGATACCAACCACGACGGAACCGATCAGGGCCCATATGACAATGAGCCCAAGCACCATCAGCATTCGGCAGTAAACCACAAGCGCCGGCGGATAAGGCGTGATGCTCTCGACGCTGCGCATGCCCGGGTCCCAGGAACGGTAGCTGTACAGCATGGATGCGATCAGCATCAGCGGCGTAATGATCGGGAACAAACCGCCCGGAAGAGCGTTGCCGATCATATAGGTTCTGTCGGGATTCACCGGATCGACCAGCAGAATCAGCATGAAAAACACCGCTGTCGCCGACAGGATCAATGATTTGCGGTTGATGCGGAATTGGCTCCACAGCAGCTTGCGCAGCGAAGGCACCTCAACCCGGGGATTGAAATCGAGCGCCGTAAACCGCTCTTTCGCCTTAAGGGCATCGAACTCCGGCTGAAGCGCCGCGATCAGTGCGGCTGTCTCCGAAGGAGACGGGGACGGCTGAAGCGCCTGCCGAAGAGGTTCCCTCAGTTCCCGCTCAAGCCGTTCAAGCTCTTTATCAATGGATGGGTTCATGAAGCCGTCCCTCCTTTTCCTCAAGTGGTTCCAATCGTTCTTTCTCAAATGCGGGAGAAGCAAATTCCCCTGTTCTGCCGAGAACCCGCTTCAGCTTGCGCAGTCCTCCGTACAGATGGGATTTGACCGAACTGAGCGGAAGCTCCAGCAGTTCGGCGATTTCCTGAAGCTTCAGCTCATGAAAAAATCGCATGCGCACGACTTCCTGCTGGACTTTGGACAGCCCGTTCATCGATTCGGCGATTTGCTCCACCGTCTCCTGGCGATCGATCAAATCCTCCGCCAGCGGCGACGGATCGGGCCGATCCGGCAGTTCGTCCGCGGCGATCTGCTCCGAGCGGAAGGTGGCGCTCCGCCAGTAATCCCGGCACAGGTTCAGGGCCACCTTGTAGAGCCACGGGCGAAGCTGGTCCAGTCCTTCATGCTTTTCCAAATGCCGGATCAGGCGAATGAAGGTTTCCTGAACGACATCCTCCGCCTTCGATCGGTCTCGAAGCTGCAGGGTAACATAGCTGAGCAGTGGCCCGTGATACCTCGTCACAAGCAATTCGAACGCTTCCTGGTCCCCTTGGGCCATCCGCTCGGCCAATTGCTGGTCGGAAATCATCTTCTCCCTCCTTCCCGATGAGTAAAGATTGCAGTGGTAGAGGCAGCCGTGTGAAATGTTCTTTCGATCGCTGCTGCTCCTGCCAGAACATTTCGTACTTTTGCCTTAACATTTTTCCTTTGAACTTAAAACAACCTAACGCAGCACTACTCTTCTTCCACAGAGACCCAGCGTTCCCTCCTGCCGATCAGCCAAACCGAAAAGGGCAGCAACAGAAAAGCGCCTAGCAGCAAAACGAGACGATTCACCGGGAACGAAGCCCACTTCGGCAAATAGGCTGAATACAACGTCCATCCGGACAGCAGCTTGCCGCTGCTTACCGTGTCCAGCATCCAGACCGAAAACCCGAGCGCCAGGCCGCCATATATTCTCCGGAACAAAACGATCCCGGTCATGGTTAGCGAAGCAAGTAAAAGATAAGCCGGCAGAGTCTGCAGCAGCAGCGGAAACACCCCGATTTCGGCGTGCTTCACGAGACCCCCGCCATTCCACAGATACCAATCCGTCTTGATGACGCCGAATTTCCACAGGTACACGGCCATCCAGCCGATTCCGAAAAGAAGAGAGATCAGGACGGCCAGCAGCCATTTGCGTACGGCCAGAATCCGCAGCGATACGGGGTACGTTGCAACTACTTCCATGCCCCCTCCGCCGATCTCACGCTGAAACAGCAGCAAGGTAAGAATGATGATTAACGGGAACATGCCCATTTCCGAATAATAATATACGGTCCGGGGATGTTCGGGATGTCCCGTAGCGATGCTGAGCAGATACAAGAAATAAACGAAAAACGCGAGTGCCGTCATCGGCTGCTTATGAAGCTTCAGCTCCATACCGATTCCCCTGCGGAACCCCTCAACTCCGGTTCTCATCGCCCATCACCTTCTCCCATTCCCGCTCCCATTCGGAATACGGGATTTTGTATTTTGGATCCAATCGTTCCTGTCCGATATTCTCGACCGCCAGTCCCTTACCGTAGAAATAATTCAGAATCTCTTTGATCTGTTTGTCTTTGCCTTGATCAAGAGCGGAGGATACCTGTTTGAGCATAAGCTCGCTCAAATTTTTCGGGTCGGTCTGCGGGGGCAAATAGTAAAGGTCCTGAAGCATACTATCCCCCTTGGTCCCTTCCAGAAGCTCCTTGTCGGAAGCTTTCTCCTCCTCGCGGAAATACAGATACCACAAAAGCCCTCTCAACTGCAGCCGGATATCCTTCTCCGTATTGTCGATCAAATAATCGCCGGTTCTTGAACCGATCAGCATCGCATTCATCAGGGTTTTGGATGTATATTGACTATCCGAGCTATGCCATAGCAAGTTATACGTCTGGTTCTCGATCTCCGAATGGACATAAATGTTAATCGGCAGATCAATAACCTGATTGATTTTGGGATGGAAGTCTTCGATCCAAGAAGCGTAGTAGGCATACAGCTTGCTCCAGGCGTTCAGCAGTTCCTTGGCTCTTTCTTCATTGTACGGCGTCGTTTCGACCCGAACCGGAAGCGCCGGGTGAGTTACCGTGACGGCTTCCCCCCCGTACAAACTGATGCTATTGGAAGCTTTCGACTCAAAAGACTGTTCTTCCCCCTGCCGGCCCGTTTCCGTCAAATTGCCAAAGAGCGGCAGCTCAAACCCGGAGGCGGTCAAATTGAAGTCGGCCGGCGGATTGACGATTCCGGAGAAGGCACCCCCAGGTTGCAGAGTAGAGCTGCTAAAGTCCTTTACATATAACGGTTGATAACCCGGGAGCGGATACCAGCCAATGTACCCCGGCAAAAAGACATCTCCGCCTTTGACGAAGGCGAAAAAGCCGCCGCTGCGAAAATCATTGGCAAAATCCATGATCATTCCGCTATACTCCAGATTGACTTCCAGCTGGCCACCCTCAGGGGCGGGAAGCTTGGCGGCGAGCCGATCCCCCTCGCGCTCGAACGAAACTTTAATCCCGTTGACACTTAGCTTGTTTACGTCGAAATCGCGATTAAGCGTTAAAGGGAGCTCTGTTTTGCCGTCCAGTTCCCCTGCCGGAATATGCAAAAGAACTTTGGCGTCCAGCACATCCCCGGGCTGACGCCGCAGATCGATCCGATAATCCGAAATTCGATAAACGCTGTGCTTCCCGGGCTGCAGGATATCCTGCACCTTCTCGAGGTCCGGGTCATTTAAAATCTCGCGATATCCCGCATAACGCTCCTGCCAGATGAGCCCGTAAGGCGCGAACGCCCCGCAGGCCAACAGCAATGCGAGCCCAACGGCCGCCCATGAAACGCTGCGGCGTTTGGTCGGCCGCAAGCTGTTCAGCACGATCAATCCGGCGGCAAGCAGCAGCAGGGAAAACGCCGTGACAAACAAACGGGAGTACAGCAGCTCACCTCTGATTAAATGGATTCCCCAGAAGTCGCTATCCAAGTTTCCGGTAAGAAGGAGCCCGCTAAGATGAAACGTCCGCAAAAAATACAGATGAGCTTTGTCCAATATAAAGAGATCGAGAAAAAAGGTTCCGAACATCCAGGCGCAAAAACCTATTAAATAAACAACCCGATTCGGAATGCATATCGCCAGCAGCATGGCCAGAGCAAGCGTTATAATGTAGGACACTTCATAGGTAACTGTGAAATAACGGGAATATTCCATCGTAACGGACCAGTCCACTCCGGTTTTCGCGGAGAACCAGGCGTATACCGCTCCTGCCAGCACAGTAAAGATCGTAAAGTAAATCAATCCGGCCAAATATTTGGCCGAAAGTCTCACTCCGTAGGAGACGGGCAAAGCGCTGCTCCATTCGTAGGAAGGACGCCGAAGGTCTCTTCGGATCGATAAAACGCCCTGAAGCATCACGAGGCCCAGCGTCATGGTGTTAATGAGCGTATGGCTGGAGTATGCGTCACTGTATAAATCGCTAGGGGCCAATTGGCTGATTCCCCAAATATTCAGTAGTCCGAACAGTACCGGCAAAATCATCAGCCACGGGTTGCGGAAAGTCATGCCGAATTCAAAAGAAAACTGGCGGCGCCATTTCATCATGACCGCATTCCCTCCATTTGCCCCGATCGAAGCAGGGACAAATAGCCGTCTTCCAGCGTAGGCCGGACAAGCTCGGCTCCGGAAGCGCCGGCGGGAGGCTCCGTGCCGATCACCCGGCACAGCAAGCCTTCTTCGGTCCGCTTGGTTGAAACTACCGACATCGGGTCAAGCGAGGCGAACTGAGCTTCGGACAGGCGGGCCTCCCATACCCTGCCGCTGCCGTATTCCTGAAGTTCCGCCAGTTCTCCGGACATCTTCACGCGGCCTTTGTCCAAAACAGCGATTTGCCGGCAGTTGCTTTCGATATCGGCTACGATATGCGTGGAGAGCAGAACAATCCGCCCGAGGCTGAACCGGGTCAGCAGATTGCGAAAGCGGACGCGTTCTTCGGGATCGAGACCGGCCGTCGGCTCGTCGACGATCAGGACGCGCGGTGAGCCCAGCAGCGCTTGGGCGATGCCGAGACGGCGCTTCATGCCGCCGGAATACGTCTGGATCCTTTTCCCCGCTTTGTCCTGAAGATTCACCTCTTCGACAATCCGGCGGATCTCCGCTTTACGCTGCTTCTTGTCGTTTAGTCCCTTCATTACGCCGACATAGTCGAGATACTCGGCTCCGGTCATCTGCGGATAAACCTGAAACTGCTGCGGCAGATACCCGATCATGGCGCGGATATCCTCAGGGCTTCGCAGAGAAACGTTATAAATAAAAGCTTCTCCCTCCGTCGGGGCGGTGAGCGTAGCCAGGATGCGCATCAGGGAGGATTTGCCGGCCCCATTAGGTCCGAGCAATCCGACCATGCCTTCCTGCAGCGTTAAATTCACATCGTTCAGCGCCAAACCGCCACGACGGTATCTTTTGGATAAGTGATTGATTTGAATCATAAGATTCCTCATTCCTTGTCGATTTGAATTGCTCCGCGGTAAGCATCTGTACCTGTAACGGAATGGGCGGTAAAAAAGTTTGAATTTCATGCAAAAAGAGCGCCATTCCCAAGTGTTCCCTGGAATGACGCTCTTGGTTCGCTTATTTGACGGCGTTCCGCCTCACGGATAGATGACGAATCAATAGTCGCTCTTGGCGCTCAGTCCCTGCGCAATCGCTACTCCGGCGCTCGTGCCGAGGCGCGTTGCGCCGGCTTCGATCATGGCCTGGGCATCAGCCAGCGAGCGCACGCCCCCTGAAGCTTTCACGCCCACGTTCGGGCCAACGGTCTTCGACATCAAGGCTACGGCTTCCACCGTCGCTCCGCCCGTGGAGAAGCCCGTCGACGTCTTGACAAAATCGGCGCCGGCCGATACCGAAAGACGGCTTGCGCGAACAATTTCATCTTCGGTCAGCAGGCAGGTTTCCAAAATGACTTTCACCAGGGCTTTCCCCGAAGCCGCTTTAACGACGGCAGCGATGTCGCGTTCAACCAGCTCGTCATTGCCATCCTTCAACGCGCCGATGTTGATGACCATGTCTACTTCCCCGGCGCCCTCGCGGATCGCCTGGTCCGCTTCAAAAGCTTTAACTTCCGATACCGAAGCTCCCAGCGGGAACCCGATAACGGTGCAAACTTTGACTTCCGGCGTATCTTTCAAGGCTTCGGCCGCGGTTTTCACCCATACCGGGTTGACGCAGACCGAAGCAAAGCGGTACTGTTTGGCCTCTTCAGTCAGTTTAAGTATGGCTTCCTTGCCGGCTTCCGGCTTCAGAAGCGTATGATCGATCATGCGAATTATCGTATTTGACACGTGGATGTTCCTCCGTTCATCTGTGGAAAGCACCCGTGAATCGGCGCTGATTGCAGCCATGCGAAATGCCATCGACGCTTGTCTTCCGGGCCTCTTCTGTAATCATACCCAAGGCTGTGCGCTTTTGCAAAGCAATTGGGCATACTTGGATATTCGGTGTGAGCAAGAGTGTGAAATGTTTTTGAAGAAACGGTAATGGTCGCACTTTGTGATCGGACTTCTACTTATATCTGAATTTATAAAATCAAAGAAATCCGGGAACAACAGCGATCGTAGAAAACGTTTCACACGGCTGCCTCCGTCGCCGAAAATACATTCTGCCTAATACAAGCTGGTGATTTGCACACCGCCCGGCAGCTTGAACGGATTCTCCTTATTGATATGATCGTAAAACATAATGCCGTTCAGATGGTCGATCTCATGCTGCATGACGATCGCGTCGAAGCCTTTGAAGCGTAATTTAAGCTCTTTGCCGTCTTCGCTATAGCATCTGATCTGCACTTTCTCATATCGCGGAACGAAGCCTTGAATCGGCCGGTCCACTGACAAGCAGCCTTCGCTTTCCGGCAGGTAAATCATCGTGGTCGAGTGACTGATGATTTTGGGGTTGTACATGGCGACCTCGCGAGTCTGCCCCTCATCGTCGGACAAAAGAGCGGCGAACATCCGCTTGTTCAAGCCAATCTGGTTGGCGGACAAGCCGATGCCGGCCCGCAGCTTGTATCTCTTGGAAAGCTCAGGGTCCTGACTGTACTTGAGAAACTGCAGCATCGACGCCATCTCTTCGCGATCCTCTTCACTGGGAGGCGTGCTCACCGGCTCCGTGACCACGCGAAGAATCGGCTCTCCCTCCCGAACGATATCGTCCATCATAATGATGTAATTGCTGTTGAATTTACTCATAAATAAAAAGTTCATCCACCTTCGTATGCAATATTTGCGCCAATTTAAAAGCCAGCTCCAGCGTCGGATCGTATTTGTCGTTCTCCACACAGTTGATCGTTTGTCTGGCCACGCCGCATTCCTGAGCCAGCTTGAGCTGGGTGAAGCCCAGCTTTTTGCGGATTTGACGGATCTTATTTTTCACGGGCATCACCAAAATGTCTAAAGTTTTGGACTTCTCAGATCGTACCACGGTCTTGATCCGCTGTCAAAATGAGAACCGATTTCATTTATATTTATGCCAGTCCATCTCGCTTGTGTTCAGCAAATGCTCGAAGTCGTTCTCCAGTCTCTTCTTCTCCGCGCGGCGAGCTTCCTCCACTTTCGTCCGTTCTTGCTCCCGGCGCTGCTCCTCTTCCTTCTTCAGTTCATTCGCTTGCTCTTTTAGCTTGGCCAAGGTGGCTTCACCGAGCAGATCTTTAAGTGTAGCCGGTTTATCCGATGAAGCGCCCTTCGGGGCGTTGTTCGTTTTCTTCTTCGCCATGTTCGTTCACCTCAATATTTATGCCTGCTGCGCTCGATCCTAAAGTATCACAGTCCGAAAAAAGTTGTCAATTTACGCTCCTCCAGTCGTACAAGCCAATAGACCGGAATAAGATGTACAAGCGGCAGTTAAAAATTGGAATCTTGAGGTGTTACGCATGAACGGTTTTTTAACCTACATCATTCTGGGCTTGTCTTTGTCCGCCCCAATCGGCCCTGTGAATGCGGCCCAACTCGATAAAGGCATCCGAGGCGGGTTCATGCATGCCTGGCTGGTCGGGCTTGGCGCTTTGATGGCCGATATTTTGTACATGCTGTTGGTTTATTTCGGCGTTGTCCATTTTCTGAACACTCCCTTTATGAAAACGCTGCTGTGGATGTTCGGCTGCTACGTCCTTGTTTACAGCGGAATCGACAGCCTGAGGCAGGCGGGAAAAATACGGCTGAACGAAATAAGAGGCAGCGAGCCCCTGCTGAAATCGTTCGGAACGGGATTTGTGATGTCCGTGTCCAATCCGCTCTCCATTCTATTCTGGCTCGGGATTTACGGATCGGTATTGGCCCAGGCCGCAGAAAATACGGACACTACGCAGCTCATCATAAACAGCGCGGCGATCATCGTCGGTTTGGTTTTGTGGGACGTCACGATGGCCGGCTTCGCCAGCGTTTTTCGCCGCTTGTTGACGGACCGCGTTCTCTTCGCTATCTCCGTCATTTCCGGACTGTCCCTGATCGGCTTTGGGGCGTATTTCGGTTATGAAGCCTTTGTTCTGATGCTGGCCCGCCTCTAAATGGAACTCATTCAAGTTGTCCGCTTTGGCCGCAAAACGGGTTTTCGTTTTCCCCGCCCCGCAGGCTCTCTTCGTTTCCAGACCGCAAACTGCATAATAAGCGTAACGATCCCGATTACACCGATAAACACGAAGCTTCCCCAAAATCCGGGACGGCTTGCCGAGTGGAACAATGTCCCGGAAACGACAAGCAAAATCAGCACCATACCGGCATAACGCTTGATTCGGCCAAAGACGGTCAGTTTCAATAACTTTCCTGAGGTCACGAGGATAAAAAACCAGTTGTACAGCAGCAGCAACCCGGCAGCTGTCGTGATATATTCGTAAATACGCCCCGGCATGGCCAGTGAAAGCGCGATGGAACCGACGAGTCCCGCCGCGGTCATGCCGATCGCGAATAACGGCCGGTTCTTCCATGCCGTTTTGGCAAACAGCAGCGGAGCGTCGTTATCTTTGGCGAGTGTAACCAGCATAGTCGTAACCGCATACAAAGACGCAACCATCGTTGAAAATCCGGCAACGATCAGTACCCCGTTGAATACGTGTGGAATAAAAGGGAGCGAATAACCGCTGAACGCCGTGATAAAGGGACTGCGTTTGGGATCCACGGAGGACCAGGGTATCATCGTGATCACAAGCCCGATCGATAAAAGATAAACCACGGTCAACAGCAGCAGCATGACGGTTCCCGATTTCGGGGCTTCCTCCGGCTTGCGGAGACGGATCGCCATCAGTCCCATGACTTCAATGCCGCCAAAAGCATAAAACGCAAAAATAGCCCCCGACCAAATTCCCCGGTATCCCGCCGGAAAAATGGCGCTTAGGGTATGAGGAAACAGCGGCTGCCGCCCTGCTCCGGGGAGGAACCCCGCCAGCGCGGCCGCGGCGATGCCGAGAAACATCAAGATCGCCGCGATCTTGATGACGGAGAGCACGTTCTCGATCGGATCAAACACCCGGTTGCCGATCAGAATGACCCCGAGTCCCGCCAGCGCATACCCCGCCGCAAACCCCCACATCGGAACGCCGGGGAACCAGAAGCGCGAAAAAAGCGACAACGCGGTCAGCTGGCTGCCCATGATCAACAGCTCGGAGGACCAATACACCCATCCGCTGCCAAAGCCTGCCCAGCGGCCAAACGCCCGTTTGGCATAAGAGCGGAACGAGCCCTGCTCCGGGCGGTCGGCGGTCATTTTCGCCAACATTTCAAATACCGTATAAGTGACAAGCGCAGCCAACGCAAAAGCGATCATAATTGACGGCCCCGCCATGCGGATTCCCAGGCCGGAGCCAAGAAAATACCCGGTGCCGATCGTTGAGGCCACGCCAAGCAAGGAGAGCTGCCACCACTTCAAATTCCCCTGCTCCCCTCCGCTTGCCCGCTCATTGTTCATTTTTTCAGATCCCCCGTTTCCGATGTATCGCTGAAAGTTCATCTTCCTATTGTGGATGGGAGTTCCGCTTATTATGTAAAAAAGGGCGTGCCAAAAGAAAATCGGCTCATTTGACGACCCGCACACTTAACTGAAAAAGGAATCCAAAAGTGAAAGTGCCGGGCAAGTGAAAGCCATCCGATCACCGGATTGGTTTTCGGCAAGTTTCGAAGTCGAAAACGCCGTAGACTTTGGTTGCTCTTGAAACACGGCCCGAAGGTTCGTGTGAGAGTCGGCCTTGCCGGCAGGCTGGTCAGCCGGAGTGAGCTCGACATCAAGGAAGATCTGCTCGTACGCAGCCGTGCCCGGCCTGCTTGGACTGCTTTGCAGGGGTAGCGGCTCTGAACGGGGGCCGTCCTGGCCTGGAATCACCAATCAACGGCAAACAGCCAATTCTCGGATGACTTCTCGAATAGCGGTATAAAATGGCCCTATTTCACTCCGAAACCGCATTTTCCTGAAAATAGCGGCACAAAATGGCCCTACTTTCGGCAAAACGTCCAAAACCGAGAGGAAAAGGAGCTCTTTTGAAAAAATAAGGCCATAAAAAGGCGTTATTCTTTCCAGAAGATGCCTCTCCAAGGGAATAAGGCCATAGAAGGCGCTATTTTAAGTGTCGTGGGATGCGGCGTTGGGAACGTCGTTGACCAAAGCAGAGTACACCGGAGCAGAGTACACCAGAGCAGACAGCTTGTTCTAACGCAAATTATAAAGGGTGTCCCAAAAGCCGTCACAGATGACTTTCGGACACCCTTTTTGTGCAAGCTGCGCCATGCAGCATCTAATTTTAGCAAAGGGTCATACGTCGAGCCCAATCTTGCTATCGGCATCCGGCACCGGCAACACTTTGCCCGGCCAAAAAGCCAGATTCCCGAGCAGCCTTGTAATGGCCGGAACGAGGAACGGACGAACGATGAAGGTGTCGAGCAGGACGCCAATCGCGGATATCGTCCCGAATTGGACAAGCACCTGAATCGGCAAAGTCGCCAGTACGGCAAAGGTGCCGGCCAATATAAGTCCTGCAGAGGTGATCACGCCCCCGGTTTCGGTCACGCCTTCCCGGATCGCGTCTTTGAGCGGCATCGTTTTGCGCTTTTGCCAAATGCTTGAAACCAGGAAGATGTTGTAATCCTCGCCCAGGGCCACCAGGAATACGAAAGCGTACAGCGGGATCAAGCCCTGGATGGCGGACGCCCCCATGATATCGTGAAGGACGAGCCAGCCGAGGCCAAGCGCCGAGAAATAAGACAAAATTACGGTGAGAATTAGATAGACCATGGCGACGAGCGAACGCAGATACACAAGCAGCAACAATGCGATTAAACCGATGACGATCGGGATGATCACCTCGGTGTCTCCGTTATAGGCCTGTTCCGTATCATACTGCGTTGCCGTCTGGCCGCTGATCAAGATCCGGTCTTTTGGCGAGGATATCCCCGCATCCTTCAGCGCCTTTTCGGCCGTATTCCGGATATCCGGGATATGACGAAGCGCTTCGTTGGAATAGGGGTTGATATTAAACTGCAAATCCAGCGCCACGATGTTGGGACTGTTCTTGCCTTCGGCCGGATCGGAGACTTTGCTGAGGTAAGGCAGGCCGGAGAGCGTATCCTTGAGATTTACCTGCTTCCCCTCCGTATCGACCATCAGCTTAACGGGCGCCAGCTCGCCCGGAGTAAATTTGTCCGCAATCGTCGAGAAACCTTCCCGGGACGCCATGTCTTCCGGAAAAGACGAGAGCAAATCCGAGGTGTAATGGATCCGCAGCGCATTTGCCGCTAACCCGCCAAGCACCACAATGGTAACGACAAACACCAACCATGGTTTTTGCGTTACAGTACGGCCGATCCAGCCGCCCTGCCGTTTGCTCGTACGCACCGCCGCTTTTTTTCCGGTGCGTTTGGCATGTTCCTCCGCCATTTCCGGGGTTCTCGGAATAAACGGAAAGAACGAGGTCCGCCCGAAAATCGACAGCAGCGCCGGAACCAGCGTCAAGCTGGCGAGACCCATGATCAGAATCGACAGGCTGAACGGCACGGCAAATCGATGAACCGCTCCGTACTTCGCAAGCAGCAGGACAAGCAAAGCGATCACCACGGTAAAACCGCTCATGGCGATGGCCCCGGAAACGTCCTTCACTGAGCTGATTAAAGCCTTAACCTTATCGTTCTCCTCGTGCAGAAGCTTGCGGTAATGCGAGATCAGGAACAGGCAGTAATCCGTTCCCGCTCCGAACAGCAGCACCGTCATAATCGAAATCGCCTGCGAGTCGACGGTGATCCAGCTCTGCTCCGCCATTTTGCCCAAAATCGGACCGGTTACGCCATAAGCGAATCCAACCGCAATCAGCGGAATAAAGGCCAAAATCGGCGACCGGTAAATCAGAAGCAGCAGGATCAGGACAATCGCCACCGTGGCGATCAGCAGTGAGATATCGGCCTTGGAAAACAGCTCGACGGCATCGATCGATATGCCCGCTGGCCCTGAAACCCGGGCGGTCAGTTGATCGCCCCCCGCTTTTTCCGCAAAAGGATCAGTTCCGAAAATACCCTCCGCCTGCTTGCGGATCTCCTTCACGCCGGATTTCATCGCATCCGAATCCGCGGTTTTGGAGAAGAAAAACGGGAATACCAATGCCGAGCCGTCGGATGAGGCCTGCTGCTTCAGCGCGGGCAGCGGCACCTGCTGCAGCGGAATCACCATCTCCTGGGATTCCAGAGGATGCTCCGTGAAATAAGCCGTGAGCTGCTGCATATGGGCATAATCCTCATCCGTGAGTCCGCCCTCCCGGCTCCACACGAGCAGCGCCGGAATGCCGTTGCCGCCCGGGAACTCTTTAGCGGCCAGTTTCTCGGCAACGACGGATGGTTGCGTTTCCTCCAAATTGGCCGCATTATTTTTCTCCATCTGATTTACGTTCGGCCAAACCATGCTTAGTACACCCGCGAGCAAGATCCAGGCAGCCAGGGTCGCCCATTTTGTCTTTCTCCCTGCTGCGAGGCGAGCTATACGGTCCATAAAGTTCCCCGCCATTTTCTCCACGACCTCCGTTATAACCATCAAAGTTTAGTAAGCCATTTCTAATTATATATACCGCACGGTTAATTATCAATGAAGCTTGCGAAGATATCCGGTTTTATCCCTTTTCACTTGGGTTATGGTATAATTATGGGCCAGTACGAGGTGTTTGAGGTGATATTAATGAGCATCGCTAAAAAACGTCCGCTTGGCCGGCCCGTTCATCAGGCGGATGCGGTTCACACGTCCGAACAAATACTGCGCTGCGCTTCCCGGCTTTTCATCGAAAAGGGGTACGACTCCGTCTCCATGAATCTCGTCGCCGAAGAATGCGGCTTTACAAAAGCTACATTATATTATTATTTTCCGGCAAAAACGGATCTGTTCGTCGCCTCCATGGTCGCCGTGCTCTCTCACGTAAAACGGCGCATTCAGGCCCTTTTGCGGCAGCCGGGCTCGTTTCGGGAACGCTTAATCAGTATCTCGGCCCATTACTTGCGGGTTCCGCAAATTCATATGGACGATATGTTCCGCAGGATCAAACATCATCTGTCCCAAGAGCAGCAGACGCAATTGATCGACCATGAGAACGAGCTGTACGATACGCTGCGGCAGGGGTTTGAGGAAGCGGCGCGGGCAGGCGAAATCGCATGCGACGACGCGAATCTCGCTGCGCATCTCTTCGTTTCCATGCTGAAGGTCGGGTCACGGGAGTATACCGACGAAATGAAGCTGTTCGCTTCGGAGGAAGAAGCGGCCCAAGCGATCGTAGCTTTTCTTTGGCGAGGCATTCACACATAAATCGACCATACAAAAGGCGGGATAGACATGGCTTTTGGAGTGAAACGGGACGAGCTGAACGCCTGGAAGGAACGCGTCAACCGTGGAGAAATCGCTTATATGACGCATTACTGGCTGGAGCCTCGTTTTCCCGGAATCAAAACGATCACCAAGGTGGGCTGTTCCGACCTGGACCGCCTGAGAAAATGGTGCCTGGATCACGGGCTTGATCCCAACTATATTCACAACCGTTCCCCTTTCCCCCATTTTGATCTGATTGGCTATAAACAGCTGGAAATTTTGCGGGAAGAAGGATTATGGGACCAACTGGCACGTTTCAAGTTCCAATAAATGCATATGCGGCAAAAGCCTTCTTAGTCGTGAAACGCGCCCGGGAAGGCTTTTTGATTATATTTAATTTTTCTCTTTTCAAGAGACCGGAATGTGGCTTATTCTTGTAAAATGGGAAAGAATGTTCTTATGGGAAAAAATCAAATTTGAGGTGGTCATTTATGTCAAATAACGCTCATGCTTCTCCGGCTTCCGGAAGTTTGCTTCGAAACCGGTTTTACCAAACGATCCTTGTCTCCAACATTCTGCTGCAGATCGGTATCTGGGTCCGAAATTTTGCTATTCTCATGTTCGTTACCGACAAGACCAATAACGATCCGCTCGCCGTTTCCCTGATCTCCGTCGTGGAGTTTGCGCCAATCTTCGTTTTTTCCTTTATCGGAGGCGCATTTGCCGACCGCTGGAAACCCAAGAAGACGATGATTTGGTGCGATTTCCTTTCCTCCGTCTCCGTTTTTGCCGTGCTGCTTACCCTTCTGTTTGAGTCCTGGCAGGCCGTTTATTTCGCGACCTTTATTTCCGCGATTTTGTCCCAATTCTCGCAGCCGTCGGTCATGAAACTGTTCAAACAACATATAGAACCGGAAAAATTCCAGCAAGGCATGGCTTTGTTCCAGTCCCTGATGGCCATTTTCATGGTGATCGGACCTTCGCTCGGTATTTACGTCTACTATCATTTCGGCATCTATGTCTCCATCGCGGTGATGGGCGTCGCTTTTCTGCTCTCCGCGCTGGTGCTGTTCAGACTTCCGGCCGATGCAGCGCAGGAAGACGAATCGAATGCCGATGCGCCCAATTTCCGCAAGGAACTGGTTGACGGGTTCAAATACGTTTGGCGGAGCCCCGTGCTTAAGGTGCTTGGCGCCGCGTTTGCCATTGCCGGCTTCTCCGTCGGAACGATCCAGACGCTTGGACTCTTCGTCGTTACGGAACGGCTTGGCGAGCCGAAAGAGTTCCTGCAGTACCTCATGATGGTGAACGGAGTCGCCATGCTGGCCGGGGGCGCTGCCGTCATGACGCTGGCCAAGCGGATTTCGCCGCAAATGCTGCTTGCCTTCGGCATGGCGATCAGCGCCGTGTGCATCGCCGGCATGGGTTTCTCCACCAGCATTCCTTTAACGCTGGCGCTGCAATTCCTGAACGGTCTGACGATGCCCTGCATTCAAATCGGGATCAACACGATGATCCTGCAGTGGACGGAGCAATCGTTCGTCGGACGCGTCAACGGTGTGCTTAGCCCGATGTTCATGGGTATGATGGTCATCATGATGTCCTTGTCCGGGGTGCTCAAGAAGCTGTTCCCGCTGGTCGGCATCTATACGGTCTCCGGCATCGTTCTGCTGCTCGGCGCCGCGATCCTGATCCCTACCTTCCGGCATAAGCCGGCTACGGCGGCTACGGCCGAATCCTCCTAAAGCCGGGAAGCGGTACGCAAAAAAGAGTCCTGCAGCAACCGGATGATGCCGGGTGCCGCAGGACTCTTTTTCATTTTCGGATCAAATGATATAGCGCAAAGCAAATTGGGTAAAAGAGTGAAATGTTCTGGCAGAAACGATAGTGGTCGCCTTTGTGAGCGGATTTCTACAAAATATGAATTTACACAATCCAAGAAATCCGCGAACAACAGCGATCGGAAGAACATTTCACACGGTTGCCTTCTATGCGCAAAGCAAATACTCAACTTATATCAATCAGCGCTTATTGAAAATATCCGTAAGCACCGGAACGATTTGCGATTTGCGGGATACGACGCCTTTCAGCACGGCTTTGTTGTCATCCAACTTCACGTTGTAGGCCTCCTCAACCGCATCCGCCGCCTTGCCGAGGGCCAGTCCCACGGAATCGTTGTTCAGGATATCGGTAACCACGAACAGGAACAGATCAAGGCCCTTGCCTTCCACAATGCCGTTCAAAGCCGCTTCCAACTCGGTTTGGCGCGACAGCACGTCGTTCACGTCAACGGCGTTGACCTGAGCGATTTCCACTTTCGATCCGCCCATTTGGAATTCTTTGGCGTCAAGGCTGATCAACTGCTCGATCGTTTTGTCGCTAAGATCCGCTCCGGCTTTGAGCATATCGAGCCCGTATTCATCGGCGTTAACGCCGGCGATCGCCGCAAGCTCGCGGGCTGCAGCCACGTCTTGCTCCGTGCAGGTCGGGGACTTAAACAGCAGCGAATCGGAAATAATCGCGGAAAGCATAAGTCCGGCTACGTTTGCGGGAACGGCAACGCTGTTTTCTTTATACAGCTTATTCAGAATCGTCGCGGTGCAGCCAACCGGCTCGGCGCGGTAGTACAGCGGTCCGCTCGTTTCAAAATTGGCGATCCGGTGATGGTCGATGACTTCAAGAACACGAACTTCAGTGATGTCGGGCGCACTTTGTTGACGTTCGTTATGGTCGACCAGGATCACTTCCTTGGTCTCGGCCCCTACCGATTCAACCAGACGCGGAGCTTCAAAACCGAAACGTTCCAGCGCAAAGGCCGTCTCCCCGCTCACATTACCAAGCCGTACGGCTTCAACGTCCCAGCCCAGCTTGGATTTCAAATCGGCATACGCAATCGCCGAGCAAATGGTATCCGTGTCCGGATTTTTATGTCCAAAAATCAATACTTTTGCCATCTTATTACTCTCCCTTTCCTAAACTTCATGAGAAAAGTATAGCTTATAAACGGATTTTCAAGCAAGAGGAGCGCCCGTCTCTACTCCTGCGGTATCCTGAATTTACTTTGTCCGATAAACGCGTTACGATCAAAAAGGAACCTTTTATATGGAAATAGAAGTATTCAGGTGACGCTCAGGCTGCTTTCAGCTTACGCTCAGCCGTTTCAACGATAATTCATTTATAGATGAAACCGGAAGAATCATAGGGAGGCAACCTCTGGATGAACCACATCAAAGGCGCTAAAATCATGCTGGTTGACGACGAACCGCATATCGTACAATTTCTCGAACTGGGATTGATCAATGAAGGCTTTGAGGTGCGAAGCGCCAGCGACGGGATGAGCGCGGTCAATCTCGCGTTCGATTTCCAGCCGCATGTCGTTGTTCTGGACGTCATGATGCCGGGTATGGATGGCTGGGAAGTGTGCCGCCTGCTTCGGAAAAGCGGCGAGAATGTCGCGATCATTATGCTGACGGCCAAGGATGAAATCGACGACCGGGTAAAAGGCCTCAATATAGGCGCGGACGATTACGTCGTGAAACCGTTCAGCTTCGAAGAACTGCTGGCGCGCATCGGAGCGCGGATCCGCAACCAGTTCCCGGCCTTGTTCGGCGAGGTGCTGATCGGGCCGTTCCGCCTGGACGACCGGAGGAAAGAAATCTCCTATCAGGAGCAGGCGCTGGAACTCTCCCCCACCGAATACGAACTGCTGAAATATTTGGTCATCAATCACGACATCGTTCTCAGCAAAACCACGATTTTGGACAAAGTGTGGGGGTACGATTTCGGCGGAGAGGAAAATATCGTCGAGGTCTATATCCGCTCGCTCCGCGAAAAGCTGAATGACAAGGAGCACCGGCTGATCCGGACGCTCCGGGGCGCAGGCTACCGCGTCGATTTGCCATGACTGACCGTGTTCGCTCCTGGATCCGCAGCCGTTTTCAGCCAAGATCGCTGAAGTTTCAGCTGCTCTCGCGCTCTCTGTTTATATTGGCCGCCCTTTTGCTGCTGATCGGCGCCTTTCAATATGTGCTGATGAAGGATTTTTTGTATAAAAACCAGGCCGAGACGATGATTTCCCAAATCCGCGGCCCTTTAAGGGATTTGTTCAATAACGCCGGGCAGCCTCCGGAACGCTGGGGCTTGTTCAATCCCGGTATGGACAATCCGAGTAACGGTGATAACGGAAACGGCGGGAATGGTTCGCAGCGTCCCGTTCTGTTTTTGCCCGACGCCTCCTTGGCTTTTATCGGCAAAAATCAAAGCTTCATCGATTTGAGCTCCGGGTCGGGAATTCCGGCGCCGCGCCTCAATGCAAATGAATACACCAATATCTTCTCCGAGGAATTCAACAAAGCGGGAGGAAACGACTACCGTGTCATCAAGGATAAAGACGGAAATGAGCAGCTCGTCGTTTTCCGCTTGATCTCTCAGCCAAGAACTTTGGGACAGACGATCGGTGTCTTTCAAATGGGCGTGTTCACCGCGCCTTTGCGGGAGGTCGTTCTGAGACAGCTGATGACTTTCGTCGCCTTGTCGCTCCTGGCTTTGGCAGGCGGCCTGCTGCTGAATTTGCCGGTGCTGCGGCGGACGCTGACTCCGCTGAACCAGATGATCCAAACCGTCGAGGATACCAACGCGGGCAATCTCGACAACCGCTTCCCGGCAGCGCTGGGACAAACGGAAATCGACCGTCTCGCCGTATCCTTCAATGGAATGATGGAGCGGCTGGAGGCGTCTTTCCAGGCCGAACGGGAAGCAAAAGAGCAGATGCGCCGATTCGTGGCCGACGCCTCGCATGAGCTTCGGACCCCGCTCACCTCGATCCACGGCTTCCTCGAGGTGCTGCTGCGCGGCGCCGCCGACCGGCCGGAGCAACTTCACACCGCGCTGAACAGCATGCTTGGCGAATCCAAGCGGATGAAAAAGCTGGTTGAAGACCTGCTTACGCTGGCGAAGCTGGACCGGACGCCGATGCTTCAACTGACGGAAACGAGGCTCGATACACTGATCGAAGAGATGGAGCCCCATCTGCGGATGCTCGCCGGCGAACGGGATGTCATGTTCGCATTGGCGCGGGGCGTTTCGATCATGAGCGACTGCGATAAAATCAAACAGGTCATCCTGAACCTGTTCCATAACGCCGTTCAGCATACCGATCCGGTAGACGGAAGAATCGCCGTCCGTTTGGATCCCGATCACGAGCTCGGCCGGGTACGGTTGAGCGTTGCGGATAACGGGGAAGGCATTGCGGAAGAACACCTTCCCCATGTGTTCGAGCGTTTCTATCGCAGTGACGCTTCACGTACCCGAAAGCAAGGCGGCGCCGGGCTTGGGCTTGCAATTTCCAAGGCGATCGCCGAAGTCCATGGCGGCCAAATCTCCGTCCGCAGCAAGCCGGGGGAGGGCTCCGTATTCGAGGTTGCTCTGCCATCTGCCTCGGCCGCGACAGGCTTAGGGCAGCAAGAATAGGGTTGGAGCTTACCGGCTGTTGTGAAGTGCCATGGCGGAACAAAACCGCATGGAACAAAGCCGAGGTCCGCACATTCTTATTTCTCTCCCAGAGGGCAGCGATCTGAGATCAATCCGGCACCACATGAACGAATCCGGATAGGACGAGAATCGAATGGGACGAATTGGTTGGGATCAGTCGGCTTGTCGGTCAGCCGCTTTCGGCCCCGGTCTCAAACGGATGCCCCTACGCCTAACGGACTCCAGTGACGTTATTTCGCAAATTTTAGCCGTTTTGTCGAGCTAACGGACTCAGATGACCTTATTGGGCGGTTAAACCGGCCGGATTGCTCCGTACCAGCGAAATAAGGTCATTTCGATCCGTTAGCCTGAAAAACGGCCCGATTGCGGCAAAATAACGGCAACTGAGTCCGTTAGCTCAGGGCGATGAAATTCAAAAGTCCGGACCGTCTGCAAACGTGAAGTTTATTTGCAGTAACGGCCGGACTTTCGGTTTTCCTGGGCTTTCAGTTTTCCTGGACTTTCGGTCTTCTTGGACTTTCGTTTTTCTGGACTTTCAACTTTCTTACACTTTCAGTTTTCTTGCATTTCCAGCTTTCTTGGACATGGCTTTCCGGGCTTTTGGCTTTCCCGGAAACTATTGCCTTTGTTCGTTCGTAAGATGCTCTTACTCCGCTGCGTTGCCGACCACATATTCCTTATACTTGCCATAGTCGCTGAGCTTGCATTCCATCGCAAGCATGGTTCCTTCCGGCTCGTAGTTCGTCTCGAGAATATGAGCGTTGACGTTAAGATACGACACGACCGCTCCTTGGTCGTAAGGAATCAGCATCCGGCACTGAACGTAATCTTTAAACACTTGCTTCCGGATTTGGGAGACCAACTCGCTGACCCCGATTCGGGGCTTGGCGGCCATGTAAATGATCTCTGCCCGGACCTCGGGAAGCGTATGATCGGTCAGGTCGCTTTTGTTGTACGCGTAAATCGTCGGAATATCGGTAATCCCGATCTCCTTCAGCGTCTCGTTCGTGATCTCGATCATCCGCTCGTATTCGGGGTTGGAGAAGTCGACCACATGGATAAGCAAATCGGCTTCCGCCACCTCTTCCAGCGTGGAGCGGAACGCTTTGATCAAATGGTGCGGCAGTTTGCTGACAAATCCGACCGTATCCGTAAGCAAAAAGGACTTGTTGTCCTCCAGCGGGATGCTGCGGACGGAGGTTTCCAGCGTGGCGAACAGCATATCCTTCTCCAGCACCTGCTTCTCCTGCGAGGGATTGTACAGCTCCATCATCGCGTTCATGATCGTCGATTTGCCCGCATTGGTATAGCCGACCAGGGAAACGACGGGAATGTCGTTTTTCCTGCGCTGCTTCCGCTGCGTCTGCCGATGGGCAACCAGGACCTCCAGTTCCTTGCCGAGCGCGGTGATCCGCTCTTCGATCCGCCGCCGGTCGAGCTCGAGCTTCGTCTCCCCGACGCCGCGGTTCGTCGTTCCCGCTCCGCCGCCTTGGCGGCTCAGCGATTCGCGCAGACCGACAAGGCGCGGCAGCATGTATTTGAGCTGCGCGACCTCCACCTGAAGCTGCGCTTCCCTGGTCTTCGCCCGCCGGTCGAAAATGTCCAGGATCAGCAGCGTCCGGTCAATGACCTTGCATTGCAGGTCCTTCTCCAGATTGCGGATTTGCGAAGGGGACAATTCGTCGTTGAAAATAACGAGATTGCCCTCCTGCGCTTCGAGCAGCGCCAGCACCTCGGTAATTTTCCCGGTGCCGATGTAATGGGATGTGTTGATTTTCACCAAATTTTGCGTAAGAACGCCCACAACCTCGATATCGCAAGCCTCCGTCAAATTCGCGAGCTCCTCCATGGAATACTCGAAATCGTCCTGATGATTCAAATTAACGCCGACCAAAATCGCTTTTTGCTGCAGTTGTTCCAGTTCTTGCATATATGCTGCCTCCCTTTATCAACGAAAATAAAAAAACACAGGCGGCACACCTGTGTTCCATACAAACGGACCTATATCAAACCGGACGCCGCTGCAGCCAAATAAACGGCCGAAAGCGCGTCAAGCAAGAGGCATATTCTATTCTAAAGTTCGCGAGAACCCCTTTATAGTCACACCTAACCCGTTTGCCCCGCACAGGTGCAGAGCCTTTGAGCACTATTCAATTAGCCGCGCAAAGTGGTAAAACGGAATTTGATGTAACGCACGGGGAACCCTCCGTTCTTATCATAGTGATTCCAGTTTATCACAATTCATATTCGTTCACAATCCGGCAACCTCCGGTATAGTAAAGCGAAACTTTCCCCCCAATATATGCGTAAAAAAGAAAGGCTCATCACATATCACCGATATTTTCCTGCGAGAGGAGACTCTTTAAAAATGAACTTTTCTGGCCCTTCTCCGTTTGACAACGGTCCCGGATTCGGCTTTAACTTCATGTTTACTCTGGTTCCCATCATTTTCATTCTCGTTCTCGTTTTAATTATCGTGGCCATTTTCATGAACGGAAGACGTTATTTGGCCAACAAACGAGCGCCGAGGGACACACGAATTGCCCGCATCGTTTCGAAACGGATGGATGTGCGGAATCACAATCATTTCGACGGAGATAACAACATGCACTCCTCCTCTTCAACCTACTACTACATAACGCTTGAGTTCGAAAACGGCGACCGGCAAGAATTCGTGGACGTCAAAAACCTGTACGGCCTCGTAGCCGAGGGAGACACCGGATACGCGGCTATACAGGGCGACTGGATCGTCGCGTTCGAACGAAACCCCAACGCGGCTCCGCAGCGTTCGCGGTTCTAGAAAAGGCACGGGACGCTCCCGAGTACGACAGGCATTGCGGCGTTTCATCACGCCGTACCTGCGCATTCGGGTGCGTCCCGGCGCGTTATGCCATTTTTAATTGATCGGCAGCCCGTGCTTCTGCGCGTAATTACCCCAATGCGGCGTGCGTCCGTCGATATCGATGAATCCGTATTCGTCGGATAAATCCCAGCTTGTGAAGGTCCTGCCGGCTTTCTCGCCGACCTTCGGGTCGGCGGCCAGCGCGGCAACGGCTTGCCCGACGAAATACGGAGTCTCGGATTCGGCATAATGCGGCTCCTGCTTGATGGCATCCCGCCAATTATGCTCCTCGACCCCGAAATGCTCCAGCATTTGCTCGGAGCGCAAAAATCCCGGCGTCACCGCCAGCGCCGTCACATGGTAAGGCCGCAGCTCCTCGGCCATGGAGGCGGCCAGGTTGATCGACGATATTTTCGCCAAGGTGTAGTAAAGGTTGCCGCGGTAGTTGTAAGTTGATCCATCGGTAATTTCGATGATCAACCCTTCCCCCCGCTTCACCATGAGCGGAGCCCCGTAATAGCTCGTAATCATATGCGCCTTGACCGCGCGTTCCTGCATCAGCAAGCCGTCGGAGAGCGAGTGTTCCCAAAACGGCGTGTTCCAGCGCGTCAGGTTCTCTCCGCCCCAAATGTCGTTCACCAGCAGATCAAGCCGCCCGGCTTGCTCGATTTGAACCCGATCGAAAAGAGCCTTTACCTGCTCCGGGGACGTATGGTCCGTACGAACGGGAATCCCGATCCCCCCTCGCGCTGTGACCATCTCCGCCGTTTCGTCGATCGTTTCGGTGCGCTCCAAATCCGAAGCCAATCCGCGTACGCTGCGCCCGGTGCAATAGACAGTCGCTCCCGCCGCGCCCAGCATCACGGCAATGGCGCGTCCGGCTCCCCGCGTCGCCCCTGCGACGACAGCTACTTTTCCCTGCAGTGGTCTGGACGCCGTCTCCGATCCGGGCGCCGGTTGATCCGCCAAAGGCCCCATCGCTTTTCGTTGTTCCATCCGTTTTCCATTCATGTGCGATTCCCTCCAAAATTCCGACTTCTCCCTTATTTTATCCAAAGATATATGACGCCTATTGTCTTATATGGATGATACAATGGGAATAAATTATCGTGTCAGGGAGGAAGGGATTGCCGTGAGGGCCGATCGGCTGTTATCCATCATGCTGCTCTTGCAAAACCATGGGAAAATGAGTTCTCGCGAACTGGCAAAACGCCTTGAAGTTTCGGAACGGACGATTGCGAGGGATATTGAAGCATTGAGCGCGGCGGGTATTCCCGTCTATGCGGAGCGCGGCTCCCGGGGCGGCTGGGTGCTGTCGGAGAAATACCGGACTACCCTGACCGGAATGCGGCCGGAAGAGATCGTCTCCTTGCTGCTTGCCAGCCACAACGGACTGATGGGCGATCTCGGGATCTCGGGAGATTTTAATGCCGCGTACCAAAAGCTGCTGGCCGCCTCCCCCGCTCCCGTCCGGCAAGACGCGGAAATGATACGCCAGCGCATCCATATCGACGGAGCCGGCTGGCATGCATCGGGCGAAGCTTTCGCCTGGCTGTCCCTGGTACAGGAAGCTGTTTGGACACAGCGAAGGCTGCATTTTCTGTACCGCAAAGATCATGAACTGGCGGAACGCACCGTAAATCCGCTCGGCCTGATCGCCAAGCGGAACGTGTGGTATATGGCAGCCGAACAGAACGGCGAAATGCGAACGTACCGGATTTCGCGGATTGAAGAAGCAACGCTTTTGGACGAACTCTTTGAGCGCCCGGACGGCTTTAATCTCGAAGCCTATTGGGAGGAATCCACCGCAAGCTTCAAAGCCCGGCTGCCCCGTTATCCCGTCCAAGTGAAAATAACGGAACCCCGGCTGGACCGGCTGAAGCGAGAGCGTTATGCCAAAGTGCTCAGCGCCAAGCCGGACGGCCGGGGCTCCGTCATGGCGGAAATCGATTTTCAAACGCCGGAGTCGGCGTGCGAGATCATACTCGCTTGCGGCCGGGAAATTGCGGTGCTTGCGCCGCCGGAACTCGCCGAACGGGTAAGCGCCGAAGCGCGGGCGATACTGGAGCTTTACGGCGGGAAATAAAATAGGCGGGCTCGTGCCCGCCTTCAAGTTCACCGCTATTTGAACGCCCGCTCCGAAACATATACAAAACGCTCGCCACGGGCCATCACATGGCATTTTTGCTCGGGATAATGCTCGTACAGGTAATCGACGAAGTTTCCGGGTTTCTCCGCGTTTACGGCAAATAAGTCATAATGCAGCGGAACAACGGTGTCGACCCCGATGCGGGCGGCCAGTTCCGAGGCTTCCCGATAATCCATGTTTCCGACGATGCCCTGCTGCTGGCGGAAATAATCCCTGCCGTTAATCGGCAGCAGCGCTATATCCGGTTTGATCGAGCTCAGCCTCTGTATCAATTCGGGATAGACCACCGTGTCTCCCGCATGATACAGCTTCGCGCCGTTCAGTTCAATCACATAACCGGCATAGCGGCATCTGCCGTTTTCATCCCGTTCGAGCTCTTCATGCGCCGCCGGAATCACAGTCACCACCAGCTTGGAGAACAGCTCGGTCCGCTCCCGCTCGTCCGCCTCCAGAATATTCGCTTCGCCGATTCCCATTTGCAGCAAAGCAGGCTTGCAGCAGGCAGGCGCCAAAATCGGGGCAAGCTTGTTTTGACGATGAAAAATCGGCAGCGTTCTCGCATCCATATGATCGTCATGACCGTGCGTAACGAGGCACAGATCGGCTCCTTGTATATCTTCGGGCGCGATCGGAGCGGGGAAGGTCCTCCTCCAATCGCCGTCGTCGAGGTCCCCCGAAACATAGGGGTCAATGTAAACCGTGATTCCGTCCCCTTTGACAATCACGCTCTCCTGCCCTAAAAACCATATGGCCAGCGTTCCGTACGGTACTTCGGTGTCGCTTACTTCACGGATCAGCGAGGCTCCGCTTTTTCGTTGTCCAGTCATCTAATCTCTCTCCTTGGAAATTTTTATAGAGATAGGAATTTCCGCGGCCGGTTATCTACGTTCTTCAGGCGCAATTAACGAAATCAGTTCGTTATTCCCTCTGAGTAAAGGAATGAGTCGGCCGACATGCCTATGGTAAAGTTCGCGCGCCTGCCGCATCCTCCAATCGGCCGGAAGAAACTCCTCCGGCAGAAAAGGATCCTCGAGCATGATCTCGCCGAATGTTTCCCCCAGCTCAAGAATTTGCAGCAGTACGTTCCATTGTGCCGCTTCCTCCGGCTGTTCCCAACGCTCAGCATCCCATGCGTCCATTTCGGTATTGGCCCAAGCGATAAAATGTTCGTATTTTTCGTTGATGACCTCTACGGGCCAGATTTGCCGAGCCTGATCAAACGTAATCCCACCGTAATCAAACTCGCCGCTTGCCGTTCTCACCCATTCCTCAAGACCCAGCCGCTTCACGATTTCCGGCACTAAAGAGGCCCTGTTATGGGGGCAAACAAATACACCGTCATATAGAAGCCCGTACCCAATTTGCGCCAGCTCACGCCGAAAAGCATTACGGAGTGACCGGCTCTGCTCCGGAATGCTGAACATAACGAAATGCCAGCTTCCGTCCCATGGCTCGTCCCTCCCGGAAAATTTAAGCTGAAGTCCCTGAATGGCCGAAGCGCCCGTATCCGTAAGCCTATATTTGCGCTCGTCGACCACAATATATCCTTTCTTCTTCAAAGAAGACAATGTGTTGCGGATAACCTGATCATTTTTGCCGCGATCCTTGTAGATGCGAATAAACTCCGATGAAGCGATCTCATGCCGATACATCAGCATGTACAGGATTTGTTTTTCGATGGAAAGCATGCTAATCCCCCGATTCGTGAAACCTTCGTGATTTCATTATAAGGAATGCGGCAATATGCGGCAAACTGAGTTACTGAATGATGGATATAATTTATAAATTGACCATCGCATATATTTATGTTATAAATATTCCTGCTTGTTGTTTCGTTGTTATTCGCATTTACTGCTATGACAAGGAGGAAACTCGTCTTGAAAAAGATATTAAGTTTATATTTTCTGATCATGTTTGTGATCGGCACGGACACCTTTCTTATTTCTCCGCTTCTGCCTACCCTAAGACAGGAGTTTCATGTCGGCATCGAGACTTCCGGCTGGATGGTTGGCGCATACGCGATCGGCTACGCGTTATTTGCGCTCATTGCGGGCCCGCTGTCGGACGGATGGAACCGTAAAAAAGTCATGATGTTCGGTATTCTGGGATTTTCGGCTTCCACTTTTCTATGCGGCTTTGCAACCGGCTTCTGGACGATGTTCTTATTCCGTACGCTTGCGGGCATTTTCGCTTCTTTTGCGTCTCCGCAGGTCTGGGCAACCATTCCCATTCTCGTTCCCCGGGACAAAATCACGAGATCCATGGGGATCGCTACGGCCGGATTCGCGGTATCTCAAACCTTGGGGGTTCCCCTCGGCACCTATTTGGCCGCTCATTCCTGGAAAACGCCGTTTTTCATCATCGGCGGCGGAGGTATCGTGCTGTTTCTCCTAATCTCCTTTATCGTTCCGAGGTTCGAACCGGCGATTTCCGGCAAGCAGCCCTCCATTACGGGACGCTACATCTCTCTGCTGCGGGAGAATAAGGCTAAGCGCAGCTTGCTCGCTTACTTTCTTCTCCTGACGGGAGCTTTTGCGGTATTCGCCTTTCTCGGCAATTGGCTGGCCGATGCGTTTGGCTTTTCCGTCTCCGAGATCGGTAATGTTTTGATCTTTATTGGACTCGGGAATATGATCGGCAGTTTTTTTGGCGTATACGCCGTCGCGAAGCTGGGACAAGCCAAGGCGCTGCTTTATGGAATCGCAGCGATGGGCGTCCTGTATTTAATGCTTGGCTTCGCGGCTTCTCCCCTGCTGCTGAAGGTTTTGTTTTTTATGCTGTACCTTGTTTTCGGCACCATTTTTCCGGTTATCATGGCTCTCCTGCAGAATTTGTCCTCAACCTCCCGGGGCACCAGCGCCGCTTTATCCAATTCGGTAAATTATGCGGCGACGGTTTTGGCCTCTTACCTGGCAGGAGTTCTGTATGTGCGTTTTCACGGATTTTTCGGTGTGGCTGTATTTACCGCGATTTGCTTGGTCATATCGATATGGCTGTGGGTAAAAAGCGGCGTGCTTCATCCCGAAAATCCAAAAACAGAATAAACCACCCGCCTCTAAACGAAAGAGCCCCCTGCTCATCAACATGTGCAGAGGGCAACCGCAATTATTAAGTGGATGCCAATGATATTAAAAGCTCTAAGCTTCGTACGTCTGCGAGGACCCGTTCCCCGGAGGATCCGCAAATTCGCTTTGCTCCGGAACGGATTTCTTTGTCGGCCAAAGAGTACTGCGAAGCAAGACGCCCAAAACCCCGATTGCCGCCAATACCAGCCCGATGGCGAGAAACGCCGTTCCTGCGGAAAACGTCCGGATCAGAATTCCTCCCGCGAGAGGAGCCACCAGCATGACTAGACTGGACACGGTATTTTGGATTCCGAAAATACGTCCGACCGCCTGTTCCGGCGTTTCTTTTTGCATAATGTAGTTCTGAGTCAGGATATAAACGCCGTTGCCGATTCCTATCAAAAACCCGATGCCCAGCAGCACAACTGTCAGAGTCCCCGGCGGACAAGCGCCCAGCAGGGCTATCCCGCCGCCAATTATGGCGCAGCCGCCGCCAAGCCCCCAGCCGTAGCTGACCCGGTTCAACCGGTTCAAAACCAGCAGCATCACTGCCGCCCCCGCTCCGATCGCCGAAACCAGCCAGCCGATTAATGATTCGTTCGCCGGGGCGATCCCGCGAAGCAGCACCGAAAATTGATAATCGATCATCAGCAGCACGATCAAACCGATAAGCCCGAAGAGCAGCGCATTTCGGACCTGCTTCGCCTGGGCCAGGAACACCCAGCCCTCCCGCCACTCCGCAAGAAACTGCGCCCATTTGGAGCCCGTCTTCTCCGCGGCTTCGATTGACGCGCCCCCCGTTTTGGGCAGATGGCGAAGAGGAAACAGCAGAACGGCCGACAACAGTCTGGTGACGATGTTGATCGCGATGCAGGCCTCGGGGCTGAGCGCCGCGAGCAAAACCGCGCCCAGCAGCGGCCCGGCGATTTTTGAACCCTGGCCGACGAGCCCGTTCAGTGAGGTCGCCTGAAGCAGCTGCTCCGCAGGGACGACCTGCCGCGTCAATGCTTGCTGAGCCGGCGCGTGGAACACGCCGGCAGCGGCGCGAAGGGCGAGCAGCGGCAGCAGCGAGGCCAGATTGGGGGCTGCCAGAATCAATAAGGTAATCCCTGCCGTGATCAGATCGAACACGAACATCAGTCTGGCCTTATGCAGCCGGTCGGCAAGGGTTCCGGCAAATGAGCCGAGCAAAACGGCCGGCAGCGCCATGGTCACCGGAATGAGCGCGAGCAGGAGCGGGTCGGCCCCCCAACGGTAAACGACCAATACCTGAATCGCCAGCGCGTCAAACCAATCGCCCAAGGAGGCCAGCGCGTAAGCGGCGAACATTTGCCGAAAGCTGCCGTTAGCCCAAAGCCCGGCGCGAAATGGATTCTTTGTCATCTTTGATTCCTCCGTCTTCTCATCATCCATTCTAGATATTGCAATAGCATACCGATGATTTGTCAGAGGATGATCAGAGGAAACCGGGTTTAGCCTGCTTCCCGCGACAGGGCCGTTTGAATCAGAACTTCCATTCGCCCGCGGTTTTCCGTTAACCCGTACTCCTTATCCAATGCTTCATAAACCGCTTCGTATTTACGTAAAAGCCCGGCGTCGGACACATTGCGCCGCAGGAAAAGCACAGTTTGGCAGACGGCGATCAGC
Organism: Paenibacillus terrisolis; assembly: GCF_056171975.1. Lineage (NCBI taxonomy): Bacteria > Bacillati > Bacillota > Bacilli > Caryophanales > Paenibacillaceae > Paenibacillus > Paenibacillus terrisolis. Next base: position 4,868 of record NZ_JBKFGG010000030.1, on the reverse strand, counting down.
AGCAGCGACGCCTGCTGTGAAAGACGCAGCACCTCCAGACCTTCGTCGAGCAGTTCGACGGCTTTCTTTTTTTGTCCCTGCGACAAGAACCATAATCCTTTCACCACGTTAAAACGGCCGATTTCCCGCAAGTACGGCGTTCCCTTCAGCAGGCGCTCAATGCGGCCCGACGCCCGCTCCGCCTCCGCAACGTTTCCGGCCTTCACCCGGACATACATTTCCATAATGGCAACGGGCAGGACAAAACTCGCCAGTTCGTCCGACTCCACCCTTTGCCGGGTATTCTCGAACCTGCGGATCGCTTCTTCCGGAAGGCCGGTATCGGCATAGACCTCCATGATGTTCAATATCTCCAATTCCCGATGCCGCTCGAAGGAAAGCGTTCGGCGGGCCAGCGCCTCTTCGCAATATTGAAGCAAGGGCCCCGTCTCGGGAGACGTTCCGCGAAACAAAAGCAGAATCCAATAAATTCTTTCCTGAAGCGGGATCTCCTCCGACTCCACGAACCAGGGGATATCGACCTGAAGAAACCGCAGGTAAACATGATAGAACGGGTCTATCTCAAATCCCAGCACCTCTCGCTGAGAAGCCAAAGCAAGCATCGATTTTCCCTGCCCGTACAAATGATACTTTTGGAATAAATCCTGAATCGCCGAGTTCACTTCCGGATCACGCACCGACGGATTATCCATCCGCTTCCGTTCGCTTAGCGTCAAGCTGTATCCATATCCCCGGACCGTATTGATCGACACCTCGGGCCAATCCCGAAGCTTCTTCCGAAGACGGTAAATGTGGTCGTCAACCGTGCGCTCCACCGGATATTCCAGCAGCCATACCCGGTCAAGCAGCTGTTCGCGCGAAAACGCCTGATTCCGGTGGTTGTACAGAAACTGCAGCAGGGCGTATTCCTTTGCCAACAGTTCAACGGAATCCGGCCCGAGCGCAACCCTGTACCCTGCGGGATCAAAGACCAGTTGTGACATGGCAGCTCTTCCTTCCTGAATCAAATGGGTAGATGCCCTTATGTTACCGTATTCGGGCAGGGACATAAAGAGCCGCCGATCCAGTTGAAAGAATCCAACCCAGCACGAAAGATAACGATACTTTTTACCGCAATTTGAGCATTTTTAGCCTCCATTAGTAAAATAGCGCCTTGTTTCGGCTCTATTCCCTGCCACAACCGGGGAAAATGACCTTTTTGCCTCATTTACACAAAAATAAGACCATTTCATTCCTCTATTTTCGCATCACACTCTATTTGGCCGAATATAGCGACACTTCTTACCGCTATTTTGCAGAGTCCGGCTTACAGGTGAGCCATCCATGAAAAAAACCCGTTAACCACATAACCGCGGATAACGGGGTAATAACGCCGGAGAGCTTCTTTAGTCCTTCAGCACATCCAAAGCAGGCAGCTTCCTTCCGCGGGTATCAAACAGAGTCAGATTAACCCAATTGTTCTCATGTCCGACCGACCATTCCCCGTTTGCCGGAATCCAGACAGGCTCCCACCAATAAAATCCGGTTCCTTTGCCGCCGGGCGTTTCCCGGATGAGCTTGATCAAGTCCTTAAGATAAGCCGCCTGTCCTTCTTTCGTGGCCGGATATCCGACATGGAGCTGCTCCTCGCTGTTGACCGTATAATTGGAATCGAGCGCCGGATCCATTGTCCACGGGTAAGCCGTCTCCACAACGTTGATATCTTTTCCGAAGGCATCCGCCAGCCTGCGCAAATTGCTCCGCAGATCTTCCAACGAGCCATGCCACCAGGGATAAAAAGACAAACCGATCGTATCGAATTCCACGCCGTACTCCGCGAAGCGTTCGAAAAATTGCAAGCTCGCCGGCAAATCGCCGCCCCGGTCGATATGAATCATGACATTAATCGAGCGATCCGCTTCTCTTACCGCTGCGATTCCCGATTGAACGAGCGCGGTAAATTTGTCCCACTGCTCAACCGTATTCCATTCGCCGTCCACCTTGCCGTCTTCCCATAACATCCCCGGCGTAATTTCATTGCCGACTTGAACCATATCCGGAAGCGTTCCTTGGTTTTTCAGCTCCGTCAGTACCCGGTAAGTATAGTCGTGTAACGCCTCCACCAGCTCTTTGAAAGGCAGGTGCTCCCACGCCTTCGGCTTCCACTGCTTTCCCGGATCCGCCCACATATCGGAATAGTGGAAGTCCAGCAGAAAATGCAGGCCCAGCGCCTTGATGCGCTTAGCCATAAGCAGCGTCCGCTCCAGGCTGCAAAACCCTCCGGGCGGATCGTTCCAGATCCGCAGCCGAATCGAATTCACGCCGCTGCGACGCAAGATTTCAAGCGCGTCTTCGGCCTCCCCGTTCTCCGAAAACACCCCTCCATAAGCTTCTACCTCGTCCAAAAAGGAAACGTCCATCCCCGTAATAAATGTTTGATTCATCATTGCCCCTCCCCTTGAACGTGAGCGGCTGTCCGCTTCAAGATTGCCAGGCCGTGAACCGGCAGCGGGAGCGTTCCTGAGCGGGCTTCGCCGGTCTCGACATCCGCATAGCCGCGATAATCCAGCTCGATTTCGGCAGGCTTGCCGGAGAAATTAAGGACAAACACATAATCATGCTCGCCGTCGGTTCGCAATTGCGCGGTAACGCCCGGCGGAAGCGCGCTCTCCAGCGACCGGCGAACTCCGGCATCAAGCGCCAGCTTTCCGTACAGCGCCTCGTAAAACGCCGGATCGCTTACCCGGGCCGCCAAATAATAGGCTTTGCCCCGTCCCAGACGATTCACCGTCAGCGCGGGCGTGCCGGCGTAGAAATCCTCCCGGTAAACGCCAAGTACCTTCGCGCCTTCCGCATGAATATGCTCGCACAGCTCCCTGATTTCGTACGAACCCGCAAGGCCCAGCTCGTTCCCGCTCTCCATCACAAGCCCGTTCACGTCATGGTCGTGGAGTCCGTCGATCTCTTCCGACCATACGCCCAACGTTTTTCGTAGCGGCCCCGGAAAACCATTCAAATGGCAAAGATCGTTTTCATCCACGATCCCCGACCAATAGGTAACCAGCAGCGTCCCGCCGTCCCGCACGAACCGCTCCATTTTGTCCCCGGTTTCTTCCCGCAACAGATAGGCCATCGGAACGACAAGCAGCTTATAAGCGGAGAAATCATCCATCGAACCAACGATATCCACAGGCACCCCAAGCTCCCAAAAAGCGCGATATTGCTGCATCACCGTCGCTTCGTAATGAAGCCCGGCATTCCTTGGTCCCTGCGCGTCGTTGACCGCCCAGCGGTTATCCCAGTCGAACAGGATCGCCGTCTCCGCGGGAACCGTAGTGCCGATCAGCTCGGATAACCCGGATAAGGTCCCGCCAAGCTTGGCGACATCCTGGAATACGCGGGTAAACTCATGGCCGGCGTGATCGACGACGGCCCCGTGAAATTTTTCGCTGGAGCCCCGGCTTTTGCGCCATTGAAAATACTGTACGGTGTCGGAGCCGTGTGCCACCGCCTGCAAGGAAGCGAGCCGATGCATGCCCGGACGCTTCAATTTGCTTGCGTCCTGCCAGTTCGTCAAGCTCGGCGTGCTCTCCATCAGCATGAAAGGTTTGCGCTTAAGCGAACGGAACAAGTCATGGTTAAAAGCGAACCAGGAAGCTTCGTCCCCCTCCGATTCAGCCTTGTGCCACATCGGGTAGGCATCCCAGGAGACGACGTCCACCGCTTTGGCGAATTCCCGGTAGTCCAGTCCGTAAAACAGATCCATCATGTTGGCCGTGCATGGTAAATCGGGGTTTTCCGCTTTTAACGGCGCAATCTCATGGCGGTAAAAATCGATCGTCCGGTCGGAGACAAAACGCCGCCAGTCGAGGTTTTGACCATGCACCATGGTTTCTCCGTGCGGAGCGGGTGACTCCACTTGCGACCAGGAGGTATACGTGTGACTCCAGAAAGTCGTCCACCATGCCCGATTCAATGCCTCCAGCGTTCCGTACTTCCGCTGGAGCCATTCCCGGAATGCCTCCTGACAGTATGGGCAATGGCATTCTCCGCCGTATTCGTTGGAAACGTGCCAGCCTACGACTGCCGGATGATGGGCATACCGTTCCGCCAGCTTGGCGTTCATAATCGCTACCTTCCGGCGGTATACGGGGGAAGTGTAGCAGTGATTATGCCGCTGGCCATGCAAATTGCGCTGCCGATTAGCTTGGACGCGCAGCACTTCCGGATATTTCTCCGACATCCAGGCCGGACGTGCGCCGCTTGGCGTAGCCAGCCAAGCGTAAATTCCGTTGTCGGCAAATGCGTCCAGCACGCGGTCGAGCCAGCCGAATTCAAATCTGCCCTCTTCCGGCTCCAGCGCCGCCCAAGCGAAAATCCCCACGGACATCACGTTGCAGCTTGCCAGCTTCATTAACCGGATATCCTCTTCCAGCACTTTCGGATCATGCTGCCATTGATCCGGGTTGTAATCCGCACCATGCATAAATACGGGCAGTTTGGGGCTTATCGGGGGAAACTTAACGCTCATCTTCTTTTCCAGCTCCCATCGTCTATGGAATTTTACTACCTGATGCAAATCATCCCCCCCCGTTGGGCGGGAGGACTCTAAAACATTAAGCCTATACTGCCGGCTCGCGTCTAAAGGCTCCAGCTTTTACTGCGTTCAAACGACTATGCCTAACTGAAGAATTCCCATCTGGAGCTTGAAGTCAACTTATTTGCGATCTAATAACTGGTTTACAATCCAATAAAGGGAAAAGCTTCGGCTAATTTCAGCAAAACGAGGATTTACGGCGATTTAACTGGAAATACTCCCACTGCTATGAACGAATTTGTCAATTCCCCTGTTTTTCCCCCTTTAAACCAAGGGTTTCAATTCCTTGGGC
>NZ_JBKFGG010000003.1:0-159204 GCF_056171975.1 Paenibacillus terrisolis | reverse complement strand
CGTTTCTTCGGCTCCAAACTTTCTCTACGCTGCTCTTCACCACTTTACCGTTTGGGATCGCTGGACATTAAAAATGGCCCCGCGTCGCGGGACCTGAATGAGGCAGTAGTGGTGGTGGGGGAGCAGCTGCGAACCAGTTTGGGCCTGCGATCGCTGGCAAGAAAAAGAAGTGAAGGCTAAAATTCTAACGGATCTAAATGCCGTTATTACGTTGAAACCGATCGTTGGAGAAATGTAACGGACTCCACGGCCCTTATTTGGCCTAAAACACAAGTTTTTGGTTACTAGGGGCTAAATAAGGTGTCTACGATCCGTTAGAGTATGAAATGCTGCTTTGCGGGGCAAATAAAGTCTTTACGATCCGTTAGAGCGATGAAACGCTGCTTTGAGCGTGAATAAGGCTAAGCCCCCCTAGTAGTTCGTTAACCCTCAAAAACTTCGTTTACTCGTCGATCAAACGGCAAGTGCTGCTTTCCAGGTTGAGCCTCAAGTTGAGCCGATTTTCTTTTGCTTAATTTTTTTAGACATGAAACATATATATAGGGGTGAGCGGCGGAAAATGGCTTTGGGTTTAATTTGTGCAATGCATGATGATTGGATTTTGCCGGATGGGGGCGTTATATCATGGATAATGTGGTGAGGGCCAGTATGAAAATATCCGATTTCCAAACGAAGGATGTTATCAATGTAGTGGACGGGAAGCGGCTGGGGCATATCAGCGATCTTGAACTTGATTTGCGCCAGGGGATAATCGAGGCGATTGTTGTTCCCGTAAATACAAAGTTTATGGGGTTGTTTGGCGGTGGAAGCGATCTGATCATCCCGTGGAAAAATATTGTGAAGATCGGTTCTGACGTTGTCCTGGTCAAAATGGATGAACTGCGGGAAACACGAGTACAGCCGCAGTATGAAACGACAGTGTATATCGACCGGGATGGGCGAGCCGAACGCCGAAATTAAAAGCTGGAGACAAACGCGAGTGTCCGCCGTTATGGTACACTGGAAGTAGACTTGCCAATTATAACGGAGGAATGGATGATGGAGCCATTTATTAGGAATCCTATGGAGCAGCCGGAACGTTTTGAGCTTGAAGCGTGGAACCGCCGGTTTCCGGAGGTTAGCGCAGGGTTTACCGGGAGAGGCGGGGGCGTCTCTCTTCCTCCTTACGATAGCTTGAATCTTGCCTTTCATGTCGGCGATGACCCGGCACTGGTGCTCGAGAACCGGAACCGCCTTGCTGGGGAGCTTGGGTTTGCGCCCGCGGCTTGGACCTGTGGGGAGCAGGTGCACGGTAAAAAAATCGCTATCATTGGAGCCGAAGACCGTGGCAAAGGTTATCTGGACCGGAGCAGCGCCTTTCAGGAGACGGACGGCCTGGTCACCAATGTGCCGGGCGTTCTGCTTACCTCTTTTTATGCGGATTGCGTGCCGCTTTACTTTTTTGATCCTGTCCGAAAGGTTGTCGGGCTCGCGCACGCCGGGTGGAAGGGAACCGTTCAGCGAATTGCCGGGCGGATCATCGAAGCGATGCGGGAGGAATACGGTAGTAATCCGGACGATATGCTGGCGGCTATTGGCCCGAGCATCGGGGAATGCTGTTACGAAGTGGATGAAACGGTCATGGGACGGGTTCGCGAGTCGCTTGAGGCGGTCGGGGCGAAAGAGGATGAAGGTCGGATCGCTTCGCCTTCTATCCACGCGGATAGGATGATGCTGAACTTGAAAGAAATGAATCGAATCATTATGATAAAAGCAGGAATATTGCCGACTCATATCGAATGTACAACGTGGTGTACAAGCTGCCATCCGGAATATTTTTTCTCTTACCGCAAGCAGGGCGGGGTTACGGGAAGGATGGCCAGCTGGATTGGTTTGAAAGAGAGGTGATCCTTTCTTTGTCGCTTAAAGAACGGATAGAACTAGTGGAACGCCTCATTGAGGCAGCTTGCGAGCGCAGCGGACGGAGACGTGAGGACGTTCATGTCGTAGCCGTAACCAAATATGTTTCGGCCGGGATGACAGGCAAAGTCCTGGATGAAGGGATCGAACATATCGGCGAGAATCGGCCGCAAGTGGCGCTGCCGAAATGGGAAGCGTTGGACGGACGCGGCACTTGGCATTTTATCGGCCATTTGCAGAGTAATAAAGTCAAAGACATCATTGGAAAATTTCAATATATTCACTCGCTGGATCGGATTTCTCTTGCCAATGAGTTGGAGAAGCGGGCTATCGCAGAGGATGTTACGATCCAGGCATTTTTGCAGATTAACGTTTCCGGCGAATCTTCCAAGCAGGGGCTTGAACCGGACGCGGCGGCGGATTTTCTCAGAGAGGCGGCCGGACTTACCCGGGTGAAAATCATCGGGCTCATGACGATGGCGCCGATCGAAGACGATCCGGAGCTGACCAGACCGGTTTTTCGCGAACTGCGGGAGCTTCGGGACAAGCTGAATGAGCAAGGCTTGACCAAAGAACCGCTGACCGAATTATCGATGGGCATGTCGGGAGATTTTGAAGTGGCGATTGAAGAAGGGGCGACATGGGTGCGCCTTGGTACTCTTTTAGTGGGGAAAGGGGAAGAGACGTAATGGGAGTAATGAACCGGTTCATGGGCTTTCTAGGGCTGCAGGAAGAAGAGGAAATCGTAGAGCGCGAAGGGGTGTCAGAACATGAACAGCCGGAACTTGAAACCCCAAGCTTCGAGCCGCGTAGAAATCAGAAGGGAAATAATGTGGTGAGCATTCATTCCCAAAAAAACGTGAAGGTGATCCTTTACGAACCACGCTCGTATGATGAGGCCCAGGAAATTGCCGATCATCTGCGCTCTCACCGGTCGGTTGTCGTGAATTTGCAGCGGGTGCGTAATGATCAGGCCATGCGAATCATCGATTTTCTGAGCGGAACGATTTATGCGCTTAGCGGCAGTATTTCCAAAATCGGAGGCAATATTTTCTTGTGCACGCCGGATACGGTGGAAATTCAAGGCTCTATCACGGAGATCCTGACGGAGGATCTAGATTACAACAGAATGAGGTGAAGTCAGCTTGGAATATGCAATAATCAACTTCATTGACTTGCTTTACACGATTTATCAGTACATGATTATTATTTATATTTTCATGTCTTGGGTTCCGAACGTACGGGAGAGCTTTATCGGTCAACTGCTCGGCAAGCTGGTAGAGCCGTTTTTGGCTCCTTTTCGCAGATTCGTCCCGCCACTGGGAATGATGGACTTTTCGCCAATCGTAGCGTTGGTAACGCTTTGGCTCGCATCCATTGGCTTAAAAGGCATCGTTCTGTACATTTTTGGGTAGCGTGAGCGAGATGCGAGAAGATATTTACGACCATTTCAAGCCGGAAGAGCGCCCGTTCGTAGATCGGGCGTCAGAGTGGGTTGTCAATGCCGGGGATTATCATGAAGTCAAGCGAAGCGACTTCCTGGATCCGCGGCAGTGCTATATATTGGAGTCTTTAGCCAACCGCCATCCCGATGTGGCCGTCAGGCTCGACGGGGGATTTGACGGGGCTGAACGGAAACGGGCCATTATTGCTCCCGATTATCGGGATTTGGCTCAAGAACCGTTGGGACTAAAGGTACTCAGCATTACGTCCGGAGATCAGAAATTTATCGAGCTGCAGCATGGGGATTATCTGGGCGCGATTTTGGGACTGGGGCTTAAACGCGACAAAATCGGGGATATTCATGTCCGGGAGGACGGATGCCACGTGGTGGTGGCAGAAGATATCGCCCCGTTTCTCGATACAAATCTTCGTCAAGTGCACCGGGTTGGCATTATGACGGAACTGCTGGAAATCGGCGAACTGCAAACTGCGGAAAAAGAGCTGGAGCCTCATGACTTGACGGTTGCTTCCCTGCGGCTCGACGGCATCGTCAGCGATGTGTTCCGTTTAAGCCGCAGCAAGGTGCTGATTCCGATCAAAGCCGGCCGCTGCCGCGTCAACTGGAAAACGGAGGAGGATCCCTCCAAGCCGTTAAAGGCCGGAGATGTCGTTGCGCTGCAAGGCTTCGGACGGTTCAAAGTGCTTGAGATGGACGGTTTGACGAAAAAAGGAAGATACCGTGTCAAAATCGGCAAATTTATCTGAACTCTTTGCAGGAGTTCGTGGATTATTGTCGAAATTATAGATCGAAATATGTTCATGAATGAAACGTTGAAAATCGTTGAAAATGAAAATGTGACACTGCTTTTCTTGCGGGAGTTGCCAAATTCACAGGAGGTGCGGATCATGCCATTAACGCCGCTGGACATACATAACAAGGAATTCTCTAGACGTATTCGTGGTTACGATGAAGACGAAGTTAACGAATTTCTCGATCAGGTAATCAAAGATTATGAAATCGTGATTCGGGAAAACAAAGAGCTGCACAACCAATTGATCGCTTTGCAGGATAAGCTGGATCATTTTGCTAATATTGAAGAAACATTAAGCAAGACGATCATCGTGGCTCAAGAAGCCGCCGACGAAGTGAAAAACAATGCGAAGAAAGAAGCGCAGCTGATCGTGAAGGAAGCGGAAAAAAACGCCGACCGGATCGTCAACGAGTCGTTGTCCAAATCGCGCAAGATCGCCATGGAAGTGGAAGAGCTCAAGAAGCAGGCTTCCATTTACCGCGCCCGCTTCCGCACGCTGGTTGAAGCGCAACTGGACTTGTTAAGCAGCGATAGCTGGGAAACCTTAGAGGATCGTGACCGGGATCGTGAAAGAGACCGCGATCGTGACCGGGATCGCGATCGTTTGTACGAGCATGACCGCGAAGCCAAAGAGATGTACTAAGCTGGGCGTCCGCCAAGGTTGACATGTGGCGTACGGATAAGTTATAAATAATAACATATCGAAGAGTTGAATATTTTGCATAGTGATTTGATGATGGGAACCAGTACGCTGCGTGGTTGATCCTCAGAGAGTTGGCGAAATGCTGAAAGCCAATGTTCAAGCTGCAGTCGGAATATCCTCCCGGAGAAGCCAAACTGAATTTTCCGAAGGAAGCCGGACTTGCGAAAGTCTGCTGCCCGAGGGAATTGTAAGTTTTGCCGGCTGTCGGCCGTTATTCCGGCCCCATATGAAGCGTATGGGATGGAGTTGTCATGACTTCGCTGCATGGTTGTTTATATGTGCAGAGTCATGGAACAAGGGTGGTAGCGCGAGCCAAGTCTCGTCCCTTTTGGGGGCGGGGCTTTTTTTATTTTAGCTAAACGAAAGGAAGTCATTGAAAACCATGAAAAAAGTGGATGTCAAAGAACATGCGCGTACACGCGACCTGCGCATTTTGGAGAAGTGGGATCGGGAAAATACGTTCAAGCGCAGTATCGAAAACCGGGAGGGCCGTCCCAACTACGTATTTTACGAAGGGCCGCCTACGGCAAATGGACTTCCTCATATCGGGCACGTTTTGGGCCGGGTTATCAAAGATTTTGTCGGCCGCTATCAGACGATGAAGGGATATCGCGTCGTTCGCAAGGCCGGCTGGGATACGCACGGATTGCCGGTTGAGCTGGGCGTGGAGAAAGAGCTTGGTATCTCCGGAAAACAGGATATTGAAAAATACGGCATCGAGGAATTCGTCAAGAAATGCAAAGACAGTGTGTTCGGCTACGAAAAGCAGTGGCGGGAATTCACCGAAGCGATCGCATACTGGACCGATCTCGACGATCCGTATATTACGCTCAACAACACTTACATCGAAAGCGTGTGGAACATTTTAGCCACGATTCATGACAAGGGGCTGCTGTACCGCGGGCACCGCGTCAGCCCGTATTGCCCTTGCTGCCAAACCTCTCTGAGCTCTCATGAAGTGGCTCAGGGCTACGAGGACGTGAAGGATCTCAGCGCGACCGCGAAATTCAAGCTGCATGATACCGGCGAGTATGTGCTGGCCTGGACCACGACGCCTTGGACGCTGCCTGCTCACGTAGCGCTTGCCGTAAACCCGGACATGGAGTACGCCAAAGTGAAACAGGAAGACGGCGTGTATATCGTAGCCAAAAACCTGGTCGAGAAGGTCATGAAAGGCGATTATACCGTGGAGTCGATCCATAAAGGCTCCGAATTCGTCGGCAAAACCTATACGCCGCCGTTTGGCTATATCCAAGCCGAGAAAATCAATGTGATCGTAGGCGCTTCCTTCGTGACGGACGCCAGCGGTACGGGGATCGTTCACATGGCCCCGGCTCACGGTGAAGACGACTATCGCGTATGCCGCGAAAACGGCATCAGCTTTGTCAGCGTGGTAAACGGTCAAGGCCGATACACGGATGCCGTCAGCGATTTTGCCGGACGTTTCGTGAAGGATTGCGATCTGGATATCGTCAAAACGCTGTCGGAGAAAGGGCTCCTTTACAGCAAAGAAAAATACGAGCACAGCTACCCATTCTGCTGGCGCTGCAAATCGCCGCTGCTCTACTACGCGATGGAAAGCTGGTTCATCGAAACGACGGCGGTCAAGGATCAGCTGATTGCCAACAACAACACCGTGGAATGGTATCCGGGGCATGTTCGCGAAGGCCGCTTCGGCAAATTCCTCGAAGAGCTGGTGGACTGGAACATCAGCCGCAACCGCTACTGGGGAACGCCGCTTAACGTTTGGGTGTGCCCGGACTGCGGCGGACAATATGCGCCTCACAGCTTGGCGGACCTTCGCGCTCACGCGGTGGGTCACGTTAGCGAGGATTTGGAACTGCACAAGCCGTATGTAGACGAAGTCAAAGTGAAGTGCCCGCACTGCGAGGGCGGGGTTATGGAGCGGACGAGCGAAGTGATCGACGTATGGTTTGACAGCGGCTCGATGCCTTTTGCGCAGCACCATTATCCGTTTGAAAACGAACAAACCTTCGAAGAGCAGTTCCCGGCGGATATGATTTGCGAGGGCATCGACCAAACGCGCGGCTGGTTCTATAGCCTCTTGGCGGTGTCCACGCTGTTCAAAGGGAAAGCTCCTTACAAAGCGGTTATCGCAACGGGACATGTGCTGGATGAAAACGGGCAGAAGATGTCCAAATCCAAAGGCAATGTCATTGACCCATGGGAAATCATCAATGAATTCGGCACGGACGCGTTCCGATGGGCTCTGCTGTCGGACAGCGCGCCTTGGAACAGCAAACGGTTCTCCAAAGGCATTGTGGCCGAAGCGAAATCCAAAGTAGTGGATACGCTCGTGAATACGCATGCGTTTCTGACGCTGTATGCCGGTATTGACGGCTACAAGCCGGAGGAGCATCTTTTCCGTCCGTCCGGCAGCAAGCTGGACCGCTGGATTCTCTCACGGCTGAACAGCCTGATTCTCACCGTCGATAAAGGCCTGGCCGTAAACGACTTCGTTAATTCTTCCCAAGCGATCGAAAGCTTTATCGACGAGCTCAGCAACTGGTACATCCGCCGCTCGCGCGACCGCTTCTGGGGCAGCGGCCTTGGCGAAGACAAACTGTCTGCCTACCAAACATTGACCGGTGTTCTGCTGACCTTGTCCCAACTGATTGCTCCGTTTGCGCCGCTGGTGGCCGAAGATATTTTCACCAATCTCGGCGGCGGGGAAAGCGTTCATTTTGCCGATTACCCGAAAGCGGATGAAGCCTTAATCGATCCTGCTTTGGAAGAAGACATGGAAAGCGCGCGCCAAATCGTCGAACTGGCCCGCAACGTCCGCAACGAAACGGGGATCAAAACGCGGCAGCCGTTATCCAGCCTGATCGTATCGATGGACCGTGATTTCGCGGTGGCGGAATATGAGGAGATCATCAAGGACGAAATCAACGTCAAAGTGATCGATATCGAAACCAGCGACAGCGGCTTCGTAGATTTCACGCTGAAGCTGAACCTGAAGGTAGCCGGGAAGAAATACGGCAAAAACGTCGGTTTCCTGCAGGGTTACCTGAAAAACCTGGCTGCGGAAAATACGCGGTCGATCGTGGAGAGCGGCGTGTTGAACGTGACTTCGCCGGAGGGCGAAGAGCTCTCGGTCACCGCAGACGAACTGCTGATCGAAAAGCAAGCGAAGCCGGGCTTCGCTTCGGCATCGGGTTACGGCTTGACCGTCGCGTTGAACACGGACATCACGCCGGAGCTTGAACAGGAAGGCTGGGTTCGCGAAGTGGTCCGGGCGGTGCAGGATACCCGTAAGAAGCTCGATCTGCCGATCGAAAAGCGGGTTCATCTTACGCTTGACGTCGATGATGAACTCCAAGCTGCGATCACGGCGTTTGAACATGTTCTTCGGGAGAACGTATTGATTACCGATGTCGCTTTCGGAAAACCGGAGGGACAGGTAGAGAACGTAGACCTCGGCAGCAAGCAAATCGGCGTTTATATCGAAGCGTGATTTGAATCTTGCAGAGCGCGAATTGAGAGGTTGAATGGAGAAAAGGCCGGAAGGCCATAATAGAAGCAACCGATAACGAACGAGCTTGGGCCTTTCCTTTTTCAAAAAAGGAAGGCCGGGCTCGTTTGTATTTTTGAAATTACATGATCGGATTGGGGTGCCTATATTTATGACTCGTCGCAAAACGGCTGCTGAACCGCCGGGGGAGGAATTTCCGAAAACGCCGGAAGAGCAAATGAACGCTTTGTACCGTCTCACCCTGAACTGGACAAGGCAGCTGGAAAAATCAAGGATTGCGGAGTACACCGAACTTTTAAACCGGCCCTGGCGCCTGATTTGGCTGAATATCCTTTCGGGTACCGCCAGAGGGGTCGGCATCGCAATCGGCTTTACTTTTTTCGCGGCGACGATTATCTATGTGCTTCAGGTACTTGGCGCACTGAATCTGCCGATCATCGGTGATTATATTGCCGACATTGTGCGGATCGTTCAGCGGCAGCTTGAGCTTAATACGTATTAGGCCCGGTGCCGAGCGAATCTTCGCTTTCCAGATGCTCGGTTGCGCTCATATGCTTGCGGTATTGTCCATTGCGGAAAAAGAACGCGTTTTGACTCTCGCCGTAGATGTCTGTAGCCACGAAGCTTTCGTACGGTTCGACAAACCCGTCGAGCTCGCTTGCGGCCTCGATCTCCATGTCATTATAGTCGTCGACTTCCGAATCCTCGGCGAATGCCGGAGTGTTGGACGTGCCGTAGCTCTCCACGATTTGCCACGCGTCCTCGCCGTCAAAACCGTTCTGGTCTTCATGTTCGTCGAGACTTGTCCGCCCAAATGGAGGATCCAGGAAAAGCTCCTCGATAGGACGTTTTGCCGAGACGAATTGCTGCGGGCTGTGCTTGACACAATAGGCTGTCTCGGGTACAGCTTTAAGGCGCTCATAGCGAATCGCCTTTCCGCAAACGTCGCAATAGCCGTAGCTGCCGTCGGCCATTCGCCGGAGAGCGCTCTCGATGCGGGTCAGTTGCAGTTCGTCATGCTCGATCAGTGCCAGGTCCTTGCCCCGCTCATACACCTCCGACCCGATGTCGGCCGGATGGTTGTCGATGGTGCTGAGCTCGCTGGTGTTGTCGCGAACCGAACCTTCCATGCCGTAGTGATCGTTTTGGTCAAGACTGCGTTCCAAGGAGCTGCGGGCCTCTTCCAGACTGGATTTCAGATGATTTAGTTGCTTATTCGTCAAGTGCGACATTTGGGGTACTCCTTTCAATGACATAGCCTTGGCTTTATCGGCTTCTCTTAGCGGTATTTTACGCAAAAACAAGCCGAAATACCTAAGGAAAATCCTTTCGTGCATGGACGGGCGAATTGCGGCTGTGCTACAATATACAAGGCTTACAAGTGGATAATCCTGCCGTTATTGCGGCGGCGGGCAATCAAAGATGAGGTGACTTGCCGCGTGGTATATTTTCTGATTGCATTGATTGTTTTTCTCATTGACCAAGGAACCAAGTACCTGATCGCAACCGGTCTGACGATCGGGGAGCAAATTCCGGTGATCGGCAACTTTTTCCTGATTACTTCTTCCCGCAACCGCGGTGCGGCATTCGGGATTTTGCAGGACCAGCGCTGGTTTTTTATCGTCGTTACGACGCTGGTTGTGGCGGGAATCATATGGTATTTGCTCAGAGTAAGTCGCCGGCCGAACAAACTTCTGCCTGTGGCGCTTTCGCTTGTTTTGGGCGGGGCCGTCGGCAACTTTTTGGATCGGGCGGTGAGCGGCGAAGTCGTTGATTTTTTGCAGCTTAACTTCGGGTCGTATACGTTCCCGATTTTTAACGCAGCCGATTCGAGCATTGTCGTTGGCGTTGCGCTGATTATCTTTGACTCGCTTTTGGAAATTCGCCGTGAGAAACGCTCGGCTCAACCAGGGCAAGAACATGAGGAGAAGATATGAATTTGGACAGGTTCATCACCGATTCCGAGGATGAAAGCTTCGATTGGGCAGCAGAAGCGGAATCCGCCAAGAGTCGGATTGATAAATACGTAAAAGAGCAGCTCGGCGACGATGTATCACGGAGTCAAATCCAGCTGTGGATCGAAGAAGGGCATGTGAAGGTGAATGGAGTGCCCGTCAAAGCAAATTACAAAGTGGCTGAAGGCGACAGAATCTCACTGATGATTCCTGAGCCGGCGTCCGCAGAAATTGTGCCCGAGGACATCCCGCTCGACGTTTATTTCGAGGACGGGGATGTCATTGTTGTCAATAAGCCCCGCGGTATGGTTGTTCACCCCGCTCCGGGACATTCGGGCGGTACCCTAGTCAATGCGCTGATGTTCCATTGCAAGGATTTATCCGGCATCAACGGCGAGCTGCGGCCCGGCATCGTTCACCGCATCGACAAGGACACGTCGGGGCTAATTATGGCGGCAAAAAACGATAAAGCGCATGCCTCGCTGGCGGCGCAGCTTAAGGAGCATTCCGTGACGCGCAAATATTTTGCGCTCGTCCACGGCAACGTCAGCCATGACCAGGGAACCGTGGACGCTCCGATCGGCAGGGATCCACACGACCGAAAAATGTATACGGTTGTGGAGCGCAACAGCAAACACGCGGTGACCCATTTTCAGGTGGTCGAACGGTTTGGCGATTATACGCTGCTCGAGCTGAAGCTGGAAACCGGACGTACGCATCAGATTCGCGTTCATATGAAATTCATCGGTCATCCGTTGGTCGGGGACCCGCTCTACGGCCGCAGCAAAGGCGTCAAAATGGACGGGCAGGCGCTGCATGCCGCCGTACTGGGATTTATTCATCCCGGGGACGGGCGCTATCTTGAGTTTTCCGCTCCGATCCCGGAAGATATGGAACATGTGCTTCTGTCATTAAGAAATCGTTGACCTGCTAGTGGTTATATGGGATTACCGACTTCGGACATGTTCAAAAAGTACAAACGATCCGGTAATTAGTCCATTCTCTATTAGCTCGTCTTCCCGCACTATTAAGAAGGTAGATTTAATGAAGGAGATGGATGGTTTATGAGTTTAGTCAATGAACAAGAAACCTACATTCAGCAGCAATTCGCGGAACGCATCGGCGGAGCCAACTACGGTAAAGATACCAACATTTATAAATTTGAAAAAATCAAACGCGCCAAAGCGGCGGCCAAAATGGATTTTCCCGACATTGAACTGATCGATATGGGCGTCGGCGAACCCGACGACATGGCCGATACCGGCATTGTAGCCAAACTGGCCGAGGAAGCGGCGAAACGGGAAAATCGCGGTTATGCCGATAACGGGATCCCCGATTTCAAAGAAGCGGCGGCTGTTTATATGCGCGACGTGTTCGGCGTGGACGGCATTGATCCTGTAACGGAGATCGTGCACTCCATCGGTTCGAAGCCTGCGCTGGCCATGCTGCCATCGTGCTTTATCAACCCTGGAGACATCACGATCATGACCGTGCCGGGGTATCCGATCATGGGAACGCATACGAAATATCTCGGCGGCGAAGTGCATACGGTTCAATTGACGGAGGATCGCAATTTTCTGCCGGATCTTAACGCGATTCCGGAAGAAGTAGCGCGCAAAGCCAAACTGATTTATTTGAATTATCCGAATAACCCGACCGGAGCAACCGCAACCAAGGAGTTTTTCTCCGAGGTGGTCGCTTGGGCTAAAAAATATCATGTAATTGTAGTGCATGACGCCCCGTATGCCGGCTTGATGTATGACGGAGAAAAGCCGTTCAGCTTTTTGTCCGTACCGGGCGCAAAGGATGTAGGCGTGGAGCTTCATTCTTTGTCCAAGTCTTACAATATGACCGGCTGGAGAATCGGATTTGTCGTAGGGAACCCGCTTGTTGTCAAAGCGTTCAGCGATGTGAAGGATAACAACGATTCCGGGCAGTTTATCGCGATTCAAAAAGCAGCGGCTTACGGATTGGCCCATCCCGAAATCACGGATAAAATTGCTTTGAAATATTCGCGCCGCCACAATTTGCTGGTTGACGCCTTAAACGAACTTGGATTCAAAGCCAAAAAGCCGAAGGGTTCGTTCTATCTGTACGTAGAAGCGCCTAAGGCCGTTGAAGGCGGGCCTGCGTTTGCGACGGCGGAGGACTTTTCGCAATTCCTGATCCGCGAGAAATTGATCTCTACCGTACCGTGGGACGACGCTGGACATTTTATCCGCTTCTCGGTGACATTTACCGCTGACGGAGAAGAAGAAGAGCGCCGTGTTATTGCGGAAATCAAACGCCGGCTGGGCGATTTGAAGTTTGTATTTTAACAAAAGATTTCATTGGTTATGAAAAAGGCGAAGCAGGGATATCCTGCTTCGCCTTTTTTGATTTTCCGATTCCTTAATCTTGCCCCGAAAGCGGCAGGCCGTACGGATAGTTTAGATTGATACCTTCCATCGATCTTCCATTTTGTCGATCGGTATGCAGCATGAATGATGTTCATTTGGACTTTGAATATTAATAAGATGAATAAAGAACGACTTTTATTCGGTTAAATAAAGAGTATCGATAAAAACATGGTTGAATAAATATAAACTGAAATGTATAATTATTTAAGGCTATTATCATTTCATAAGCAACCCCGGCGGGACAGCGTTTATCCACCCTTGTTTTGGCTGCCGATGATTTTCAGGCGTATTGTCTTGACAGGCTAACCTCCTTCTGTCATAATTCATGTAAATCAATAGCACCTTTAATTCAGTCCTGTGAGGCTGGCAAGGTAACGTGAATGGGGATTTAGGGGAAAACCGCGGTTTTCTTCCGGCCCCAAGTGACAGTCATGGTTATTCACTGTGACTAGAGACTCCTTGCCTGAATCCGGCAAGGAGTTTTTTTACGCGCCAATCACGGTACGAAGGTGGAAATCCATGTCCTTAAGGAGGCCAGAATGTTGAGCATCGAAAGTCATGTCATTATGGATGAGACGGCGATTCGGCGGGCACTTACAAGAATTGCGCATGAAATTTTGGAGAGAAACAAAGGGATCGAGGGCTGCGTGCTTGCGGGGATCAAAACTCGAGGCGTATTCCTGGCCAAACGGCTGGCAGAGCGATTGGAGGAGATCGAGGGAACCGTGATTCCCTGGGGAGAGCTTGACGTAACCTTCTACCGCGATGACCGCGAGGAATCGGATCAAGTCATGGAGAGAGCTTCATTCCCTGTATCGATTCAAGGCAAAAAAATCATTCTGTTCGACGATGTGTTATACACCGGACGCACGATTCGGGCGGCCATGGACGCGATCATGGATTGCGGGCGGCCTGAATCGATTCAGCTTGCGGTTCTTGCCGACCGCGGCCACCGGGAGCTGCCGATTCGCGCCGATTATATCGGCAAAAACGTGCCAACGTCCAAAACGGAAGAAATCGAAGTGCTTCTTCAGGAATATGACGGGACAGACCTCGTCCGCATCCTGCACCACCGGGAGGCGAACTGAGATGGCAATGACGGCATCCGTTGTGAAGGAACGCAGCTTGCTCGGGCTTAAAAACTTGAGCGCCTCCGAAATCTCCTCGATTCTTGACCGTGCGGCTTATTGGGATTCGAGCTCTGAAAAGGTAGTTCCGGTGCTGCAGGACCGGTTCGTATCGAACATGTTTTTCGAGAACAGCACGCGGACCCGCTTTTCTTTTGAAATGGCGGAAAAACGGCTTGGCGCGCAGGTGCTCAATTTTGCCGCCGCGGTCTCCAGCGTGGAGAAGGGTGAATCGATTTATGACACGGTGCGGACCTTGGAATCGATGGGCATCGAAGCAGGAGTAATTCGCCTGAAACCGGTTGGGATGCTCGAAGAGATCGCACCCAAAATCTCCGTGCCGCTGATCAACGCGGGAGACGGCAACAATGAACATCCAACTCAAGCGCTGCTTGATCTGTATACGATGAAACGCCATTTCGGCGAACTGAAGGGACTCAAGGTTTCGATCATCGGAGACATTAAACACAGTCGGGTGGCCCGCTCCAATTTATGGGCACTGCAAAAATTCGGCGCCGACGTGAAGCTGTGCGCGCCGGAAAATATGCAGGCGCCGGAGCTTGCGGCTGTGGCCCCTTACGTGCCGATGGACGAAGCGCTTTGCTCCGACGTGGTCATGATGCTGCGCGTGCAGCTTGAGCGTCATACGGACGGGATTTTCAAGTCCGCCGAAGAGTACCGCTTGCACTACGGATTAACGGAGGAGAGAGCCGACAAATTGGCTCCGCATGTGATCATCATGCATCCGGCCCCGGTAAACCGGAACGTGGAAATCGACGACGCCGTCGTAGAGCATCCGCAATCGCGCATTTTCAAGCAAATGGAAAACGGGGTGCCGATTCGGATGGCCGTGATGGAGAGAGCCTTGAAATAAACCTTAGAACATGACCGGAGGATGATCGATACCATGCGACTTAGGATTCTAAATGCAGCTGTCCTGAACGAAAACGGGGATTTGCAGCTTTCTCATATCAGCGTCAAAGACGGGCTAATCGAGAAGATAGAAAAAGCCGAAGAGGAGCAGGCTGCGACCGGCTCCGCACCGGAATGGCAGACCATAGACGCCGGCGGCAAACTGGTTGCACCGGGATTTATCGATATGCATGTTCATCTTCGCGAGCCGGGGTTTGAGCATAAGGAAACGATTGAAACGGGCTCAAGATCGGCTGCCAAAGGCGGATATACGACCATCGCTTGCATGCCGAATACAAAACCGGTGACCGATAATCCGGAAACGGTAAAATGGGTTCGGGGAAAAGCCGATGCGCTTGGGATGATTCATGTCCTCCCATATGCGGCAATCACGAAAAACGAGCAGGGCCAGGAGCTTACGGATTTTGCGGCTCTGAAAGAAGCCGGTGCGGTCGGATTTACAGACGACGGGGTTGGCGTGCAAAACGCGCAAATGATGAAAGATGCCATGAGCCGGGCAGCCGCCTTGGAAATGCCGGTCGTCGCGCATTGCGAAGACAACTCGCTTGTGGTGGGAGCGCCGGTGGCCGAGGGCGAATTTGCCAGAAAACACGGGCTGAAAGGCATTCCGAACGAGTCGGAGGCAATCCATGTCGGACGCGATATTTTGCTTGCTGAAGCGACGGGCGTACATTACCATGTGTGCCATGTCAGTACGGAACAGTCGATCCGGTTGATCCGCCAGGCCAAGGAAGTCGGTATCAGCGTGACCGCCGAGGTTTGCCCGCATCACCTTCTTTTAACGGATGATGATATTCCGGGACTGGACGCCAATTGGAAAATGAATCCTCCGCTTAGATCCAAGCGGGATGTTGAGGCTTGCATCGCTGCGCTGGAGGATGGAACGCTGGACATGATCGTAACCGACCATGCTCCGCACAGCGCAGAGGAAAAAGCGAAGGGCATGCAGATGGCTCCGTTTGGCATCGTCGGGTTCGAGACGGCGTTTCCGCTGCTGTACACGAAGTTTGTTGCCGAAGGACGCTGGAGTCTCGCGATGCTGGTGCAGAGAATGACCGCCGATCCGGCCCGCGTGTTCGGACTGAACGCCGGAAGCATTAAGCCTGGAGCCCCTGCCGATCTGACGATCGTCGATTTGAGCGAGGAACGGGTGGTGGATCCCGAGACATTTGCATCCAAGGGGCGGAATACGCCTTTTGCCGGATGGAAGCTGAAGGGTTGGCCCGTTACCACGATCGTGGACGGAAAAGTGGTTTGGAGCGAGAAATAGCCCGGTTTAGCAAAGAAAAAGCGTTTATAGAGATTGCAATAAATGGAAAAGTTAAGCGCAAAGGAGTGCTAGAGGATGCAGGCAAGATTGTTGTTGGAAGACGGCACGCTGTTTACCGGAAAATCTTTCGGGGCTGAAGTCGACAAAACGGGCGAGGTCGTTTTTAATACGGGTATTACGGGATATCAAGAGGTCATTTCCGACCCTTCGTACTGCGGACAGATCGTTACGATGACTTATCCGCTGATCGGGAACTACGGCATCTCGCGCGATGATTTCGAATCGATCACCCCTTCGATTCACGGATTTATCGTGCGGCGCTACGAGCCTACCCCGAGCAACTGGCGGGCGCAATACAACCTGGGCGATCTTTTGAAGGAATACGGGATTCCGGGGATCACCGATATCGATACGCGTATGCTGACACGGATCATCCGTCATCACGGCACGATGAAAGGAATTTTGACCACCTCTTCGAAATCCGTGGAGGAGCTTAAAGAGATGATGCTGGCTACCAGCATCGAAGAGCTGCGCAATCAGGTGGCACGAACCTCCACCCGGCACATATACAGCAGCCCGGGTTCCAAGGAGCGGATCGTGCTCGTGGATTTCGGCGCCAAGAGCGGAATTTTGCGCGAACTGAACAAACGGGACTGCGACGTGGTTATCGTCCCGCATGACACAACGGCCGAGGAAATCCGCCGCCTGCATCCCGACGGAATTCAGCTGACTAACGGCCCTGGGGACCCGAAGGATGTTCCTTACGCGGCCAAGATGATTTCCGAGCTTCTCGGCGAATATCCGATCTTCGGCATTTGCCTGGGGCATCAGCTGTTTGCGCTGGCCTGCGGCGCGGATACCGAGAAGCTGAAATTCGGACATCGCGGCGGCAACCACCCGGTGAAAGAGCTGGAATCCGGGCGCTGCTACATTACTTCCCAGAACCACGGCTACACGGTAACGGAATCCTCGATTGCCGGAACAGATCTGGAAGTGACGCACATCAATAATAACGACAAGACGATCGAAGGCTTGAAGCATACGAAATACCCGGCTTTTTCGGTGCAGTATCATCCGGAAGCCGCTCCGGGTCCTTACGATAACGGTTATCTGTTCGACCGTTTCATCGATATGATCCGGGAGCACAAACGTCAGCATCCGCAGAAGCCTCGCCAAGCGGAGCTGCTGATCATCGCGAAAGGAGATCTGTAACCCATGCCGATCAATAAAGACCTCAAGAAAATTCTCGTCATCGGTTCCGGTCCGATCGTGATCGGTCAGGCGGCCGAATTCGATTACGCCGGAACGCAGGCCTGCCAAGCCTTGAAGGAAGAAGGCGTCGAAGTCGTGCTGATTAACAGCAATCCCGCGACGATCATGACCGATACAAATATGGCAGATAAGGTATATATCGAGCCGATCACGCTGGAATTCGTGACGCAGATCATCCGTCAGGAACGTCCCGATGGACTCCTGCCGACCCTTGGCGGCCAAACCGGCCTTAACATGGCGGTGGAGCTTGCCCGGGCGGGTGTGCTTGAGCGTGAAAACGTGAAACTGCTCGGTACCCAGTTGAGCTCCATCGAAAAAGCGGAAGACCGGGATTTGTTCCGGGAGCTGATGCGTGAGCTTGAACAGCCGGTACCTGAGAGCACGATCATCACTACGGTGGAAGAAGCGCTTAAGTTCGCGGAAGAAATCGGCTACCCGGTCATCGTGCGCCCGGCTTATACGCTTGGCGGCACCGGCGGCGGAATTTGCGCCACGGAAGAAGAGCTTCGCGAGACGGTTGCTTCCGGCATCCGCTACAGCCCAATCGGCCAATGCCTGATTGAGAAATCGATCGCCGGCTTGAAGGAAATCGAATACGAAGTGATGCGCGATGCGAACGACAACTGTATCGTTGTCTGCAACATGGAGAACTTTGATCCGGTGGGCGTACATACCGGGGACAGCATCGTCGTTGCGCCGAGCCAAACGCTGTCGGATCGAGAATATCAGATGCTGCGTTCGGCATCGCTGAAAATCATCCGCGCGCTGAACATCGAAGGCGGCTGCAACGTGCAGTTCGCGCTGGATCCGCAAAGCTTCCAGTATTATGTCATCGAGGTCAACCCTCGGGTCAGCCGTTCATCGGCGCTCGCTTCCAAAGCGACGGGTTACCCGATCGCCAAAATGGCGGCGAAAATCGCGCTTGGTTATACTTTGGATGAAATCGTAAACCCGGTCACGGGGCAAACCTACGCCTGCTTCGAACCGACGCTTGACTATATTGTCAGCAAAATTCCGCGCTGGCCGTTTGATAAATTCGTTCATGCCAACCGCAAGCTAGGGACTCAAATGAAAGCGACCGGCGAAGTAATGGCCATCGGGCGGACGTTCGAGGAGTCGATCCACAAAGCGGTGCGTTCCCTTGAGATCGGCACGCATCGGCTCTATTTGAAAGACGCGGAGAAGCTTGACACGGACACGCTGAACGAACGGCTGATCAAAGCGGACGATGAGCGCCTGTTCCTGATCGCAGAAGCGTACCGCCGCGGCTACAAGCTTCAAGAGATTCATGATCTGACCGGCATCGACTGGTGGTTCCTGGATAAAATCGAACGTCTGGTGCAGTTCGAAGCGCATATTTCCTCGGAAATGACGCTGTCTTATGAAACGCTGTACGAAGCTAAGCGGCTTGGATTTACCGACCGCGCCATCGCCGAGCTCCGTGGTATCGGCCAGTCTTCCGGATCGCATTTGACCGAAGCCGAAGTCACAAGCTTCCGCAAGGAACACGGGTTGCGTCCGGTTTACAAAATGGTTGATACCTGCGCCGCCGAGTTTGAGGCTTCCACGCCATACTACTACTCGACCTATGAAACGGAAAACGAAGTGATTCGCACCGGGAAAGAAAAGATCGTTGTACTCGGATCGGGACCGATCCGCATCGGGCAGGGGATCGAATTCGACTACTCCACGGTGCACGCGGTTTGGGCCATCCAAAAAGCGGGGTACGAGGCCGTCATCATCAACAACAATCCGGAAACGGTTTCGACCGACTTCAATACCTCGGACCGGTTGTACTTCGAACCGTTGTTCTTCGAAGACGTCATGAATGTCATCGAGGAAGAAAAACCGATCGGCGTTATCGTCCAGTTCGGCGGCCAAACGGCCATCAATCTGGCGGCGCCGCTGCAGGCGGCAGGCGTACGCATCCTGGGAACCTCCCTGGAGAGCATCGATGAAGCGGAGGACCGCAAAAAATTCGAGGCGCTGCTCTCGAAACTGCACATCGCTCAGCCGAAAGGCAGCACGGTAACTTCCGTGGACGAAGCCGTGGGTACCGCCCAGTCGCTCGGATATCCGGTACTGGTGCGTCCATCCTATGTGCTTGGCGGACGCGCGATGGAGATCGTTTACTCCGACGAAGAATTGTTGAGATATATGGAACAAGCGGTGAATATCAATCCGAAGCATCCGGTGCTGATCGACCGGTACATGCTTGGCAAAGAGGTCGAGGTGGATGCCATCTGCGACGGCGAGACAGTGTTGATTCCGGGTATTATGGAGCATGTCGAACGCGCCGGGGTACACTCCGGAGACTCCATCGCCGTATATCCGCCGCAGCATTTGTCCGCCGAACTGAAAGAACAGATCGTAGACATCACGGTCAAAATCGCCAAGGAACTGAAAACGGTCGGGCTCGTCAACATCCAGTTCGTCATCTACAAAAACGAAGTGTATGTCATTGAGGTCAACCCGCGTTCCTCGCGGACCGTTCCTTTCTTAAGCAAAGTGACAAACATTCCGATGGCGAACGTGGCTACGGGGTGCATACTCGGCACCAAGCTGAGCGATTTGGGCTACAAGGAGGGGCTCTGGCCGGAAAGCAAGCAGATTTCCGTCAAAGTGCCGGTCTTTTCCTTCGCCAAGCTGCGCCGAGTCGAACCGACGCTGGGTCCGGAAATGAAGTCGACCGGCGAGGTTATGGGCCGTGATCCGCAGTACGCCAAAGCGCTGTATAAAGGGCTGATCGGAGCGGGAATTAAAATTCCTTCGACTGGTGCGATCATCGCCACCGTAGCGGATAAGGATAAAGAAGAAGCGGTCGAGCTTCTGAAAGGATTTTATAACCTGGGTTATAAAATCATCGCGACGGACGGCACGGCTTCCGCGCTTCTCGAAGCCGGGATTCACGTAAGCACGGTCTACAAGCTGACGGAAGGAGTGCCTAACATCCTTGACCTGATCCGGGGCGGGGAGGCGCACTTCGTCATCAACACGCTGACCAAAGGGAAGGAACCTCAGCGGGACGGCTTCCGCATCCGCCGCGAAGCGGTGGAGAACGGCGTCTTCTGCATGACCTCGCTGGACACCGTGCACGCGCTGCTGGAGATGCTGCAGACCATTAACTTCTCATCCCAAGCCATGCCATCCCTACTGTAAGGTAGTTCAAAAAACGGCTTTTGATCACGAAGCATAGTCAAGAAGATCATTCGGCATCGAATCTTGCGTTCACCTTCGAAGTGCGGTGCTCATGTAGGCTTCTCCTACACTGCGCTCCTCCTTCTTCAGGTTTACGCAACCTTCTCGGTGCTGAAAAGCCGTTTTTTGAACCTTGATTGAAAGAGGTAGTTCAAAAAACGGCTTTTGATCACGAAGCATGGTACAAGCGACAAAAGAGATAACAAATGCGGCTCGGGAGCACACGCTTCGGAGCCGCAAGTCTGAGGAGGAGAACGTCTTGAGTTCTTTCGAACAAGCCGCCGGACGGCTGATGGTGGCGCTTGATGTTCCGGATGCCGGACAGGCGCAAAAGCTGATCCGGGATTTGGAGGGCATCCCTTGTTATATCAAGGTGGGCATGCAGCTTTTTTACGCGGCCGGTCCGGATTTTATACGCGAATTGAAGCAGCGGGGCTACTCCGTGTTTTTGGATGTGAAAATGCACGATATTCCGAATACCGTCAAGGGCGGAGCAAACAGCGTGACCCGGCTTGGCGTCGATATGTTCAACGTTCATGCGGCCGGCGGACTTACCATGATGAAGGCTGCTAAGGAAGGCGCGCTTACCGCGCTTCAAAACGATTCTTCCTTAAAGCAACCGCATATTATCGCGGTTACGCAGCTGACCAGTACGAATCAAACGATGCTGAACCGGGAAATCGGCATTCCGGGCTCGGTGGAGCAATCCGTGATGTCCTACGCGGCGCTGGCCCAGGAAGCCGGATTTTCCGGAGTAGTGGCCTCGGCGCTGGAAGTGCCGGCCATCAAAGGGCAATGCGGGCGGGCTTTTCTGACGGTAACGCCGGGAATCCGCCCGGCTAACAGCCAGACGGATGATCAAGCCAGAACTTTGACCCCGGGTGAAGCCATCCGGCGCGGGACGGATTTCATCGTCGTTGGACGTCCGATCATTGCGGCGCACAGTCCCCGGGAGGCTGCGGAAAAAATTATTGAGGAGATGATGGAGTCATGATAGATGCCAAAGCAATCGAAAATCAGGTGGCGAGCCGTCTGCTCGAGATCGGCGCGGTGGCGCTGCGCCCGCATCAGCCGTTCACTTGGACTTCGGGGATCAAATCTCCGATTTATTGCGATAACCGGCTTACGATGTCTTATCCGGAAATCCGGGACCTGATCGCCGAATCATTCGCCGCAACGATCCGCGAATCCTATCCCGATGCGGAAGTGATCGCCGGAACGGCAACGGCGGGCATCCCGCATGCGGCGTTTACCGCACAGAAGCTTGGCTTGCCGATGGCCTACATCCGCGATAAAGCTAAGGGCCACGGGAAGGAAAATCAAATCGAAGGTCTGATCAAGCCGGGTCAAAAGGTTGTCGTCATCGAAGATTTGATTTCCACCGGCGGCAGTTCGCTCAAAGCGGCGCTGGCCGTTCGCGATGCGGGGGCCGAGCCGCTGGCCGTTCTGGCGATCTTCAGCTATCAGTTGGACAAAGCGGTTCAGGCTTTTGCCGAAGCCGGAATTCCGCTTAAGACACTGTCGAACTACGCGGCGCTGATCGAAGTTGCCGTGGAACGCGGCGATATTAAACCGGAAGACCTGGAGCTGCTCAAATCCTGGCGTAAGGATCCGGCTTCCTTCGGAGTTTAAACCTGACAAATAACGAAATGCTTGCGTTGCTGCAGGTATTTCGTTATTTTTTTGATAGGATAGAAACAAGCATGAAAGGGGAGTGCAAATGGAAACGAATAAGCACATACGTTTTACGAATCCGGAAACATTGCCACAAACGTTTGGTTATTCGCATGTTGCAGAGTTCAAAGGCGCAAGAACCCTGTATATTTCCGGACAAGTGGCTTTGGATAAATCCGGTCGAGTTGTCGGCGTAGGGGATCTTTCCGCCCAAACGAAGCAGGTATTCGAAAATATCCGGCTTGCCCTGGAAGCGGCAGGGGCATCGTTTGAGGATGTAGTCAAACTAACCTTTTTTCTGACCGACATCTCCCAAATGGCTGCGGTTCGGGAGATCAGGGACCAGTATATCAACACGGAAAATCCTCCGGCCAGTTCGGCGGTTGAAGTGGGCAAGCTGATTCGGGGCGATCTGCTGATCGAAGTCGAAGCCATTGCCGCAGATTTCCGGGATCTCGGTAGGCAGAATTTCTAGTGGAGGCTAAAAATGAAGAGACTGAGCGCAATGCTGTTGCTCTTTGCTTTATTTATGGCTTCGGGATGCAGTAAAAGTGAGGTTGCAGACCAATCGAAAACGACTCCGATTCCACCCGGGCAAGCCATTGCCGGTTTATCGATCAGCGATGGGGTTGCAAAATGGACGGAGGATAAGGACATTGAACCTTTCGAGCAAGTGGTCGCCTCCGCTCCGTTTACTGTCAAGCAGCCGAATGTCCCGTTTGAGGCAACCCATGAAGCGGTTGGCAAAGTGAAGGCACCGTTTGATTTATATCAAATCGTATATGCGAACGAGAAATTGGGATTCGAGCTTGTTTTGGCGGAGTCTAATTCCAAGGATTCAACAAAGCCGGAGGGCCGAAAAGGCGCCAAACTGCACAATGGCTCCCAAACCTGGATTCAAAGTCAAAATTTCTTTAGTGCGCTGTATTGGAGACATGACGGTCTTACCTATGCTCTAATGTCCCTAAAAGTCGAAAACGGAACATTTGTCCCGCTCTACAGCGAGCAAGAACTACTTGAAATCGCCAATTCGATCCGTTAGGCGACAAAGGAACCGTAACGGACTGAAGAGGCGTTATTTTGCCCGAAAAGGGAGTTTTACAATTCTAACGGATCGTAGAGACGTTATTCAGGGGAAAGTGGGCTGATTTGAGGTCATTGGAGATAAATAACGACTGTGGAGTCCGTTAGAACGGGAAATCGCCGAAAAATAGGAAATAGCGTCAATACGATTCGTTACGGGTGGCGGTCCAAAAAGCCATTTTATGATTTTGCGCATCCATTACAGCCGAAATTTCAAACAATAAGAAGCCCTCAGACCCACTGTGATAGAGGATTTGAAGGCTTTTTCGTTCTAAATTTGGGATTTGCGCATCCATTACAGCCCTTTTGGGATAGTCTCTAATTTCTTCTATTAAAACTTATACCCCTCATATTTCGCCACATTTTTTAAGCTATTCCAAATGTCCGTCGTCTCTCCGCCGATATGCCAGTACGCATACCCGGCGATCCCGCGGCTTGTACCAAGCCGGTACTTCTCGGAAAGCGAACGGGCATCCTCTAACCAAAGTTTGTGCGTCATGCCGGATTTCCAGTAAGATGCGGTGTACTGCCCCAGCGTGTCATTCCACTTCGTCTTGACTCCGTATGTGCCTAACCTACTCATCTGCTCCGGAAGCGAAATGTCCTCCGAAGAGACGGTGGCTCCGGCGTTGTTTAGGCTCCAATCGCGGTTGTACAGCGGCATGCCTAGAATCATTTTTTCGGCCGGCACCTGTTTGAGCAGCTTGTCCATATGGCTTTGAACCCACGGCAAAGAGGATACTGATCCGGCTTCGGCGCCGCTCCAATGCTCGTCGTAGGCCATAATTACGAGATAATCGGCACTCTTGCCAAGCTCACCATAATCATAGGCGTCGGACCAATCACTCCCAAGATCGGGCGGCAGGTCAACGGACAACACGGCGTTCAACGAATCCAATTTAGCCGCCAAGTTGGCGATAAAACCGGTATACAAACTGCGGTCGGAAGCCTGCACGTTTTCAAAATCCACATTAATCCCCTGCAGCCCGTATGTTTGTACGAATGAGGCCAATCTATCGATTGCGGCGCTTGATAGCTGCGGAGAAGCGAGAAGCTTATGAGTGGTTTCCTGATCGAAACGATTGCCGACCATGGCCCAAATTTGTTTGTTGCCTTGTCGTGCCCATGTCAATAACGAAGAGACGGATGAATCCGAAATACTCGCATCGCTCTCCAGGAAAAACCATCTCGGCACCAGCACGTTCACATTCGATTTGGAGATGGATTGCTCATAGGCCTGGGTGGACTGTCCATACTGCCAGCCCATCTGAATGGTCTGCTTGGCTTGCACCGAAATCCCTGAGGTCCAGCGGTCGTTTTGCAGAATTCGGTCCAAGATCATCGCCGTCTCCTGCCTTGTCAACGCCTGTAGAGGCGAGAAATAACCGTCGCTTCCTTCCATCAGCCCAAGCTCAGTAACTGAACCTATGTATGGGCGTGCCCAGTCGGCTACCTTGGCGGCATCCGTATAATTGATGGCTGCCGAAGCAGAGCTGGTCTTTTGTTTCAAGGCCCGGACTATCCAAGCGGCGGCTTCCTGCCTGGTCAGCGGCTGGTTTGGCGCAAAAATGCCGCCCCCCAGTCCCTCGGTCAGGCCGACATCGGTGGCCGTCTGCAGGGTTCCGTAATACCAGGATGTTTTGGGAACATCACTGTAAGCCGGAACTGCGGAGTTGGATGGCTCCAAATGGAGAATTCGGATGAGCGTTGTCATAAATTCGGCGCGGGTAATGGAGCGGGCAGGCGAGAACTGGGTGGGGGACGTTCCTTTCATGACTTGATTTTGGCTAAGCCTTACGATTGCGTCTTTTGCGAAGCTGCCTTCGATATCCTGAAACGGCAAATTATCGGCAGACGCAGGTCCCTGTTGTGTTACGGCGACGGCAACTAAAATAGCCGCCAATAGGAGGGTGGACATGATCTTTTTCATGAAGTAGGGACTCCTTTCCGTATTTAGTAGGAATCTCCGTTATTCTAACAGATTAATAGATTCCCATCAGCGCGTAAAATATGGTAATAAAATATCAATATCGTAAAAATTGTTGTAACTTTTTGGCAAGAGATTTCGTTTATAATTCAAGCGTAATGCCTTTGATAGACAAGTAGATTGGGGCGTCACGGATGAAAAAAAGATGGGGAGACCGATACATGATGCGGTGGCTTCGAAAACCAGACAAATCGATAAGCGAGCCTGACGAACAATCTTCTCTCGAAACGGCCCCGGAGACTGTGGAGATTGCCGCAACCGAGGAGGCTCAGGCAGGTGGATCGCCTGCAGCACTTCAAGAGAAAGACGAGTACACCGGTCCAATTCTTTCGGTTAGGGATGTTCGACGGTCTTTCCCGGTAGGCGGCGGGGAAGTCGAGGTACTGAAAGGAATCAACATGGAAGTTCTTCCTGGGCAGCTCGCCATGCTGAAAGGCCGGTCGGGCTCAGGCAAAACAACGCTCCTGAATATGCTTGGCGGTTTGGATCAGCCGACGGCGGGAGAGATATTTTTCAGGGGACAGCCGCTGCATACGTTAAATGACGAGAAACGGACGCGGCTGCGGCGGGATCAGATCGGTTTTATTTTTCAAGCTTACGCTTTGCTGCCGCTGCTTTCCGCTTGGGAGAACGTGGAGCTTTCGCTTCGGATGGCCGGGGTTCCCCCTCAAGAGTGGAAACGGCGCGTCACCCACTGCCTGGAGCTCGTTGGACTTGGCAAACGAATGTATCACCGTCCGTTCGAGATGTCGGGGGGCGAACAGCAGCGGGTAGCCATTGCGAAAGCGATTGCTCACCGTCCGAAGCTGCTTTTGGCCGATGAACCGACCGCAAATCTCGATTCGCAAATGGGCGCTCAGGTGATGGCTGTATTCCGAAGTATCATACATAGCGAACAAGTGACCATATGCATGACGACACACGATCCTACAATCCTGGAGGTAGCAGACCATGTTTACGAAATGGTTGATGGAAAATTCACGCGGTAGCAGAAGGAGGCTGATTCGGTCGTTAGGGCTTATAGGCATATGCCTCGCTCTGATTGCGGAAACCGGATGCGCTCTGCTGCCCAATGAAGACGAAGAAGAGAATCTGCCGGTCATCAAGCCTCCGACAATTTCGAAAAAACCGGAGTATGACGTTCGTTCGGAAACGATAGAGCTTAGCGTCAGCGCGGTCGGCAAGCTGATGAGCGAGCGGGAGGAACCGCTGTATTTTACGCAGGAAGGACTTCACGTCAACAGCGTTCGCGTTAAAGCCGGAGATAAAGTGAAAAAAGGCGATGTCATCATGGATCTGGATGTGGAGGCTCTGCAAAAGGATCTGCGCAAGAAAAAGCTGGAGTTTCAAAAGCAGGAAATCCAAATGAAAGAGACGCTTCGTACGAAAGACGAAAAGGACCCGATCGAATTCGAGGAGGCTCAGATCGTTTTTGAAGAGCAGCGCCAGGATCTGCAGGATTTGGAGAAAACAATTGCGGACGGCACGCTGAAAGCGCCTTTTGCAGGTACGATCGTTTCGATCTCCGCGCAAAAAGGCGGTCTTATTGAGCCTTATAAAACGGTAGCTCTCATCTCGGACACTTCCCAACTGGTGGTAGCCGCTTCATTTGCCAAAGAGGATTTGGAGAAAGTCGCCGTTGGGATGAAGGCCAAGGTAGACATCAATGCGGCTGGGGCGTTCGACGGCAAGGTCAAGGTGATGCCGGTAAATACCGGTGATTCCGATAACGGCAATGGGGGAAATGGCGGCAGCGGCGGCAGCGGAAATCCGCCGGCGGCCGATACGCTGGATAAGTATGTGATCGTCGAACTCGACAAATGGCCGCAAGGCATGGAGCGGGGCAGACCGCTCAGCGTTTCCATCGTAACGCAGCGCAAGGAAAACGCCACCTTGATCCCGATTTCGGCACTGCGCTCAATCGGTTCACGGACTTATGTTCAGGTGGTCGAGCCGGACGGAACGAAACGGGAAGCGGATGTGGAGGTTGGCATGCAAACCTCGACCGACGTGGAAATCGTTAAGGGACTGACGCCGGGGCAGAAAGTAGTGGGTCGTTAATGGGAGTACCTCTACTGCGTTTATTGTTTCGCAAAATGTGGAACACCAAATGGCTGACGCTGAGCACTTTGCTTGGACTTATCGTAGCCGTCTCATTTACAGTCAGCATTCCGATGTATTCGGACGGATCCTTAAAGCGGGTCGTCTCCAGTTCCTTGGAGGCGGAGAGCGAAGGTCTTCCGGCCGGTTCGTTAATTATGAGCTACCAGGCCCCGGGAGGGACGAAAACCGATCTCGGCAGTTTGGAAGCGGTGAATCAATATATTGCTAATGATGTACCCAAGGAAATCGGATTTCCTTACGATGCCTATTTGAATACACGCTCGTTCCGGTCGACGGAAGTTTATCCCGAAGATCCGACCAAAGTGGACGCCAGCCGGACCAGAACGATGTCCCTAGTCTCCATGAGCGGGCTAAAGGATCATGTCTCGGTAACCGGCGGCCAGATGTATTCGGAGCAAGCCGGTGGGGATACAATTGAGGCTCTGATGCTCGAAGAAGCGATGTACCGGCAGGATTTGCACGTCGGCGACGTGATCGATTACCCGGTCAAAAGCGGGATCGACGTGACGCTGAAGGTCAAGATCGTCGGGACATTTGAGGCTGCAGACGATACGGATCCTTATTGGTACCAAGGCTTCGAAGGAATGATGAATTCGCTGTTCGTATCGGAGAAGGTTTTCAATGATCAATTGCTAAAGGGCTTAAACATCCCGCTGCACAATTCCAGCTGGTATTATGCCTTTGATTTGCGCGAAATCAAAACGAGCGAGCTCTCTCCGTTATCCGGCACTTTGGATCGGCTCAACGTCGATTTGTACCAAAAGCTGAAGGACACGAAAGTGGATGTTTCGTTCGGCAGCCTGCTGGATGATTTCCGCAAGCAAAGCCTGCAGATGCAGACTCTGCTGTTCACGCTGGCAGCGCCGATGATAGCCATGGTCTTTTATTTTATCGTCATGAACGCACGCCAGTCGCTGGATAAGCAGCAAAGCGACATCGCCGTTTTGCGCAGCCGCGGCGCATCGACAAGGCAGATCATCGCCATCTATCTGCTGGAGGGGCTGATTCTTGGAATTGTTTCGCTGATTATCGGCCCGCTGTTGGGTTGGTTTATGTCCAAAAGCATCGGTTCGGCTGACGGGTTTTTGACCTTTGTGAACCGCAAATCAATTCCTGTCGGATTTAATCTCGACGCCCTTGCGCTTGGCATCGGTGCCGTGGTGCTGGCGGTTTTGGCGACATTGCTGCCTGCGGTATCGTACGCCCGTTCCTCAATCGTGCATGCCAAGCAGAAGCAGGCGCGTTCGCATCGTCCCGTTTGGCAGCGCTGGTTCCTCGACGTGGTGCTGATCGGGATCGCAGGCTACGGATATTATTTGTTCAACGAACGCCAAATGCTGACGTTTCAAACGGGGATGACGACGGATGAACTGCAGGTGCAGCCGTTCCTGTTTTTCGTTCCGGCGCTCGCCATTTTTTCGATCGGATTGTTTTTCCTCCGGATTTTCCCTTGGCTGCTTAAGCTGATCGGGTGGCTCGGGAAAAAATGGCTTCCGGTTCCCTATTATTTGAGTTTAACCCAATTGTCCCGTTCCTCTTCGTCTTATTATCCGCTGATGATTTTGCTTGTGCTGACGCTGGGGCTTGGCGTTTATAACGCATCCGCGGCTCGGACGATAGACCTGAATTCCACGGAACGGACGCTGTATAAATACGGTACCGACGTCATTATGAAGACAGTATGGGAAGGTACTGCGGAGACGTCTCCTCCGGGTCAAGGAGGTTCCGGCCAAGGCCAAGGCCAAGGCGGTGCGCCGGGGCAACCCGGCCAGGGAGGAGGACCCGGTGCTCCAGGAGGGGGCGCTCCCGGAGCACCGGGCGGGGGAGGTCAACCCCAAACTCCGACCAAGGTAATTTATTCGGAGCCGCCGTTCGAAATATTCCAGCAACTGGACGGCGTGGAGCACGCCGCTCGCGTGCTGCAGACAAAGGGAAATATCATCGTCTCGGGACGTTCTGCCGGGCAAGGAAATATCATGGGGATCGACAATGTCGATTTTGCCCAGGTTGCCTGGTTCCGAAACGACTTGTTCCCGGTGCATCCATTTAACTACTTGAATTTTCTCGGCATGAACGAAAGCGCAGCTTTGGTGCCGACCAATTTGGCGGAAAAATACAAACTGAAGCTCGGCGATGTATTTTCGGTCGCGCTCGGCGATCAGACCGTAGAGTTTGCGGTGTACGGCATTATCCCTTATTGGCCCAGCCAATATCCGGATCAAACGCCGTTTGTGATCGCCAATCTGGACTACATTTATGATCAGGTTCCGCTTATTCCTTACGATGTTTGGCTTAAGATGAAGCCCGGGGCCAAGGT
Source organism: Paenibacillus terrisolis (assembly GCF_056171975.1). Taxonomy (NCBI): domain Bacteria; kingdom Bacillati; phylum Bacillota; class Bacilli; order Caryophanales; family Paenibacillaceae; genus Paenibacillus; species Paenibacillus terrisolis. Next base: position 129,512 of record NZ_JBKFGG010000003.1, on the reverse strand, counting down.
GGCGCCGCTGATCACCAAACTCGCCGATAAGGGGATCGAGCTGTATTCGGTTCAAGACGTTCGCAGTGAGCTCGCGATCCAAAGCAAACATCCGACGCGCGGCGGCGTGTTTGGAATCCTGAGCCTTGGCTTCCTGGTCTCGGTCATCGTGTCGCTGATCGGCTACGTGTTGTACTGGTTTTTCAATCTATCCGGTCGGGTTGTGCAGTTCGGGATCTTGCGGGCTATGGGCCTATCGCGCAGGCAACTGACGTTTATGCTGTTGACGGAGCAGCTGCTGACCGCAGGGCTATCGATCGTACTTGGAATTGTGATCGGTAAAATTACCGGCAAGCTGTATCTTCCGTTCCTGCAAACCGCGGATAATGTGACGACACAGGTGCCGCCGTTCCGGATCGTTTTCGACTCGCAGGATACGCTTCAGCTGTATATCGTCGTGCTGGTGATGCTGCTGCTCGGAGCGGGGCTGCTGCTCTGGCAAATCCGGCGCTTGCGGGTTCATCAGGCCGTGAAGATGGGAGAGGAGCGTTAAGATAAGATGATTCAATGCGAAGGGTTGGTTAAAATCTTCAAATCCGAGGACATCGAAGTCGTCGCGCTTCAAGGCCTTAATCTGTCGGTGGAGCAGGGCGAAATGATGGCGATTATCGGAAACAGCGGCAGCGGTAAATCGACACTGCTCAACATCCTGGGCGGCTTGGACCGCCCGTCGGCCGGCCAGGTTTCGGTCGGCGGCTGGGATCTCCTCAAGATCCGGGATGACCAACTGGTCGAGTATAAACGGAAAACCGTTGGATTCGTCTGGCAAAATAACGCCCGCAACCTGCTTCCTTATTTGTCGGCGCTCGAGAATGTGGAGATGCCGATGCTTTTGACGGGGAAGCTGGATCGTGCATACGCTAAGCAGCTTTTGGAATGGGTTGGTCTGAAGGACCGGATGCACAGCAAACTGCATCAGCTGTCCGGCGGGGAGCAGCAGCGCGTGGCCATCGCGATTTCCCTATCAAACCGGCCGAAGCTGCTGTTGGCCGACGAACCCACCGGTTCGGTGGATACGGCGACTTCCGATCAAATCATGCGGATCTTCCGTGAGGTAAACCGCGAGCTTGGCGTTACGATCGTTATCGTTACGCATGATTTGGCGCTCGCCGGCAAAGTGGACCGCGTTGTTGCCATCCGGGATGGACTAACGAGCACGGAGTTCGTAAAGCGGAATCCGAATCTCGATTTGGCATCGGCGGAATCCGGCTTTGGGGCCGGCGGACTTCAAGAGGTTCACGAAGAATTCGTTGTGGTTGACCGGGTCGGACGGCTGCAGGTACCGAAGGAGTATTTAGACGCTGTAGGTATCGGCGGCCGGGCAAGTATGGAATTTGACGGAGAGAAAATTGTGATTACCGCACCAAAATCATTGGAGGGGGAAAAGTAAATGAACATGAGGCATGGAAAATGGCGCAAGATCATGTCCGTTTCCTTGGCGGCAACGTTGACGCTGGGGCTGCTGGCAGGATGCAGCGGCGGCAAAGCGGCGGACAAAGAACAGGAGAAGGTGCTGCGGATCGGCGTTCTTTGGGGTTCTACAGACGACTCGTATTTCCGTCAGCAATTCACGGATGTTTATGAGTTTACACATCAAAACGTTAAGATTGAAGTGGTTCCGGCAATCGATCAATCCCAATACCGTTATAGCGATGGCTCGCAGCCTTATCAACAGCCGGACTACTTGGAAAGCATGAAGAAAATCATGACCGGCAGCAACCCGGTAGATATCGTAGTCACGGATACGAGCGTGCTGAACCAGCTGATTCAGGAAAATATGCTGAAGCAGCTTGATCCGATGATTCAAGAAGATAAATTCGATACTTCGGACTTCGTTCCGGCGGTCATCGACGGCATCAAAGATCTGGGCGAAGGCAGCTTGTACGCTTTGGCGCCTTCCTTCTCTTCTTCCGCCCTGTACTACAACAAAAAAATATTTACTGACGCCGGGGTTGAACCGCCAACCGATAAAATGACGTGGGACGAAATTTTTGACCTCGCCCGCCGCGTAACAAAAGGCGAAGGCAAGGACCGCGTTTACGGCTTTTCGTTCGGCCGTTATCAAGGAAGCGATCCTTATTATGATATGCAGGCTAACTATGTCAATACGCTGCAGTTAAAGACTTTTGACGATAAAGCTGAGACTATGACGGTGAATACGCCCCAATGGACCAAAGTATGGGAAACGATCAGTAAACTGGCCAAAGACAAAATTCTTCCGGACAACTCAAGCATGAATAATGGCGGCGCCATTAATTGGAATGCCATTAATAGCGATTTGTTCCTTTCCGGTAAAACGGCAATGACGATTGCCGAAAGCGGTTATGTCAACGAAATCGAGGACGCCAATACCAATGCCGCAAAAATCAAAGACTTCAAGCCAGTGGACTGGGATGTCGTGACGGTACCTGTCCATCCCGAAAAGCCGGAAATTGGCGGAAACATCTATTTGAGCAATACGTTCGCTATCAACAGTGCCGCTCCCAACCCGGATACGGCATGGGATTTCATCAAGTTTATCGACAGCGAGGAATGGGCGAAGCTGAAGTCGCGCAGCAATTCTTATGAAATGGTGTCCCGCAAATCCTATATTCAACCGAAGCAAGGTCTGGATTATAATATTCAAGCGTTCTATCTGCTTAAGCCGATCCCGCCGACCGATCCGAAAATGGATAAAATGATGGCGGATAAACCGGGCCTTTACAACATCACCAATAGCGGCAGAAACTTCTTCCAGGAAGTGGTGGACAACAAGAAAACGCCTGCCGAAGCGCTGAAGGAATGGTCGGATAAGGGAAATACCATGCTGCAGGAAATCAAAAACAATCCGAAAACCCAGTTCCAAGAAGATGGAACGCCGTTTGTTCCGAATGCTGAGGCAGCCGCCGGAGGCAAGGGCTGATACAAGGAAATATAAGGAAGGCCGCCGGAGATTTCCGGCGGCTTTTTTTGCCCGTTCTTGGGTATTCTATAGGTACCGTAGAAATCAAACAATTTTGCGAAAGGAAGGGCAACAAGAGATGCGCTGGGTATACTTCAATAAATTATACAGAACCAAATTTCAAGCCGGATGCTTAGCCAAAAGATTGGAGCATGACGGGTGGATCTACGGGTTCGACGATATGCGCCAAATCGAAATTTTCCGCTCTCGCAAAGGGAAATACGGCGTTCGCTTTATCATCTGAACCAAGGCAGTTACCGCTTGACGAGCGCGGTGGAATTCGTGTATATTATTAACTGTCGCTATTTATTGACGCGGGGTGGAGCAGCCCGGTAGCTCGTCGGGCTCATAACCCGAAGGCCGCAGGTTCAAATCCTGCCCCCGCAATTCTTTGTAGTCGGGCCCTTAGCTCAGTTGGTTAGAGCGGTCGGCTCATAACCGATTGGTCGGGGGTTCGAGTCCCTCAGGGCCCATAGTGCGTGAACCCCTTGCCTAGCAAGGGGTTTTTGCTTTTTGATAGGGTGAGAGAGATGACGTGCGATAGCGAAGCTTGGCTGAATAAAAAAATCGACTCTCCTAATGGAGAGTCAATTTAATATTTCGCAATTTATATCCATCATCGGTTTTTAGATCATACAATTTCAGCTTGACTCCGTTTCCGTCGATATGTTGTCAAACTTGTAGGTTGCCAGGGAGGACTGAATCGGCGGGCGATTTACAAAATCAAACTAAAGAGTCCTATAACAAAAAACACGGAGCCTACTATTATACTGAAAACTCCGCGGACTTTGGCAAACTCGATATAGGTTTCGCTTGGTTCCGAATCGCCTTGCACTTTCCAGCCTTCATTGGCTTCCCATCTAAAGTCGGGCTTTTTAATGAGGAAAATCCCCAGAGCAATGAAGAGAGCGCCTATCAGAACGATAACAATGCGAAAGAACATGCAGACCACACTCCTTAAGCTCAGAAAAGCCTAAACATAAGAAAGAACACTACAATCAACACGATAATGCTGGCGATTCGATTCATCACAAGATAAGCCTCGCTGGGCTCGACGTCGCCTTTGACCATCCAGCCGTACCGCATGTACCAGCCTGCTTTTGGAAATACGGCATTAAGCAGCGCCAGGATAATAAACAAAAAGAGAAAAAATCCCATCACAATCACTCCTTAATTAGATTACGTGTGCTCCATCGATTTGTTTCGGAAATGGGGAGTGAAGTCGGAAAAAGGGACCGCGAGAGGCGGCCCCTTTATATTCTTCAAACTGATTTATTTGCTTCCGTCCGCGGACGGAGGAGCGGGATGCGCCTCCAAATACTGAACCGCATTGTAGGCTAATACGGCGGCTTCCGCACGGGTGATTTTATCCTGTGGCTGGAAGGAGTTGTCTTCATTCAGCTTGGCGATGCCAAGCACAAGCGCGCGCTGCACGGTTCCTTGATACAACACGTTAAGCTGGTCTTCGTCTTGGAATTTCACGGGAACGATATTGATCATCGGCAGGTTGCCGTGATGTTCCATAGCCAGTATCAGTTGATGCGTAAATTCTTCCTTAGTAAGCGGTTTGGCCGGGTCGAAATCGGCCGGAAGATCAAAACCGTTGCTTTGGGCTATGGCCAAGGCGTCGGCGTACCAAGCGTCGTTTTTCGCATTTTTGAAATAGTCGCTAGCTACCGGCTTATCGGTGGATGCTTCAGCGTTTAGGCTTAGTCCTAAAACGTTGATAATCAATTGGATGCCTTGGCTTTCGGTTAATGTTTCGTTGGGTAAAAATACGCGGTCATTCACGCCGCGAACGATACCCTTCGCCTGAAGCGCCGTAATACTGTCTTTAGCCGAAGATTGGGCAAGGTCCGTAAAAGTAGCGGTTGCAGCCGCGAAGCTTTGCGCTCCCAGCGATAAACTCAAGATAGCCGCCGCGGACAACACGGCCAGATTCCGTTTCAACATCATATCACCTCTTGTTTTTTTGTGAGCATCTACTAGACGGTGTGGCAGGTGGAAAAAGTTGCATTCATGCGCAATATTTTTTACTCCTACTGTTTTGCGGCAAGCCTTGCGTAATCCTAAAAGAACGTGATATAATCTTATTCGCTTAGTTTTTTGTGAAAGTATGCCGGGGTGGCGGAATAGGCAGACGCACAGGACTTAAAATCCTGCGGTTGGTGACAATCGTACCGGTTCGAGCCCGGTCCTCGGCATCACGCTGTTTTTCGCGGTCACATCAACGTCTAATGAGCGTTGAGATCGCGAAGGTTCTGTGTATCTATGCGGAGCGAAATCCTAACTCACAGGACCCGAAATCCAAGCGAAAATGATACGCTCATCTCCGTTTATTCAAATTCTAACGGAGAGGGCGTATTTTTTATGGTCAAAATTACGTCCGCATTATCGCGGATTATCCATTATGCGCCTATATGACACCTATGTATGTATACGTACTATTGCTCCAGCAAAACTTCAAACTTATCGATTAGATAGTATATCGAAAAGATAATGAATACGGAATAACCAATGATACGAGTGATCCGAGGAATACGGGGATTTTTATTAGAACGAATTTCCTTAATAACTTTATTGATGCACACCAACATACCAATAATAAAACAAGCAAATGCAAGCAAAGGATATCTTTCGAATAACCGCGAGGTTGAGGTTTGTAAGGGAATGCTAATCACTCCTTTATAGGTAGTATTTATATATTCGCTTACTTGTTTTCTTCTCCTTTATTTGGATTTTGGCTTACAAGTGCATTTGCTGCCTGACCCGGCACAATTCCCGGTCCTCGGCATCATGATAATAAAAAAGATCGCAGCGTCTCCTGAATTGGGAGTCCTGCGATCTTTTTTGTTTTTGCGCGTTCAACATGCCGCCGAAAATTCTATTTTTTCACCAAGTTGATGTGATTCAGCTGCGTTGGACTGTCGAAAATAAACTCCAGTTTATAGCTGCCGCGGTTATAAGTCCATTTGGTCTGTTTGGTGCTGCTGATCTTGCTTATGGAATTTGGCGCCAGCCAGCTTTTCTTAAGCATACTCATGGTCATGCCGCCGATATTGGTTTGACGTTCTACGTTGGTACCGAAATAACGAATTTCATTAAGTACGCCTTTTGATGAATAAGCCATTGCATATCCCGGGGTACCCATATCGGCGCCGTAAAGATCAAAACCGGAAACCGTTGTTCGTGGCTTCTCCGGCTCCCCCAGCTCCTTCAAAACGGTTGCGCGAGCCGTTTTGCCGACAATAAACTTGCCAACCACGTTTGCTCCGGGAAAGTGTCCTTCAAGTGCGGGCTTATAAAAAGAATTAAGAGCAGCCAATGCTTGTTTTTGCTGTTCCGCAGTCACGCTGGAAGCGGCTGCCTGAGCTTTGGGCGCAGAGAGCAAGGGACTGGCGCCGCCAAACGCTCCGAAGACAGTCGCACCGGCAACCGAAAGAGTCAGCACGGTTTTCCAAAAGGCTTTTTTTGTCATTGTCATGTTGCGTACCTCCCTATGATGAATGAAAGCCGAACAACCGAATTCATAAGGCAAAGGGGCTTTCCGTACTCAAAATATATCTTCGACGAGCGCCTGTCAACTTTCAACAACACTTGTTGTGTAAAGGGGGGCTTAAAGAAATTCTTTTTTATGCGGATAGATTTTTAATAGGTCAATGGTATTAATTTCGCTGAAAAGGTTACGAAATTACTCCCAAATGTCGATATAAAACGCATAGGGCTGGAAAAAGATTTCCGGTAAAGTGACTACCAAAGGAGAGAAATGCATGATTGCTAACAGGAAAGTAACGGGATGGTTTCTCGTTGTGGCTCTGCTCCTAGCGGCACTGTTCCCGACAGGTGTCTTTGCGGCCGCAGGGGATATCAATTCTATCGCCATTGACGGAGAGAATACAACAGTTGATCTTGCAGTGGGCAAAACCAAGCAGCTAAAGGCATGGGCAACCGTTGAAGGTTCAACCAATAAAAAGGATGTGACCGCTGCTGTTAACTGGACCTGGACATCCTCGAACGGAGCTCAGCTTACGGTAAATCAAGGTCTGGTTACCGCTTCGAAAAGCGGTGAAGCTATTGTAAGGGCTATCGATAGTACTTCGGGTTCTACCTCCATAATCACAATCAATATCGTCGATACATACACCGATTTAAGTTTGGATTACAAGCTGGATGGGAAATACGTTCTCGATAGTACCAGCGATGATAATCTTACGGTAAAAGCAACGGCGAAAATCGACAGCAGCAATTCTAAAGATGTCACGACGGATGCGAAATGGAGCTCCTCCAATTCCAGCGTATTGACGATCGATAAAGGGAAAATCACGTTGGTTGGCACGGGGACGGCAACAGTGACGGCCGAATACTCGGGATTAAAGGCCACTTATACGGCAACGGTGACTTCTCCTTACTCCGGATTAAAGTTGTTTAAGGACGGGGCAAAACTGGGTGACGGCGAGGATCTTGAGCAGATTGTTGTGGATAAAGAGATCACGCTGCTTGCTAAAACCATCAATGCGAACGACCAGTCCGAGACGGATGTTTCAACCAAAGCTGCATGGTCAACTTCCGACAGTAGCGTGGCGACGGTCAAAGAGGGTAAAGTGACGATCCTTGCCCTTGGGAAAGCAACCATTACGGCGAGTTATTTAGGAAATACCGTCAGCGTAGATATTTACGTGAGAACGCCTTATGAAGCGATTATTCTTGCACCTTCGAAGGATCAGTCCTTGTTTATCGGAGAAACGCTGAAAGTCGATGCGACGATGAGAAGCGGGGCGGGCCAGTCTGTTCCAGCCATCTCTCCGGACTGGACTTCTTCCAATAAGATTATCGCGACGGTGGACAGCACTGGGACGATTACAGCTCGATCGGTAGGAACCACAACGGTTAAAGTGAGTTCGCAGGGGATAAGTAAAAGTATCAAGGTAACGGTTAATCCAACGATTATGAAATTAACGGCCGAGAAAACGGAACTTGATTTGTTTAAAGGGGACTCCGTCAGCTTGCCGAAAGTAACGGCCAAGAAAATCGACGACCAAGATGTCGATTTCAGTGACCAAATCGAGTGGACGTCCGATCATGAAGACATCGCAACCGTCAAAGACGGCAAAATCACAGCCAAGGAAAGCGACGGCAGCACCCCGCTGTCCTCGACAGTGACGATTACCGGCAAGCTCCCTGAGGTAACCGGTATCGGATCGGCTTCTGCGATTCGCAGTTCTTCGGACGGTGTAGTGACCATCACGGTAACAGTTAAAGAAAAAGTGCTTACTTTGATCGCCGAAAATGAAAAAATGAACATCGTGGTAGGTGAAGAAACTCCACTGCCTACGATCAACATTGTTTATATGAACGGAGAAGAATCCACTGACACGACCGGCGTGGTGTGGACTTTAAGCGGTACTAACGCCGTGATTAAGACAACCGCCGACGGTAAGAAAATCAAGGGCTTGACCAAAGGTTCGGCTACTTTAAAAGGTACTTATGCGAGCAAGACAATCAGCATTCCGGTGACGATTGAGCAGAAGATTACCAAAATCGTCGTCGATCCGACAACGCTTGAGCTTAACCTCAAAAAATCGAAGTCGATCAAAGCGACCGGCTTCTATACGGATGGAAAAACCGTAAGTTTAGCGAGCAAAATGAACTGGCAATCCTCCAATGAGGACGCCGCTACGGTTTCAGGCAGCAGCATTAAGGCGGTTGCCGAAGGAACGACCACGATCTCCGGGTCCTACCAAGGAGTAGCCGTGAGCATTAAAGTCAGCGTCGTGCCGAAGTTGACGAAGCTCACTGTGGATATGAGCAGAGTGCCAATGACTCCGGGCTCCGCCAAAACAGTCGTATTGACAGCCCAATATGATACAGGCAAAGTTACCGATGTTACCGGCAGCGCGGTATGGACCAGTTCCAAACCGGCTGTTGCCACAGTTGCGAGCGGCAAAATTCAAGCGATAGCCAAAGGGAGCTCAACGATTAAAGCCAGCTTTGGCGGTAAAACCGCTACGGTATATGTTACTGTAAAACCTTAATTAAGCACTTTTAGGGAGTCCGCCAAACCTTGGCGGACTCCCTTTTTTAGGTTGATTCCAAAATAAGGATTGCTTCAAGGCCGGGCTTTCACTATAATTGGAACAGGTGTTCTTGTGTTTCTTGTCCGAACTACAATCAGCTGAAAAGGAAAGGCATCTATGAGCAAGCGTAAAAAGGCTAAAAAACAAGGCATTACCGGGTTATCGGCATTATTGATTTTTCTGCTTTATCTGGGTTTCGTTTTCTACTCCCATTATGTTCCCGACGATTGGAAGAACACGCAGCCGAAGGCGGAAGAAAGTTCCGCGTCGACCCATGTGCAGGAAGCGTCCGGGAAGCAGCTGAGGGTCGTCTTTCTTGATGTGGGGCAAGGAGCGTCGCAGCTCATTATTAGCCCGAACGGAAAGACGATGCTGATCGATGCGGGGAACAACAGCAAGGAACAGACCATGCTCGGCTATTTGAATAAATACGGCATCAAGCGTCTTGATATCGTCATCGGAACACATCCGGATGCGGATCATATCGGTGGTCTGGATCGCGTGATCGATCATACCGATGTCGGTGAGGTTTACATGCCGAAAATTCAGTCCAATACGAAAACCTTCGAATCTCTGCTCCAGTCGATTGGGCGGAAGGGCCTTAAAGTAAAGACCGCCAAAGCGGGACTCCTTCTGAATTTTGACCCACAGGTTCAGGTGAAAATGCTCGCCCCCGTAAGTATGACGGAGGAAGGAACCAACAATATGAGCGCAGTGGTAAGAGTGACTTATGGCGGCACTTCATTTCTGCTGACCGGCGATGCGGAAACGGAAAGTGAAAATGAAATGATCGATTCCGGCGCAACCCTCCGTTCCGGCGTTTTGCTGGTTGGGCACCATGGATCCAAATCTTCCTCATCGCTGCGGTTTTTGAACCAGGTCAAACCGAAGTACGCCGTTATTCAAGTTGGAGAGAACACGTATGGTCACCCTACTCAAACGGTTTTGGATCGGCTTTCCAAGCTCGGAATTAAGGTGTACCGCAACGATCTGCAGGGAACGATCGAAATTGCCTCCGACGGCAAAGAATATCATATTTCAACGGAAAGGTAAGTGCCGCCGATGATTCATGTCATTGAAGGCTTTGAAGGGGATTACTGCATCGTTGAAAGTGATGGGAACGTTAAACCCGTTTTGCGAAAGCTGGTGGACTCCACAGTTAAGATCGGGGATGTTGTGGAGTGGAACGGCGAGAAATGGATGACGAACCATCGGGAAACGGAAGCTCGCCGCAAAGCGATCCGGTCGCTAATGGATGAAGTCTGGGAAGATGAATAATCGAACGCAAGGGAGGAATGAATTTCTATGCTGACCAAACCAGAAAAAGGAGAGTTCTCGGATCATTTTGCAGGTTATATCGGCGAGGTTGAGGAACGGGATATCCTTGCGCTGCTTAAGCTTCAGCCGGAGCGGGCGAACCGGGAACTCGGCGGCCTGGCGGAGGAACAGGGAGATTTTCGTTACGCCGAAGGAAAATGGAGCTTGAAAGAGGTGCTTGGGCACATCAGCGACACGGAGCGGGTCATGAGCTACCGTTTGCTGAGAGTGGCCAGAGGGGATACGACGCCGCTGCCGGGCTTCGAAGAGAATTTATTCGTTCAAAATGCCAATTTTGAAAAACAGACGCTATCCGAACTGCTTCATGATTTTATGCTTGTGCGGGAATCAACTTTGTCCCTGATACGCGGGTTGGACGACTCGGCTTGGGACCGGATCGGGACAGTTTCGGGCGGTCCTGCTACTGCTCGGGCCTTGGCGTATATCATTGCGGGACACGCTTATCATCATTTTGCGATTATTCGCGAGAGGTACCTGCAATCCTAAGAAACAACGTAAATGTAGCTAAAAAGCCGGCAAGCTTTACGGACGACGCATCCGCCCAAGCTTGCCGGCTTTTAAGTTATTCGTGCGCCACGATCAGTTCGAGTTCACCGCTGAGCTGGTATGGACCGAACTCGACAGGCAGGATGAAGTGATCACCTTTAGCCAGCGGATAGCTTTCATTTCCGGCGTTCAGTGTTCCTTGCCCGGCAAGCACGCTGAACAGTGTATACTTTGAATTGCCGGAAAGCGTAGCTACGCCAGCGACATTCCATTTTTGTACGGTAAAGAAGGAATTAGTCACAAAGGTGGTAACGGCCAGCCCGTCTTGGGTAAAACGGCTGTATGACTCAGGCTGATACCCTTGCGGTACCGTGATGACGTCGATCGCTTTTTCCAAATGAAGCTCGCGGCCGTTTCCGTTTTTATCCTTGCGGTCATAATCGTAAACGCGATAGGTCGTATCGGAGCTTTGCTGGGTTTCCAGCACGACGATGCCTTTGCCAAGCGCATGCAGCGTACCGCTTGGAACATAGAAGAAGTCGCCGGCTTTGACCGGCACTTTGGTCAGAAGCCCTTCCCAGTTGCCCGCTTCGATCATTTGCACCAGTTGCTTCTTGGTTTGGGCTTCGTGTCCGTAAATGATCGCAGATCCCGGTTCGGCGGCCACAATGTACCAGCATTCGGTTTTGCCAAGCTCTCCATGTTCATGTTCGGAAGCGTATGTGTCGTCGGGGTGCACCTGAACCGACAGATCGTCGGAAGCGTCAAGAAGTTTGGTCAGCAACGGAAACACGGGGGAATCCGAGTTGAACAGCTCCTTGTGCGAAGACCACAGCTCGCCAAGCTTCATGCCTTGGTATGGGCCGTTTTTGACGACGCTTTGTCCGTTGGGATGCGCGGAAATCGCCCAGCATTCCCCGGTAAGGTCATTGGGGATCTCATAGCCGAACAAGTCTCTCAACTTTGTTCCGCCCCAGATTCTTTCCTGAAAAATCGGCTGCAAAAAAATAGGTTCGTTCATCATTTGTCAGGCTCCTTAAATCTTCAGTATGGGATATGAATCAGTGCGGCGGCCCCGATCAGTCCGGCATCCTGCAATAGCGCGGCAGGGACGATTGGCGTTTTGCGTCCCGAGGGATTCAGCGCATATTTGGATACGTAATCGGTAACCGCATCGAACAAAGGCGCGCCAACTTGAGACACGCCGCCGCCGATGACGAGAAGTTCCGGGTCAAACGTATTGATCAGCGTAACACAGCCGACACCGATGTACCGGAAAACCTTATCCACCAGTGCTTTGATTCCCTGATGCCCGTCAGCGGCAAGATCGAACGCTTCCTTCGAGGAAATCTCGCGGCCAAGCAGAGCGGAAGCTTGCCGGGCAATGGCGGTCCCGGAGGCGATATATTCCCAGCAGCCTTGTTGACCGCATACGCAGGTTCCGGCGGCAGGATCGATTACGATATGCCCAACGTCTCCGGCATTGCCGGAAGCTCCGGTGATCAGCTTGCCATGCGTATAAATACCGGCGCCGATGCCCGTGCTGACCGTAATAAACACGAAGTGCTCGGCCTCTTTAGCGGCACCTTGCCACTTTTCGGCCAAGGCGGCGGCAGTCGCGTCGTTTTCAAAAGAAATCGGCAGGCTGAAATGGCGCTTCAGCGCATCCACGACCGGGAAGTTCCACCACTCTGGCAGATTTGGCGGCTCCGCGATTTTTCCTTCCTTCGTGTTCAGCGGTCCGGGAGCACCAACTCCGATGCCCAGCAAATCGGATTCGCTTAAGCCGGCGTCATTCGTTAATTGCTTGACGGCTTCGGCCATGCGTTCCACCATGACTTCCGGGGTAACGGAGCGGTCGGTCGTCAGAGAGGTTTTAGCATGAACCTGTCCGTGCTCGTCGACCAAACCGATGGCCGTTTTGGTGCCGCCGATATCGATGCCAACTGCGTAACTCAAAATTCATTCCTCCTGTTGTCTAAACGACATCATTAACTTGACATACTTGACAAAATATAATTTTGTAAAGTAACATTTAGGCTAAGTTTAACATGTTTCGGGAGGGTTGAAAAGAATGGGCCGGAAAAAGAAAGTGTCAATGCAGGATATCGCCGACAAGCTGAATATCTCCAAAAATGCGGTGTCGCTGGCCCTGATGAACAAGAAAGGCGTCAGCGAGGAAATGCGCTCCCTCGTGCAGCAGACGGCCAAGGAGTTGAGTTATGGTCCTTATGCCGTGAAAGAGGTCGGAGCCGGCACGAATATTCTCGTTATTGTTCCCGAGCGGATCATGAGCTATCAGGATAACGATCATTTCCAGTTTTTTCACGATATGATTTGGGGATTGGAGAAAAGCGCGCGCAAGCAAGGGCTTAACGCCGTCATTACACCGCTTGACAGAGAGATGGAGGGAAGTCTCAAGCTTCCGGGTGTTTTTTCGGATATCCCTTACCGCGGGATCATGATGTTCGGAATCGTGGAGTATGACTATGCCCGCATGCTTTGGGAGATGGATACGCCGCTGGTCGTCATGGACTCCTATGATCGGGAGCTGCCTTGTGCGGCGGTAACGTCGGCCAACATCACGGGAGCCTATGAAGCGGTCGCTTACTTGATCCAGGCGGGGCACCGGGAAATCGGTTTTATCGGTCCGACCAACCTGTCGACCAGCCATGACGAACGGTGGCTCGGATACTGGAAAGCGATGCAGGATCACGGTTTAAAGCCAACCGGCGACTGGTGTTTGACGTTATCTGAAGGATATGAACATACGTCCCAAGAAATCGACGTATTTCTGAATGGATTAGTGAAACTGCCCACCGCTTTTTTTTGCGGAAATGACCGGATTGCTTACCTTCTGGCAGAGCTTCTGCATGAAAGAAACGTCCCCATTCCTGACAAGGTCTCGATTGCCGGCTTCGACGATTTGCAGTATGCGAGCCGGGCGGGGCTGGGCATGACAACGATGCGGGTGGATAAGGAGAAGATGTGCGATGCGGCGATCTCCTTGCTGCAATCGCAGTACGGAAGAGCCCGGGAGTTCGTTCATACGGAAATCCGGCCGACGTTGGTGGTCCGCGATTCGGTGAAATGGATGCCATAAGCGTAAAAAAAACGGCACGGCTTTCGAGCCGTGTCGTCTTTTTTGTGAATGGGCAAATGAAGATGCGATGGACGGTTGGATTATTTGTTCAGCGCGGCTTCGTAACGTTTTTCAACTTCGGACCAGTTGATCACGTTGAAGAAAGCGGCGATGTAATCCGGGCGTTTGTTTTGATATTTCAGATAGTAAGCATGTTCCCAAACGTCAAGGCCAAGCACAGGAGTTTTACCTTCCATCAACGGGGAGTCTTGGTTTGGCAGGCTGAATACGGACAATTTGCCGTTCGCGTCTACCGCCAGGAAGGCCCAACCGCTGCCGAAACGCGTCGTTGCGGCTTTCGAGAAATCTTCTTTGAATTTATCAAAGCCGCCCAGTTCGTTGTTGATGGCGTCGGCAAGCTTACCGGAAGGTTGGCCGCCGCCGCCCGGTCCGATTAATTCCCAGAACAGCGAGTGGTTGGCATGGCCGCCGCCGTTGTTGCGAACTGCGGTGCGGATGCCTTCGGGTACACTGTCCAGATCGGCGATCAGGTCTTCAACCGATTTGGATTGAAGTTCGGGAGCGGATTCCAATGCAGCGTTCAGATTGGTTACATACGTATTATGGTGGCGATCATGGTGAATCGTCATCGTCAATTCATCGATATGCGGTTCAAGAGCATTCGGAGCATAAGGCAAAGCTGGCAATTGATGTGCCATGGTAAATCATCCTCTCTAAAATAATTATTATGTAAAACTCGATTTCGTTTCCGACAACCTTATTATAGAACTCCATTTCCACTTAGTCAACATAAATGTATGTTAAGTATGTTAAATTGAAGTACATACATTGACAAACACTCGCCTGCTCCTCATAATGAGGGAGCAGAACAGGACTTTTTGAGCTTAGGGGTGATTTTTACGTGGGTATGGGTATCGTCCTTGTCGAAGCATGCGACAGCAATCTGATCAGCGCCTTGGAGCTGGAACAGCTGGAAGAGGAGTATCCCGAGATCGCGGTGCTTCGCTCCGACTGTCTTAATATATGCGGATTATGCAAAATCAAACCGTATGCGCTGGTAAACGGACATAGAGTCATTGGGAATACGATAGAAGAGTGTGTAGAGCGAATCAAGCTAAAGATCGAAGAAGAGCTTGAGGCGTACCAAGTATAATCGGCAACAGCAACGAGACAGCCTCTGGATTCAGAGGCTGTCTCGTTGTTTTACTTGCGGTTCCGGATGATATAAACGCAGGACTTGCCGTCCTTCGCGAGGCATTCGGTCCGCTCAACATCCGTATTCAAAAGGGATTTGAATAAATTGAGCTCGCAATCACAGGCATGATTATATTGATTGGCAATTTGCGAAATCGGGCAATTATGCTCTTTAAGCACGTAATCGCCTTCGCCGTTTTCCTCGATTTCGGTCATATAGCCATTGTCGTTCTGGATCTCCGCCAGACGCCGAACTTTATCGGGCAGCTCTTTTCCTTCCATTTCCGCTTCATATCTGCGATTTAACCGCTCTTTGCGGCGGTCGAACAATCGATTTACCATCTCTTCGCCGGATTCCTCGGCAAGTTCGTCCAGCAGATCCAGCGTAAGCGTATGATAATTTTTGGGGAACACGGTTTCTCCCAAATCGGTAAGTCCATATACGGCCGTAGGACGGCCCATGGTCTGACGATTCATTTTGGATTCGATCAGTCCGTCTCTTTCCATCGTTCCCAGATGCCGGCGAACGGCCATCTCGGTGATTTGCAACTCATTCGTGATGTCTTTGGCGCTAAGCGGCCCGAGCGTTTTCATCATATGAAGAATCCGTTCACGGGTAGAGAGCTCTTTATTTTGACTCATGCGGACACATCCTTCCAGGTGAAAATCACGGTTACAAAAATTGTAGAGAATATTCTATGCTTAGTCAATATTAAAGTATAGTAAGTATAATAACTATCTGCCATTTGAAGAAGATCAGTCAAAAATTATAGGATTGCCTAAAATTTGAGATATAGGTAAAATACTTTTGAACTTATCATTTATATGCTAAAGGTCGGGAGGAGACGGATTGAGATTCTGGGTTGCGGCGGCGGTGCTGGCATTATGTTTTTTTGTATTGGGATTAGGCATACACACGGAAACGATACAATCGATGGACCGGACTATCGGCGATTTCTTCTTTGGACTTCGAAGCGAGGGATTGAATCCGGTTATTAAAGGATTCTCGGAGCTCGGCACGACCAACGGGTTTATCGTGGCGTTTGTGATTGTTGCCGGGTGGATCCTCTTTCGGCTGCGCCGGGGGCGGGAAACGCTGTGGGTGACAATTGCTTTAGTCGGGGCCTGGCTTTTGAACAAGGCGCTGAAACTGCTGTATCACCGGGAACGCCCGGAGTTATGGAACAGCCTGGTGGAACCGGACGGCTACAGCTTTCCCAGCGGTAACGCGATGATCTCGGCGGCCTTTTACGGCCTGATTGCCGCCATGCTGCTTCGCTCCTCCAGAAGAGGGAATCAGGCGCTTGGATGGGCGGTTTTGGCACTGATCTTGCTGATCGGCGCAAGCCGATTGTATTTGGGGGTCCATTACGCAAGCGATATTGTCGGCGGATTTATGGCGGGCTCGGCTGTGGCGGTTTTGAGTTATTGGGGACTGAAAAAGCACATATCAAAAAAGGGATGACCCCGGGTGGGTCATCCCTTTTTCAATCTATTTCTATACAGTATGGCTTCAGTCCGTACAGTATGGCTAATTAGGCATTCATCGGTTTTGGTTGTTTTGGAGTCGGAATCGTTGTCGTTTTGTCCGCTTTGCCGCGGAATACTTTGCGCAGGTAAGGGAGAAGATAGTAATCAAGTCCGATTTTTCCGGCATTGGCGGCGGCAACGATGACCAGAACTTCAAGCAGCAGAAGTTGGGCGTTGGTGCTTACGGTTCCCGAGAAGAGGTAAGCGGCGTTCATCACCAGCCCCATCAAGGCGGCGAAGGTGGTGAATGTTCCAAGGATCAAACCGATACCTACAAGAAGTTCGCCGAAAGGAACCAAGACGTTGAAGAAGCTTACGTTCGGCAATGCCGCATGCTGCAGGAAGCTTGCCCACCAGGCTTGAACGGCGGGATGATCGCCCGTGCTATTCGCGATGGCGCCTTTCAGGAAGCCCGATGCGTCAAATCCTCCGGTTACCTTGTGCCAGCCTGCATCGATCCATTGGTAGCCAACGTAAATCCGGATTACGGTGAGGAGCCACATTGCCACTTTATTCGTTCTGAGGAAATTGTTAAACATGATTACCACTCCTTTGGTTTTAACTGCTTTTGTTTTTTTAGGATGATCACCTTTGATGTCTTTATTATAAGTGATATTTTTCACATGACATGTGATTTAAATCACAAATATAAAAAATTAAAATAATTAATTTTAATGCAGTTTTTGTGCTGCTAGTGTCCAAGGAGGTAAGCGATGAGACTTGAGAGTAGAGTTTCGGTAATTACGGGGGCGGGATCCGGCATGGGAGCGGCGATGGCCGTTTTGTTCGCCAAAGAAGGCGCCAAAGTCGTGGCGGCGGATATCCATGAGGACCAAGTCAACGAGGTAGTGGCTTTTATTCAAAAGTCCGGCGGGGAAGCCATCGGCGTGAAAATCGACGTGGCCAAGGAAAGGGATGTCCAATCGTTGATCGACAAAGCGGTGCAGACTTACGGCTCGCTGGATATTTTGGTCAATAACGCGGGTATTATGGACAACTTTGTTCCGGTGGCGGAGCTGACGAATGAACAATGGGAACGTGTCCTTGGCGTCAATCTGACCGGACCGTTTTACGCTTCCCGTGCGGCGCTGCCCGTGATGCTGAAGCAGGGGCGCGGCGTGATCGTCAACAACTCGTCGGTGGGCGGAATGTTCGGCGCAAGAGGAGGCGCCGCTTATGTGGCCTCCAAGCACGCTTTGATCGGGCTTACGAAAAATATCGCCGCTGTGTACGGCACGCAAGGAATCCGCGCCAATACGATCGCGCCGGGAGGCGTCAAAACCGGCATCAACGCGACGATCCGAGCCGAATCCGCTGGGGCTTGAAGCTATCGGCAGGGCAGGCACGCCTCCCATGGGAGAGGCGGAAGAGATCGCTTACGCCGCTTTGTTTCTGGCGTCGGGCGAATCCAGCTTCGTAAACGGCGCAGTGCTTACAGCCGATGGCGGCTGGACGGCGCACTAACCGGAGCCGCTACCCCATCGGAAAGCCTTAAAAAAGAAACCCCAGACCACGATGAGTTGGCCCGGGGTTTCTTTTTACTCCTTTTCCTCATCCTTGTCTTCGTCTTTACCGGAGATTTCCGCTTCGGCATTGTCCATCAGACTGCCGACGATATCGTCAAGTTTTTCGGTGGCGTAATGATCATTGCCGGGAACCGGAATAGGATCAACTCCGGCACCCCGTCCGGTGCTTTTATCCATCTTTTTTTCTCCTTTTTCGGTTTGTATTATGCTTGTCCTAGTGACTCGCTTTAATGTGGCTGTTCGGCGTTACTTTGTGGGATAACAATTCGGAGACGGTCACAAAGGAATAACCCCGCTTTTTCAATTCCGGCAAAATAATGCTGAGCGCCCGTGCGGTTTGCGAACTGTTGTAGACGAAGTCATGCATAAGAACGATGTCTCCGTTGCGGGTGTTTTTCAGTACCTTTTGAACGATCCGGTTTACGCCTGGAGAAGTCCAGTCTTTTGTATCCTGATGCCAAGACCAGAGAACCATCTGCATCTGATGATCCTTGGAGAGCTGGATGATGCGATCGTTATACACGCCGCCCGGAGGACGAAACAAGGCCGCTTTTCTGCCGGTGGCTTCAAAGATGGCTTGCTGGGTTTGATCCATTTCATCCCGAACGACACTTGGAGACAAGTTGTGAAAAGAGGGATGGTGATACGAATGGTTGCCGACTTCGTGCCCCTTTGACAGTTCCAGTCTGACGATTTCAGGATTGGTTTTCACCCGGTCGCCGATGACGAAAAAAGTCGCTTGAGCCTGGTTTTCCTCGAGAATTTTCAAAATCTCCAAAGTTTGCTTTTCATCAGGGCCGTCGTCAAACGTAAACGCAATGTACTTTTCCTGCGTCGGTACCTCCCAAACGATATCCCCGCGTTCCTCGTAATAGCTGCGTTCCTTCATATGGGAGACGGGAATCGCCTCTGCGTGGTCCGGAACCAGTGCGGCAGCCATGGTTAGGATCAGCGCCATGCCAATTTTCGATTTCAACATCGTTGGTAAGCTCCTCCATGATTTGAGACTTGAACAGTATTTGTTTATTTTGGCTTTCGTTTTTTCATTTTATCCGATGTAAAAAAAGACTCCCAAAACTTATTGGGGGTCTTCTTCGTTTCCGTTATTTTCAAAATAGGTTCCGTCAGCCAGTCCGTCGACAAACTGCTGCAGCCATTCGTAGTACCTCACCGCATGCCTAAGCTTGTGAAGATCCTCCAGGCAAAGCTGGCGTTCTTCTTCCGAGGTGCCAATCTCCAGGATCGTCTCCGACAACATGGGCAGGACTTCGTCCACCGCTCCCCGCATGACGTCGATCTCACGCTGGAGCTTTGTGGCGAAAAACGCCTGGAAGGCCTTAAAGAAATCGGTCTCCGCAGCATAGAGATCCTTGCGTTCTTCTTTTTCATCAAGCTTCTTCACCATTTTGGAATCGACGAGGGCGCGAACGGCATAGCTCATATTGCTTTTGCTCATGTTCATGCTTTGCTGCATTTCCTCGAGCGTCATCGGACGATCTTCAAAAAACATGATTCCGTACAGCTGCCCGTACGAATAATTGACGCCATACAGGTCCATGGTCTGGGCAATTGCATCGATGACCTTAACCCGAAGCTCCTCTCGAAAGTTTAACGGGTCCCTCATTTTCCCCGAAGTCGCCTTTTTCACATCTATCTTCCTCCTAATATCCATTGATCCCAATTCATCAAAATTTACACAAAATTAATGGTCAGTTCATGTGGAGATAACCCTTTCTCTCAAAAATGAACGTACAATATTTATTGAACAGACAAGTTGAATAGCTTGGATTTACTGTTATTATAGCAAATAATAAAAAAATATTGAACGCAATAAAAAGGAGGACACATGAAACGATCTCGCTGGGCCGATGACGCGAAAGCGCTGCTGTTCACTCTGCCGGCCATGATTCCGTTATCGGTATTCTGGTTTTTTCCGTTGGCTTATGTCATCTACCTCAGCTTTATGGAATGGGATTTCATGAGCCCTGACAAGCTTTTTGTCGGATTGCAAAACTATCGCGATTTGTTCGCCGATCCGGCCTTTTATCAATCGCTGCGCGTTTCCATTTTGTTTTGCCTGGGAAGCGTGCTGCCGATCGTCATTCTCGGGATGGCACTCGCGCTGCTCATGAACCGGAAGGTTAAGGGCGGCGCTTGGTACCGGACGCTGATGTTTTCTCCGTGGGTGACTCCGACGGTCGCGGTATCCATCGTGTGGTCATGGATTTTCGAGCCGGAGGTTGGACTTGCCAACTCCTTGCTTCGGGCCATCGGGCTTGGCGGTGTCCGCTGGCTGGAGGATTCGACCTGGGCACTGGTGGCGATCTTGCTCGTTACGATCTGGAAATACGCCGGATGGGCCATGATTTTTTACCTGGTCGCCTTGCAAAACGTGCCCGCCGATCTGCTCGAAGCGGCCGAACTCGACGGTGCAAACCGTTGGCGTAAATTTATGAAGGTCACGCTGCCGCTGATTTCGCCGACAACCTTTTTCTTGATCGTGGTTCAATTGATCCAGGCGCTGCAGGCTTATGACCAGATTAATGTGCTGACCCAGGGAGGACCCGCCGGTTCGACGCGAACTCTTCTGTACCTCTATTATCAATCCGCTTTCGAGGCGTTTCAGATCGGAGAGGCTTCGTCCGTGGCCATTACGCTGATCATCGGCTGTGTTGTTCTATCATTGATGTCGTTTTGGGTCGGACGCCGCACAGTCCATTACTCCTAAGGAAAAGGAAAGGGGAGCAATCCGTTTATGTCAGGTACAAAAAAGGCCGGCGCTCTGCTGAGGCATCTGCTGCTTGCCATCGCTTCTCTGCTGATGGCGTTTCCCTTCTACTGGATGGCAACCAGCGCACTGAAAAGCAACGACGAGATCTGGAAGTTTCCGCCGACTTTATGGCCGGAGTCCCCGAAATGGGGCCAATTTGCCGAAGCTTGGGTGGCGGCTCCGTTTGAGAGATACATGCTGAACAGCATCTTTGTCGCTTCTAGTATCGTCGTTTTGCAGATCATCAACTCCGGGATGATGGCGTATGCGATAACCCACATGAAATTTCGGCTCAAGGGCTTTTTTACCGCGCTTGTGCTGGTCGGCTATATGATTCCGAGCACGGCGGTTTATCTTCCCGGCTACATAACACTGGGCAAGTTCGGACTTCTCGACTCTTATGCCGGACTGATCTTATCCAACTGCGTAAGCGTGTTTTCGATCTTCCTGATCCGCCAGGCATTTCTGCAGGTTTCGCATGAACTGATCGAAGCCGGGCAAATGGACGGCGCATCGCATTTTCGGATTTTGTGGACCATTTTGCTTCCGCTCACACGGTCTTCTTTCGCCGTGCTTGGGCTGATTACCTTCATTGAACAGTATAACAACTATTTCTGGCCGATGCTTATCACCAAGAGTCAAAATTTACAGCTCGTATCGGCGGGATTACGCAGCTTTTTCGTGGAAGGGGGTGCTTACGGTCTGAAGTGGCCGCTCATTATGGCTGCCAGCGCCTTCACGATCGCTCCGCTGCTGGTGCTGTTCGTGCTGACGCAAAAAACGGTCATGCAAAGCGTCAATTTAACCGCAGGTGCAAGTAAAGGTTGATTTTTAAAAAGGTTGATCATTTAAATCAAAAGTGGAGGGAAAAACCATGAAAAAATTGAGGAATTCGTTTGTAAGTTTGCTTCTCGTATGCACGTTTTTGCTGATCTCGGCATGCGGCAACAATGCTGGCGGCGCTGCCGGAAATAATGCGGATCAAGCTTCCGCCGAAGGAAGCGCTTCTACTAATACCAGCGCGAATGCCGGTGCTAACACAACTAAGCCGGCGGAACCGGTAACGATTGAGTTTTGGTACGGGCTTGGCGGTAAGCTGGGCGACAACATGAAGACGCTGATCGATAAGTTCAACGCTTCCCAGCAAGAGGTCATCGTTAAACCGGTTGTGCAAGCCGATTACACGGAAACCGAGCAAAAGCTGCAAGCCGCCATCGCGTCCGGTACCGTTCCCGCCGCTGTGCTCTCATCGAACGTTGAATGGGCTCGCAAAGGATACTACGCTCCCCTGGATGAGCTTCTTGCCGGAGTTCCGGATTTCAACGCGGACGACGTCGTTCAAACCTTCCTTCAGCAGGGCAAAGTTGACGGCAAACAGTACTTCCTGCCGATGTACGGCACGACGCAGGTCATGTACTACCGCAAGGACGCGCTTGAGAAAGCGGGCATCAAACCGGAAGATCTGACCACTTGGGAAGCCCTCGGTAAAGCTGCGGAAAAAATGACAGTCAAAGCAGGCGGCAATACGACGTTCTACGGCTGGGAGCCGATGTGGGGAGCCGACAACATGATCGACGCCGTTTACGGCAAAGGCGGCAAAATCCTGAGCGACGACGGCAAAACCGTTACGATCGACTCGAAAGAATGGGTCGACACCTGGGATATGTTCCGCAAATGGATTTTTGAAGACAAAACGATGCGCATTCACTCGGGTGGACAAGGCTGGGAGTATTGGTACAAAACGATTGACGATGTGATGAAAGGTCAAGCTGCCGGATACACCGGATCGAGCGGCGACCAAGGCGATTTGGACTTTAACGTTGTAGCCGCCATGGAACAGCCGGGCTGGGAAGGCGTTGGCGAAGGCAAACCGGTAGCGCAAGCTATTATGGCAGGGATTCCGGCCAAAGCAAGCCCTGAACAGCAGCAAGCGGCCGTCAAGTGGTTCACCTTCTTTATGAACTCGGAAAATACGGCGTTCTGGTCGATGAATACGGGTTACATTGCCGTTCGTCAATCTGCTTTGGATAACCCTGACTTTGTAGCGTACAGTGAAATAAATCCGCAAGCAACGATTCCGCTTAAACAGGCTACGCATGCTTCGGAGCCGTTCCAGGATCCAACCGGCGGCAAAATCACCGACGCGCTCAAGATCGCTGCCGACAAAGTGCAAATCAGCAACGTTCCGGCGGCTGAAGCGCTGAAGGAAGCGAAGGAAACCGCACAGCGCGCGCTGGATGCCATGAAGTAAAGGTGCCTTCCATGCCGCAGTTTATAATGTCCTCCGGACGCAGCTATGAAATTCGGGCGGTTTTATTCGACAAAGACGGTACGCTGATTGATTTTATTTATACTTGGGGACGCTGGGGCGAGCTGCTGCTCGCCCGCTTCTCTGAGGAACTCGTTAAGCGCAAGCTGTCCCCCCTCGATGACAACCTTTTGATCGATTGGGGCATCCGGTTTGCCACCGACGGGACCATTACCGGTTATAACTGTAACGGCCCGCTTTCCATGGGAACCGTTGGCGAGCTGCTGACCTTGCTTGCTTGGGAAGGCTACAGCCGCGGGTTGTCCTGGGCGGAAGCCAAGCTGCTGGCGGAGAAATGCCGCTATAAAGCGGATGCGGCGGTGGAGGAGTCGAAGCTGGTGCGTTTGCTCCCCCATGCTCTTTCATTCCTTGAGCAATGCCTTGCAAGCGGAATCGCTTTGGGAATGGTCACTTCCGACGAAACGGAGGCGGCCGAAAAGCAGTTGGAGTGGCTTGGTATCCGCTCTTATTTCTCCGTCTGCGTCGGCGCTGATCAAGTGGGACGGGGCAAACCGTTCCCGGATATGGTCGAGCTCGCCTGCGGAACGCTTTCGGTTGAGCCGTCGCAAACCGCAGTCATCGGCGATACCAATGGGGATATGATTATGGCCAAGTCCGCCGGTGCCGCGGTGGCGATTGGTATCGACCCGCAGAAAGGGCTCGAAGAAGCGATGCTGTCCAAAGCGGATTATGTCATCGCGTCTTACAAAGAGTTGGGCGTTCGAACAAGCCCGTAATGGAAGGTGGAAGAGGGATGGGTTGGTTATTCTTGGCTCTGGCGATTGTGCTGGAGTTTTCCGGCACGGTGTCGATGAAGCTGTCGGATAGCTTTACCCGGTTAGTCCCTTCCGTGCTGATGTTTGTTTGCTACGGAGCCAGCTTCACGTTTCTCAATTACTCGCTGGGATACATGAAGGTCAGCACCGTTTATGCGGTATGGTCGGGAATCGGCATCATTTTGATTTCACTCGCGGGAGTCCTTGTATTTGAAGAAAAATTAACGCTGGCTTCAATGGCCTGGATCGCCGTGATCGTGGTCGGCGTGATCGGTTTGAATATGAGCAGCAAGGGGGGCTAGAGGAACGATGGTATTTGATGGACAAAGGAAGGACCCGGGACAGAAACCGTTGTTTTCCTTCCAGGTCATTACGGATACCCACGTAACCGTTGATTCGGAGCATACGCATAACATAAACCTCGACCGGGCTTTAATGGATATTGCCGCCATGGCGACGGGAAGTGCCGGAATTATGCATGTCGGCGATGTGACCGACCATGGTTTTCCCGGAGAGTACGAGCAGTGGAGAATCCTATGGGACAAGCATAAGGACAAACTGCCGGAGATCCGATTCACGACAGGCAATCACGACGTGGCCCTGGGCAACTGGGAAGACCGCTTGGGAAATTTCCTGAATGCCACGGGAATGCCGGGAGCGTACCATGACCACTGGATATCGGGTTATCATTTTATTTTCTTGGGAACTGAAAAAGGGCTGCGGATTTTCTGTTCGCTTTCGAAGAAGCAGCTTGATTGGCTGGATGCCAAGCTTGGAGAACAAAGCTCACCGGATCACCCTGTCTTCGTATTCCTGCATCAGCCGCTCAAAAATACGACGGCAGGTTCGTACGAAGCGCAGGAATGGTACGGCGTGACCGAGGATGAAGAGCTGAGAGCCGTGCTTGCCAAACATCCGCAGGCGATTTTGTTTACCGGCCACACCCATTGGGAGATGGAAGCGCCGAATAATTATTTTGGCAGCGAGGGCAGGTTACCGGCCATGTTTAATGCCGCTTCGGTCGCTTATTTGTGGACCGATGCCGATGAACATAAGGACGGAAGCCAAGGATATTACGTTGAAATTTACGAAGACCGCGTTGAGGTCAAGGGGCGAGACTTCGCCCGGGGCGAATGGGTCGACTCGGCCAGGTACCGGGTGGAATATCCGCGGAAGTGATTTGGGCAGCATCTAGAAGTACAAAGGGACAACCTGGAGGCCATTTTTAATGGCGGCGGGTTGTCCCTTTCCATATGTTAAACCTTAGGGGTGGGCCTCACAATTTTCTCAACTGAGCCAGAATTTCATGCGGCTCTTGACGTTTCATAAAATCGGGTTGGACATACGCCGAACGGATAATGCCGCTTTCGTCGATCATGAAGGTGGAAGGAATGGGAAGAATCCAGCGGTCGGTTGCGTTGTACTCCGCCAGATCAATACCGAGCAGGTTTTGAGTCAGATCCCGTATGTACTCCGGCACGTCAAACAGAATATTGTATTTGGCTGCAACCAAGCCGTTCGTATCGCTGAGCACTTGGAAGCTCAAGCTTTCTTTTTCCTTCTGGGACAGCGTGTTGTCGGGGCTTTGCGGACTGATGGCGATCAGTTGGCCGCCAAGCGCCTGGATCTCCGGCAAAATCTTCTCATAGGCCCGCATCTGCATATTGCAGTAAGGACACCAGCCCCCGCGGTAAAAAGTTAAGACCACCGGGCCTTTGGCGAGCTCATCATATAAATTGACGGGTTCCCCTAACGGATTGACCAGGTTAAAATCCTTCGCTTTGTCTCCTTCCCGTAAACCATAGGCGATGCCCGATTCTTGCTGCTCCCGGATCATCCGAAACATTTCGCCGTGAACCTCAGCCGGCGTGTTGGCGATGAATTGTTGTTTCTCCGCTTCCATAACTTCGTTTAAAGACATGAAAATCTCTCCTTTGCGCTCTGTGGATGCCCCAATACGTGTTGGAGATTGCTGGCATCCGCCGCGTTTTTTGATATATTTTTTTGGAGCGTTTACTCCATTCCTACCCGCGATTCCATCATATGGGTAAAATTCTGGATTGTCAACTCCATTTTTGTTATGATGTGCGTATGAACAATTCAATCGAAACCAAAACCAAAGCCAATACGGCTAAATTGACCAATAAGGGAAAAGAAACGCGCGGCCGCATCGTGGCCGCGGCCGCAGAGCTGATCCTGGGGCGGGGCGTTTCCGGAACAAGCGTGGAGGATGTGCAAAAGGCGGCGAAGGTGAGCGCTTCGCAGCTGTACCACTATTTTAAAGAAAAGAGGGAGTTAGTCTTAGCGGTTATTGATTATCAGTCCGATACGGTACTTGGGGGGCAGCAGTCGTTCTTCGACCATTTCGACAGTTTTGAAGCGCTTGAGGCATGGAGGGACGCCATCGTCGAGAGCCAGAGCAAGCAGCATTTCCTGGGCGGTTGTCCGATCGGTTCTTTGGCCAGCGAGCTGTCAGAAAAAGAGCCGGAAGCTCGCTTTGAGCTCGCCTCCTGCTTTGCCAAATGGGAGGAGGAGCTTCGCAAAGGGCTTCGCCTCATGCATGAACGAGGAGTCCTGCGACCCGAAGCGGAACCCGACCGTTTGGCCCTGGCACTGCTGACCGCTCTGCAGGGAGGGCTGCTGCTGTCCCAGGTCCGCCGTGAGCCCGGCCCGCTGATTGCGGGACTGGACACGATGATCGCGCATATTCGCTCGTTTGCGGCGTAAGTCGCAGTGAGGGCAAGTGGCGAACTGGGCGGACTATTGAGCTTTTTGATCGTTATGCGCGGGTATGTGGCAGCGGTTAGGGGAATCGCGTGTTGCATGAAGTGCTCGGGATGGAAGCTCGCAGGCATTAACCATGTTACCATGGTGAACTATGCGAGAAGAGAACATGGAGCCCAGTGTACGGCACAGCCGCATAAGCCTGTTTCCATGGCAGACTCTAACGAATCGTAGACACCTTATTTTCGCGCAAAATAGCCCCATTTCAAACCTAACGGACTCAAAAGTCGTTATTTCGGCTAAATCGGCAGCAAAAGCCTGCTAATCGGCGAAATAAGATCATCTGAGTCCGTTAAACTGCTCGCATGATTCAAATTTCAAAAATAAGGGTTATACGATCCGTTAGGGCTTTAATTTCGACGTCACTCGCCGGCATTAACTTCGTTATTGGGGAAATAAGAACATGCAATCGCCCATTTTGAACCCAATCGGCACCGTCTTTGTTCCCGTATGAAGTACTGAGCCTGCCCGTGATTGGTATAGCGATATTCTGGAGCTTGAAATTAGCGGCGAGATTCAATAATGGTTTGTACATGCCAATTGGAGCGGACGGTAGGTACTGGATCCGTTGCACGGTGTTCAGACATCGGTAGAATAGGACAATTCTTTTTGTGCTTCCAAATCTGCCAGCCTTGACGTTAGAGCTGCCTTTATTTCCTCATAAGCATCGCTGCCCAAAGCTAAACGCAAAGGGCCATTTCCTTCGTCAACACGTTGAATGATGACTTTTGCCATCTTCTGCGGATCGCCGAGGAGCGTATCTATGCCTTCTTTGGTACTGTAATATCTAATGAATTCCCTGGCGGGTTGATCGTGGTATGCCTCCAATTCTTGTTCAATTACGCCATTTGCGGAAAAAAATCCAGTTCGAATTCCGCCGGGTTCTATCATTGTGAGCTTAATATTAAATGGAGCCGCTTCTTTGGCAAGCGCCTCAAAAGCTCCTTCAACCGCCCATTTGGAAGCACTGTACAATCCTAAACCCGGACCGGAGATTTGTCCGACCATGCTTGCAATTTGAACAATATGGCCTTTGCCTAGGGCTCTGAAATAGGGCATAAAAGCGCGGGCGACTCGCAGCGATCCCAAAAAATTAGTTTGAAACAAGTGCTCGATTTGATCGTCACTCGCTTCCTCCACAGCCCCATACATTCCATATCCGGCATTGTTTACTAAAATATCAATGGTTCCGAGATCTTCTATCGCTCGGTTCACAGCCTGTTTAATAGATTGTGGTTCCGTTAAATCAAGCGTTGTCCGCCATAAATTTAGACCATACTTTTTCTGCAATTCATCGAGTGCTTGCGGTTTGCGCACTGTAGCGGCAACACGATCTCCTCTCTCAAGCAATACCTCCAGCATTGGATATGCCAATCCGCCATTCGCTCCAGTAATAAACCATGTTTTCATAAGAATTCCTCCTTTTTGTCGCTGCTACTAATTATAGCGACGGTTATGGAGGTTAGCCGCAGTATGTTTATGCTAGTAATATAATTACCACTTTATAATTGAGCATTCTATTAATAGAAATGATGCCTGCCCAGGATTTATATACAAAAGAATCCATGAACAATGTCGAAGCTGGATTTCAGCCTGTACGTTTCATGGACTCTGTAAAAATGACTATTTTAAAGTTCATGTGTTTTATGCTAGCAGTGACATTAACTTTTCCTCCGTTTCTACGCTAGCAGGCGTATATATACTCCAGTGTAAAGTTGGATTGCCGTCAACGGATAAAGAATGTGCTTGAAATTCCAATAAGCCAACCTCCGGGTGTTGAAAAATTCCACAGGTAATCTTCTTCTGCTCTACGTCATGCTGCTCCCATAATGATTTGAATTCTGCATATTTCTCGCATAGCCATCCGGCTCTCTCGAGGTACTCCGGATGATCCGGGTGACGATCGCATACCCCGCGAAATACCGCCACACTGTACGAGATAAATTCATCACGGTTTACCATTTGCTCCCTGATTTTTTCATCAGAAAAAATAATATTCAACATATAGCGTTCTTCTTTAAGCCATGCATTGAAGTCAGAGATAACCATCTCCGCTGCTTTGTTCCAAGCTAATACTTCTGTGCTGTCGTTTATAATAAAGGATGGATAGCTAAGCTGTTCCACAGCTGAATACAAAGAAGTACTGTCTTCTTCCTCATCTTCATCAATATCTTCTTGGGAGCGCAAGCTGCCAAGCTCCGATAGATCGATTAGGTGCATGAGCTCATCTTTATTCAATTGCAGAGCCTTTCCAATATTCCGTAAAATTTCTTCGGAGGGCTTAACATCCCGTCCCTGCTCCAACCATGTATAATAAGTAGTGCTCACATTAGCCATATAAGCGACTTCTTCTCTGCGTAAGCCAGGCGTCCTTCGTCTAGTTGTCTCTGTGATTCCGACTTTTTCCGGTTGTAGGCGTTCTCTTCTTGATTTTAAGAATTGACCAAGCACTTTTGATGAATGGGTATTATTCATTGTATTTTGTCTCCTTTTTGAGAACTTTAATGTGATACTGCTCAACTTATATTTTAACTTCCAGGTAGAATGCCTTTTTATCTTTACTTATGAAGTATAGAAAAAGCAAAGAACCCTTACAACGTAAGGGTTCTTTCTTATGATCTGCAGAGGGCTCGAACCTCTGACCCCCACCCTGTCAAGATGGTGCTCTCCCAGCTGAGCTAGCAGATCAGATTATAGTGAAGACAAAATTTATCATATCAAGATGGCAGGCTTCTGTCAACTTTTTTTGTATAAAAGGCGGCGGGTTGGGACATCAATGGAATAACTTCAGATCGGTGCAGAAAGGAATTGAAATGATGCAGTTTTTCAAAGCTTTGAATCGTCATAGCTCAAAAAGAAACGGGGTTTCCGGAAGTGGAGAGACCGGATTTACGACGTCGTTTGTCGCCGTGTTAACCACCGTTGCCGTCAGCTTTCTGACATTGGCGCTTCTCAGCGCTTGCAGCCTGGAATCCATTCAGGAGACGATGAACCGGCAAACGCGGAGCTTCCCATGGAGTTTCGGAACATCGGTTTCCGACGACGTGTACTCCCCGACCATTACGAAAGACGTTTATTCCAAAGAAAGCATGGTCCCGCTGGATTAGAATATAACGGCAACGTCTGACACCACGTTTGCTGCGTTAGCCGCAACCATTGAAGCTTTATCTCACCCTCCGATTTTCCAGTTCGCCAAGATTGCATATATCATATCGAACTATACATGATATCAAAAATTTTGTATAATAATGCAATTAGCGAACATTAGGTTTCGGTCATCCTGGGAGGGAAATTTATGGCAGCAGCAACAATCATTCCGGTGAAAACGGACGAGTATTTAAAGCGTTGTCTGGAGATCCGCAAGGAAGTTTTTGTGGAGGAACAGAAGGTGCCGATTGAACTGGAAATTGACGAGTACGACACAATCGGGCCGGATGTTCATCATCTCCTGATTGAAATAGATGGGGCTTATGCGGCAACGGGAAGATTGATTTATTACAAAGATAACTCGGCCAAAATGCAGCGGATTGCGGTTCGCCAAACGTTTCGGTCGCAGGGGATCGGCAAAATACTGCTGCTCGCCCTGGAAGAGCTGGGACGCGAACTTGGCCTGACGAAATCGGTATTGGACGCGCAGTGTCACGCCGAACGGTTTTACGCTAAGCTGGGCTATACCACGATTTCCGCCGAGCCGTTCGACGATGCCGGTATTCCGCATGTGCGGATGGAAAAACCGCTGAAAGCCTAAATAAATGGTTTTCTGAAAATCAGGGCACGCTATACACATATCCCAAGCTAAGGAGATGTGATATACGATGGCCTTGAATACAAGAGAAACGTTTATCGCCGTCCGCAAAAATGGCGATGGCGACCTGGAAGCTTTTAAAACCTCCAGCGGCCGCGTCCTCGATTATGAGCAGGCGCTGAAGGAAGTCAAAGCGGGGGCTATTGCCGGCGTAAACCTATTTAAAGGAAGAGACGGGGAAATGCATATCCGCGGCGACGCCGACGGAGATCCGACCAACAACCTCGACGCCTTGCCAAGTTTTGACTAAGTCGCACGCAACCGAAGGCCTCTATCGGTAAAACCAAACACCCTCTTGAATTTTAACATTCGAGAGGGTGTTTTTTTCAATTTCAACTAAACCGTATAAATTTGATGCTGCCGCAGAAAATCCATTTCCCCGGTGGCCCCGATGAATGATTCCATCTCGTCCCCGTAATGCATTAAGGAGATCAGGCTGCGAATTTCGGGAGGCAGGGACAGCAGCTCCTGAAGCGTTGTATGTACTTCACCGGGCCCGGTCAGCTGGACTTCGTGCAAAATTTTGCGGCAGCCCCGTTCCGTGACCAATTTGGCCAGCAACTCAGGCTGGAATTTCATGTCCGCGCTGTAAAAGATATCATCGTTAATATATAGCGAGTAGCTAAGCTTACCCCGAATATGTGGCGTCTCCATGATCTCCGCCTTCAAGCTCCGCGACAATGGGGTAGCCGCACCTTCCTTCAAGAGCCGGACCTCGAAGGCGTCTTCCAAAGAGGCGATGCCGT
Source organism: Paenibacillus terrisolis (assembly GCF_056171975.1). Taxonomy (NCBI): domain Bacteria; kingdom Bacillati; phylum Bacillota; class Bacilli; order Caryophanales; family Paenibacillaceae; genus Paenibacillus; species Paenibacillus terrisolis. Next base: position 98,092 of record NZ_JBKFGG010000003.1, on the reverse strand, counting down.
CCTGTGAAAGTCCGCCCTTTAATGTATTTTCCCACAGCGGCCCAGCCAGTTTTTCGGGAACATAAAGAATCGGCTTTCGGCCCACGACGTATTTCATGCGGAAAGCCAGTTCCTCGAGCCCGCCGACATGATCGGCGTGAGTGTGCGTAACGAGGATGGCATCGATCTCTTCGAGCGGTTGTCCCAATTGATGAAGCGAAAGCGGAGCCGTAATTCCGCAATCGATCAGCAGCGTAAAATCCTCCGACGATAAGAGTGCGTTATTGTTAAAGTACTTTTTGGCGAAAGCTCCGCCCGTTCCCAGCATCCGAAGCATAAGTGCCACGTTAACTTCATCCTCCTTGCAAAGATCCGCTTTTTACCCTAAATGTACACGATTTGTCCCGGAAACGAAAGCAACTAGCGCGGGATCTCAAAAAAAATGCCATTATTCGTAGAGAAGACCGCAACTTGGACTCCTCGTTAGAGTATAATTTTACATCAACATGAATCATATGGAGGGGTTCATTACATGAAATGGAGAAGAGTTGCATTACTCGTTGTTGCTTTCTCTCTGATGGGCGGTTCCTTGCTATTCGCCGACGCGGCTTCCCAGAAGGTTAAATTCTTATTAAATGGTAGCGAAATAGAAGACGGCGGGTACGTGGTTGATGGTAAGACTTACGTTCCTGTTCGCAATCTTGACGGATTGGTTGAGTATGATGATGCCTCTAAAACGGTAAAATATTATAAACCGAACGTACATCTGTCCCTGTGGCAGACGGACGATAAAATGTTCGGAGACGTGAAGGAAACAGCCAAAATCAAGTTCAGCGTGTTAGCGCAAATTGACGAATTGAAAACGAATATCTCTGCGGTTCGCGTGTCCATTACGGCGCCTGACGGCTCCGAGAAGGTCATTCAAACGGCCGATATTAAGGATCAGCAGGATCACTTCTGGTTCCGTACGAACGATTACACCTATGATTTTAAAACGGTGGGCAAATACACCGTTGGTTTCTACATGCAGTCCTCCAGCAGCACCGACTTTGTATTGGTCTCGAAAAAAGGGATCAATGTGCTGAAATAACCGGAAAAAACTCGTAAATTGACCGATCCCGGGCAAAAATGATACGATACGAGAGGACCGACAGGTTACAACCCATTAAACCACTTTAAAGCGAGGTATTTCAATGAGCGATCATAATCACGAACACGGTGAAGCATGCGCATGCGGACATGACCACGACCATCATCACCATCACGAGCATGGTGAAGCTTGTGGCTGCGGACATGACCATGATCACGATCATGAGCATGAAGAGTTTGTGTTGACGCTGACCGACGAACAAGGCAATGACGTAGAGATGGTTCTTGTCGAAACGTTCGACGTAGGTGAAAAGGTATATGCGCTGCTGCTGGAACGGAACAATCCGGAAGCGGACGGCATCATTCTCCGTATGGAAGAAGAGAACGAAGAAATGGTGCTTTATAATATTGAAGACGAAGAAGAATGGAAACAAGTGGAAGAGGCTTATAACCAGCTCGTTTCCCAAATGGACGAAGCCTAAGACAAGTCCCGGATTATAATAAACGGTTTAATAAAGCATAAACAAAAAACAAGCACCTCGGACGAATATCCGGGGTGCTTTTTGCGTTGATCAGGGACGGAAGCCGGATTAGAATATCGGGTCCGCTTCCACGATCACTTTGACATTTTCGATATAACGGTCTTCCGGGCCTTTGACGGGCAACCCGATCTCAACGTGGTCCACGATGTAATCGATGTTGTCCTGTGAAATAACTTCTCCCGGCAGCAAAATCGGAATTCCCGGCGGGTATACGTAGATGAATTCGGCGATAATCCGGCCCGCGGATTTTTTAAACGGTATTACTTCCGTATCCGCGTAAAAGGCATCGCGCGGAATCAGCGATAGATGTGGAATTTCCGGCACTTTAACGATAAGTTCGTTGGCGCTGTTGTCTTTATAGATATGGGCAAGATCCCGCAGGGCCGTCAGCAATGTTTCTACCGTTTCCTGCGTATCTCCCGGAGTAATCAGGCAAAGAATGTTGTACATATCGCTGAGCTCGACCTCGATATTGTAATGGTCTCTGAGCCAGTTTTCCGTCTCATAGCCCGTGATTCCCAAATGGCGGACGTGAATCGTTATTTTCGTCGGATCGTGATCGAACGTCGCCTCGCCGCCGAGAATCTCGCGGCCAAAGCAATACAAGCCTTCAATTTTATTGACTTCGCCGCGCACATACTCGGCCATCTCAATAGCTTGCTCCATCATTTCGCGGCCTTGGAGCGCCAAACTTCTGCGCGAGGTGTCCAGGGATGCCAGCAGCAGATACGAAGTGGAAGTCGTTGTGAGCATGCTGATGATCGTCTGAACCCGCTGCGGGTTGACGTACCCGTTTTTGGTGTTCAGGTTCAGAACAGAGCTCTGAGTCATTGAGCCGCCCAGTTTATGAACGCTTGTTGCCGCCATATCGGCGCCGGCCTGCATCGCGGACATCGGCAGCTTTTCGTGGAAATGGATATGAACGCCGTGGGCTTCATCCACAAGCACGGGAACATGGAAACTGTGGGCGAGGTCCACGATTTCTTTTAAATTGGCGCACACGCCGAAATAAGTCGGGTTGATCACCAGCACCGCTTTCGCATCCGGGTGCTTCTGCAGGGCTCTACGGACCGAAGAGATCGTGATGCCGTGATCGATGCCGAGATTATGGTCCTGCGCCGGCGAGACAAACACGGGTTTGGCCCCGGCAAAAATAATCGCCGACATGACTGATTTATGAATATTTCTCGGCACGATGATTTTATCACCGGGAGAACAAATGGATAGTATCATGGTCATAATGGCGCCGCTGGTGCCTTGCACCGAGAAATAGGTGTAGTCCGCTCCGAATGCGTCGGCAGCGAGCTTTTGGGCCTGTTCGATGACGCCGCTCGGCTGATGCAAATCGTCCAGGGGAGCGATGTTGATAAGGTCGATGGACAAGGCGTTATCGCCAATAAATTCGCGAAATTCTTTATCGGTTCCAATTCCTTTTTTGTGCCCGGGAATGTGGAATTGAACGGGATTGCCGGCCGCGTGCTTTTTAAGGGCGGTGAACAGCGGCGTGCTTTGATGATCCATAGGGGCCATCCCTGCCTTTCTCGGTGAATTTTCAAACAAAATTGAGTATAGCAAAAACAGCTTGGAATGCAAGCAAAGACTTTGTGCGGAATTCCCGATTCGCTCCAATTCCGTGTAAGTTCGCGAAAAAAAGGGACAGACTAGATCAAGAGAATCACTTTAAGGACAATGGAGAGGGAGTGTATAGATGGAGATAACTACCAGAATCGCCGGCAGAAAATGGTTTAACAAGGCGCTCGCCAGCCTATGGATCATCATGTTTTTGGTGGAGTTCGTCAAAGGGGCGCTGCTTGTCGCCATTTTGCCGGTGTACATGGGAGATGTGCTCAAACTCAGCGCGTTTGCCATCGGTCTTTCCTTTTCCCTCCAATATATCGGCGATAATGCGTTTCGCAGCCCGGCCGGTTGGCTGATCGAACGGCTCGGCTTTCGCGTGACGATGACGATTGGGCTGTGCATCACCTTCGGGGCCGTGATGATGATCGCCTTCCTGCAGACAGTGGGTTTCATCGTACTCGGCTGCGCTTTGCTGGGCATCGGTTCGGCGCCTTTATGGCCATGTGTCATGATGGGCATCACCGCGATGACCGAAGAGAACAAAAAATTCGGTACCGCAATGGGAGTTATTCAAATGTCCAGTCTCGGCGGAACCGGCTCCGGTCCGGTGATCATGAATTTTTTCGTCAATCATTCGATCCGCCCCTTGTTTTGGTTTCTGCTGGGCTGCATGGCGCTGGTGGTGGCGGTTTCCCTGTTTCTGCCCGGGAAATCCCAACAGTTTTTTCCGGGACAAGCTGTGGGGCGATCGCCAAAGGCAGCTCAGAGTTCCCTTTGGAAAGGAGGTCTCCGCAAAAATTTGCGGGCTACTTTCCGGCATATCCGCGACAATTTGCATGTGAGCCCACTTTTGTATCCGGCCCTGTTCTTTCAGGCGTTCACCGTGGGACTGCTTACGCCGGTCATTACACTATACGTTCGCACCGAGCTTGGGTTACCGCCCGAAACTTACAGCGCCATGCTCGTCGTGGGCGGCGGAATTACGCTGCTCGGACTGATTCCGATCGGCAAAATGGTGGATCGTTTCGGAACGCGGCGGTTCCTAAATATCGGATTTGCCCTGGCGGCCGTCACTATCGGATTGTTTGCCGTCATGCGGTCCGTCCCGGTCATTTGGATACTGGTGATGCTGATCGGGGTCAGCTACGCGTTTATTCTGCCGACCTGGAACACGATGGTGTCGCACCAGTTGCCTGACGGCGAGAAAGGAACGGTGTGGGGGTTGTTCCTGACGATTCAAGGTTCCGGGATGGTCGTCGGACCCATCGTATCCGGCAAGCTGTGGGATTTGCTCGGACCTCCAGCCCCATTTTTGGCGAGCGCGTCCGTGATGGCTTTGTTATTTATCCTGCATTTGCTGCTCTCCAGAAAAAAAAGAAACCTTCCCGCGACTCGTTAGTTTCGGGAAGGTTGAACTTTGCGGAGCATGTAATTCAAAAAGAGCCTTTATATAACGGCAGCAATGTGGTGAACGTTTCTTCAATGACGCTAACCAGCTTGTTTCCGTCGCTGAGCAGAGGATCGTCCTTCTCAAGACGAAGACCGCACAAAATTTCCGATTTTTTCACGGTACGGAGTTTTTCGGCCCATGCTTTCAATTGCTTGCTGTCCGTGTCGCTTTGGAGCGTTCCGCCCGGGTCAAAATGATCCAGCGACCAGTAAAAACGGTCGGGCAGCGATTTGGCCAGCTTCGTCGCCTGTTTGTCCAAAAATTGGGCAATCACGGCCTTGTTGGGGCTTTCGTAAATGACGGCGAAAATGATGAACAAGTGGGTCGAAAACATCCCCACCTCAAAATGCGGGAGCGCCTTGTACCCCCGCTTGCTGGCCGCCCAGGCGACCCAAGTATCGTTCGGCGGGTTCACGACGCGCCGGGCATGTTTGGCTACGTGAGGATACATCTCCTCTCCGCAAAGCACGGACAAGAACGGGCTAAGCGTCTCTCCCAGCGTTTCAAGTTTCGGCCTTACCTTTCCGATAATCGCTTCCATTCTCGGGGCGAGTCCCGGAACGGTCAACGTCTGAAAATCCTCTTGCGTAAATCCGGCAAAAGTCGCGTTCATCTTAATACCTCCAGCTTGATCTATCATTGATATCCTTTATCATCGGTTTCCTTCAGTATAACATAATCGCATTCCATCTCCGCGCGTCTGATTCTCCCAAGGCATGTGTCACTCCCAGCCCGAAACGGGTAAAAATAATCAATAAACCAAGTTCCATAACATAAGATGGAGTATAAGATAAGGTAAACCAGAACAAGAAAAAGTCAAGCGAGTTTTGTACGAAGAGTGCAAATGGGAAGTCCGCTGACAAAAACAATGTATGCTTTCGCAGCAGTTTTGTTCGGGGAGCATACGCAGTTGCCCAACGCAAAACTAAGCGTATGCTTCCACAGCGAGTTTTGCTCGAGACGCCAACGGTCACAAAACCAAGCGTATGCTTCCGGTGCAAGTTTTGTTCGAAGAGTACTCGCAGATGTTTATGCTCACAAAACTTTTAGGAGGGAGTGCCGTGAATAAAAGTTATGAGGTGGAATACTGCAACCTGGAACTCCGATTCGACCGCCGGCACATTCAACAATTGATCCGCGATTTAATCCAAGACGGGTATTCTTTATATTGGAGCGAAACCGAGTCCATTTTTATCATATCCGTGCGTACGGGGCGAAAGCTGACTAAACTTAAATTTCAGCGTCTCGCCAAGGGATACAAGCTGGTGGGCGACTATATTATTCGGGACGCCAAGCTGGCGGAATGGTTGGAAAAGCTGATAGGGGATTTACGCGGTCATGCGGTGGTTAAGCGTTTCAAAGACAGGCAGATTTTGATCGAAAATATTTTGTTCGGCGAAGTAATCCGTCTCGTGGAGATTACCGGAATGGAGCATCGGGTCATTTTTCAGAAAGGGCCTACCGTCGATATGAAGAAAATGGGCGAATTGTTCGACAGCCAGTCCGCGGAGCAGCAGCTCGAGAGTCTTCAACAGGAACTTGACGCGGAGCTTGAAAAATTATATGAAGCGATGCAGCAAGGCGACGAGCAGGCTTCGGAATCATGCAAGGAAAACCTCCGGAGGCTGCGCGTGGAATTGCTCCGGCTTGAATGGTAACCTGCCTTTTGGTTCAATCTATAAATGTTCGGCAGCGCCGCAGCTTGGTCTTCGAACTGAAAACTTACTTACGCTCCCCCTGCGATCCGGGGGTTGTTTTTTGAGCGGGCGCCCAGGGGTTCACTTCTGTACACAAAAGAGTTAAAATGAAAATATTGAAAAAATATATGTGGCAAAGGATGGAGAGCATGTCTAAACAACAAATCGGCGTTATCGGCTTGGCCGTTATGGGCAAAAACTTGGCCCTTAATATTGAAAGCCGGGGTTTTACGGTTTCGGTGTTCAACCGTTCCCCGGAGAAAACGCATGACCTTCTGGATCATGAGGGGAAAGGCAAAAACCTTGTTGGTACATTTTCCGTTGAAGAGTTCGTGAACTCGCTGGAAACTCCGCGTAAAATTTTAATCATGGTACAAGCCGGCCCGGCAACCGACTCCACCATCGAGCAATTGCTTCCTTTCCTCGACCAAGGCGACATCATCATCGACGGAGGCAACGCGCATTTTCCGGATACGCAGCGCCGCAGCAAAGAGCTTGAAGCCAAAGGCTTCCGCTTCATCGGCACCGGAGTCTCGGGCGGGGAAGAGGGCGCTCTGAAGGGCCCAGCGATCATGCCGGGCGGACAAGAAAGCGCGTATAAGCTGGTAGAACCGATTCTTACGGCGATTTCCGCCAAAGTGAACGGCGATCCTTGCTGTACATATATCGGGCCGGACGGTGCCGGACATTATGTGAAGATGGTTCACAACGGCATCGAATACGGCGACATGCAGCTGATCGGGGAAGCCTATCACCTGCTGAAAGACGTTCTGAGCGTTGATGCCAAAGAACTGCATGAAATTTTCACGGAATGGAACAAAGGCGAGCTGGACAGCTACCTGATCGAAATTACCGCCGACATCTTCTCGCAATATGACGAAGAAACCGGCAAGCCGATGGTTGACATCATCCTTGACGCAGCCGGCCAAAAAGGCACGGGGAAATGGACAAGCCAAAGCGCACTCGATCTTGGCGTACCGCTGTCCATGATTACGGAATCCGTATTCTCCCGCTTCCTGTCCGCAATGAAGGAAGAACGCGTAGCGGCCAGCAAAATTTTGAACGGACCTGCCAAACCGGCATTCAGCGGCGACAAAGCCGAGTTTATTGAAAATGTGCGCAAGGCGCTGTTCGCATCCAAAATCGTTTCCTACGCGCAAGGGTTCGCTCAAATGCGCACCGCTTCCGACGAATATGGCTGGAATCTGAAATACGGCAACATTGCGATGATCTTCCGCGGCGGCTGCATCATCCGCTCGCAGTTCCTGCATAACATCAAAGCCGCTTACGACCGTGATTCGGAGCTCAAAAACTTGCTTCTTGACGAGTACTTCAAAAACGTGGTGGAAAGCTATCAAGGCGCATGGCGCAAAGTCATTTCCGCCGCGGTTGAGAACGGCATTCCGGTTCCGGGCTTCTCAAGCGCCCTGTCTTACTATGACAGCTATCGCACGGAACGTCTGCCGGCCAACCTGCTGCAAGCGCAGCGCGATTACTTCGGCGCCCACACCTTCAAACGGGTGGACAAGGAAGGCGTATTCCATCATCAATGGTTCTAAAATTTGCGTGGGCAGCTTATTGCCCTGCCTGTAAAAGGCGCCGGAGAGCGGCAGTTTCGCTCTCGCGGCGTCTTTTTTTCACCGCAGTGCCTAAAAGTGCCGGCCTATGTTATGATATGAAAAAGCTAAAATTGATATAGAATGGCGAGTAGGTGACGGATGATGAGCGGCCATAAAGCCAATATTGTCCTCATCGGTATGATGGGGACGGGAAAATCGACGGTTGCCGCCTGTCTGGCGGAGAAAACGGGGCTTCGGTTCGTGGATCTCGATTCGGCGATCATAAAAGAAACGGGACACACGATTCCCGAGCTGTTTGCGGAGAAGGGCGAGGGATTTTTCCGGAATACGGAATCTGGCGTTTTAGGGAAAACGCTCGCGGGGACAGGCATCGTGCTGGCAACGGGCGGAGGAGCCGTGCTGCTCGAAGAGAACCGGCGTGTCATGCTGGAGAACGGGCTCGTGGTTGCGCTCGCGGCTACAGCGGACGAGATTGTGGCGCGGGTCGGCGAAGACAAGAACCGGCCGCTGCTGGCCGGAGGGGCCAGGAAGCGGGTAATGCTGCTTCTCGAAGAGCGGAAGCATGCTTACGATTTTGCCCATATCCGGATCGATACGTCGGGGAAAACCGCCGAACAAGTGTCAGATGAGATTTTAATGCATTACCGCGTTTAATGGACAATCACTCGATAAAGGAGAGTTATCATATATGGACGTTATCGTAAGGCCAACGCCTGAACTGAAGGGAGAAATCGGAGCACTCTCTTCCAAGAACTATACGACCCGTTATCTGCTGGTCGCCGCTTTGGCGGAAGGGACAAGCACCGTATACTACCCGGCTCACAGCGAAGACAGCGATGCGATGCGCCGCTGTATTTCGGATCTCGGCGCCGTGCTTGAGGAAGACGAGGAGAAAATCGTTATTACCGGATTCGGCCGCCGTCCGAAGGAAATCAGGGAACTGAACGTGGGAAACGCGGGCGCGGTGCTGCGTTTTTTGATGGCAATTGCCGCGTTATGTCCGGAAATCACTTTCGTGAATACGTATCCCGATTCCTTGGGCAAACGTCCCCATGACGACTTGATCGATGCGCTCGGTCAAATGGGCGTACAAGTCGAACACAACGAAGGGCGGCTCCCGATCACGATTCGCGGCGGGGCTCCCCGGGGCGGCAAAATCCGCATCTCCGGGGCTGTCAGCTCGCAGTATTTGAGCGCGCTGCTGTTTTTGACGCCGCTGCTGGAAGAGGACAGCGAAATCGAAGTGCTGGACGATCTGAAATCGAAGGTCGTTATTGGTCAGACGCTTGAGGTGCTGGAGCAGGCGGGAATCGTCGTGCATGCCAGCAGCGACTACATGCATTTCACCGTGCCGGGCCGGCAGGCTTATCAAGCGAAAACGTATACTGTACAGGGAGATTATCCGGGATCGGCGGCGATTTTAGCCGCAGCGGCGGTGACGAAATCGGATGTCAAGGTGCACAGGCTGGCGGAGCGGAGCAAGCAGGGAGAACGCGCCGTGGTCGACGTCCTGCAAATGATGGACGTGCCGCTGACGCATGTTGACGGCACGGTTCATGTGCAGGGCAACCGCCGGCTGCGGCCGGTCGAGTTCGACGGAGACGCGGCGACCGACGCGGTGCTTGCCATGGTGGCCGCGGCCGTTTTTGCCGATGGGACTTCGAGATTTTATAATGTGGAGAATCTGCGCTACAAAGAATGCGACCGAATTACCGATTATTTGAACGAACTGAAAAAAGCGGGGGCCAAGGTGGAGGAGCGGCAGGCGGAAATTATCGTTCACGGCCAGCCTTCCGGTCTTGAGGGCGGGGTGGAGATCAATGCGCACTATGACCACCGGGTCATCATGGCCCTGACGGTTGTGGGCCTGCGCTGCCGCCAGCCGCTATTGATCAAAGATGCTCATCACGTAGCTAAATCGTATCCGCAGTTTTTTGATCATATCGCTTCGCTTGGCGCGTCCGTGGAATGGGTAAAGTAACTGTAGTATATTTGAATTAATCCAAATCAGCTTCGAAAGGTGGAAACGAAGATGGCATTTGAAAATCCAAGCCGCGAAGAAATCAAGAAAATCTTAGAAAACGCCGGGAACATCGCTGTGGTGGGATTGTCCGACAAAACGGACCGCAGCTCTTATATGGTCGCTCAGGCGATTCAGAATAACGGATACCGGATCATTCCCGTGAATCCATCGGTGACCGGAGAAATCCTGGGAGAGAAAGTATATGCGTCTTTGGAGGACATTCCGGAGCCGGTGGACATCGTCGACGTCTTCCGCCGAAGCGAATACACGCCGGAGGTCGCCAAGGAAGCCGTTAAAATCGGCGCCAAGGTGCTTTGGTTACAGCAGGGAATATTCAGCGAGGAAGCCAATGAGATCGCCTCAAGCGCCGGTCTGACCGTGATTATGGACCGCTGCATCAAGGTGGAAGACAGCCTGTTGATCGGCAAAAGACCTTAAACCTTTAACGACAAATTCCGCGGAAAAATTCGGAAGGTCCACTCCAGCATGGGGCGGGCCTTTTTGTCGCGCGCTTTTTCCTTTGACAAATTTATTAGCCTGGGATTACCATAATGAAATAGAGAGAGGGTATCCTATAGGGGTACCGCACAAGGAGGACATAGGGGGGCAAAGGATGATACAGGGTATCGGCGCAGCGGCGGGAGTAGCGATCGGCAAAGCTTTTGTGCTGCCCGCCTGGGAATGGGATGTGCCAGACCAAAGACTGGAGAAGGTGGATCTCGCCAAAGAGTTCGAGCGGCTGTACGAAGGCATTCGCACTTCCAAAACCGAGATCGAAGTGATGAAGAACGAAATTAAGGAAACGGTGGGAGCCGAAGAGTCGGGAATATTCGACGCTCACATTGCGATATTGGAAGACCCCGTATTCATGAGCGAAATCCAGGGGATCATCGAACGTCAATACAAAGCGGCCGAGGTTGCCGTCAAAGAAGCGATCGACCATTTTGTAACCATGTTTGATTTGTTGGACGACGAATACATGAAAGAGCGGGCGCTTGACATCAAGGATGTCGGGAACCGCTTGCTTAAGCATTTGCTGGGAACGCCGGACGTTACGCTGCCCGCGGATACCCAGCCTTATATTCTGGTCGCCAAAGAATTGTCCCCTTCGCAGCTGGTGCATCTGAATCCCGACAACGTGCTCGGAATGGTTACGATGTCCGGAGGCAAGACGTCCCATTCGGCGATTATGGCGCGGGCGCTGGGCATTCCGCTCGTCTCGGGGCTGGAGCACAAGCTGGAGGACACTTTTCAGACCGGAGACCTTCTGGTTATTGACGGAGATGAAGGCAGAGTTTATCTTGGGCCGGGCAAAGACATCGTGGACCGCTACACCGAGGTGGCCGAGAAGCAGCGCCGCCGAAAAGAACAGCTGCAGCTGCTGGCTTCGGTCGAGGCGGTCACGAAGGACGGCGCCCGGATTCGTCTGGCCGGCAATATCAGCTCGGTGAAAGATCTGGAGATCGCCGTCAAACACGGAGCCGAAGGTGTCGGACTATTCCGAACCGAGTTCCTGTACATGGACCGCGCCACCTTTCCCGGGGAAGAAGAGCAATTTGAAGTTTACCGTCAAGTTGCCGAAAAGGCGGGCGGCCATCCCGTGGTCATACGTACGCTCGACATCGGGGGCGATAAGCAGCTGGAGTATTTCGAACTGCCGGAGGAAGAAAATCCGGTACTCGGATATCGGGCTATTCGCATCAGCCTTGACAGCAAGGGGTTGTTTCAGACCCAGTTAACCGCGATTTTGCGCGCGAGCGCTTACGGAAACGTAAAAATCATGTATCCTATGATCTGCTCTCTGGAGGAAATCCGGGAAGCAAACCGGGTTCTGGAAGATGCCAAGCAGGATTTGGATCGGCGGGGAATAGCCTATAACCGGCAAATTCAGGTCGGGGTTATGATCGAGGTTCCGGCTGCAGCGGCGATTGCCGATTTGCTGGCCATGGAAGCGGACTTTTTCAGCATCGGAACGAACGACCTCGTGCAGTATGTTCTCGCTGTCGACCGGATGAACGAAAAGATCGCCCATTTATACCATACGTTCCACCCTGCGGTGCTGCGGCTGCTGCGCCAGACGGTACAAGCCGCCAAGCAGGCGGGGATTCCGGTCAGCGTTTGCGGCGAGATGGCGGGAGATGAACGGGCGGTTCCGTTATGGCTGCATTTGGGCGTCAGCGATTTGAGCATGTCTCCGCAGTCGCTGTTGCGGGTCAAACACCGCATTCTGAACTCTTCCGTGGAGGAGAGCCATGAAGTGGGCGCGGCCTGCTTCCGTCTAGCTACAAGCAGTGAAATCGAGTCTGAGCTTACCCGCTTTGCGAACGAAGTTTTGGCGAAAAAAGCGATTTAAAATATGCAAAACAAAATGCCGGGGAGGCAAAGACCCCCGGCATTTACTATTCGAAATTAGATTTGTTTATTGTGCAGCGGCATGCCGGCCAGCGCATCGACGAATGCCTTACCGTATGGTGGCAGATCCGGCGGTCTCCGTGCCGATATGATATGTCCGTCGGTAACAACCGGTTCGTCTTTCCAAATAGCTCCGGCATTTTCATGTCATCGCGAATGCCCGGCGTGGATGTTACCGTCACGCCTTTCAGAATCCCGGCGGAAATGAGTACCCACCCCGCGTGGCAAATTTGACCGATCGGTTTTTTGGCCGCATTCAGCTCTTGAACGATTTCCAATACCCGGCGATAACGCCGAAGTTTGTCAGGCGCCCACCCTCCGGGAACAAGGATCCCGTCATAAAGACTGGCATCGATTTCCTCAAACGAAAATTCCGCCTCCGCGGGCACTCCATATTTGCCGATGTATTTTTTCCCTTTCACAGGACCGGCCAGATGGACCGTCGCCCCCTCCTCACGAACCCGATAAATCGGGTACCAGAGCTCCAAATCTTCGAATTCTTCATCAACCAGAGCTAAGATCTTTTTACCAGTAAGTCTCAAATCCGTCGCCTCCCTTTCCTCGACTGCCTTGACGAAATTTTATTTCGATATTTTAATTGTATCAAATATGTAATTTGCTTTCATATCTTGCGGTGGGTGGCATTTTTTCCTGCTATGGTAATTTTGCGCTATTCCTTTCCTGAAGAAGGAATGCGCATGAGCGAGTCGAATAAATATATTATTCATCGCTGCAACTGAATATGCCAAGAACTAAGATGAGGTGATCCTGTGCGCAAACTCTGTCATTGCGGACAAAAAATGAACCTTGGATTCAGGTTGGTCATTTTTGAAGGAACAATCGAAATTGATCGCGTTCCGATTTTCGAATGTGAAGATTGCAGCTATTATGAAGTGCTGCCTGCGGTAAAGCCGGATTTGCTCAATTTGCTGGACACGTTAAAGCAACAGTACGACGGACGGGTGTCTTTTCCGGAAGTGAACGAACTCGCCGATGTCATTTTCGCTATTTACCGGAAGTGGAATCGGGCGGAGGAACTCTCATTTGAAGTTTTGGTTCTGGAGAAATGCGAGGAGCGAATCAACCTGCTCCTGGATCTTTACAGCTTCTCCAAGGATCAGGGCGATTCCGCTTGGATGCAGGATATATCCAAACGTTTGTCCCAGTTGTCCAAATTCGTCAAAGACCGACAATTGTCCCAAACCAATTAGTTTTTTCGCAAATTTTCATGATATTTTTCAAACATTATTTTCTTTTCTTCCCCTTTTTGTTAAGATATCAACAGAACAACCGATGATTCTTTTTTGTTTCAAAAGGAGAGAATTGATGATGTCGACATTGCAGAGAATAACATCCGTACAGGAGCTTCATCATGCTTTGCATCTTTCCTCCGAGCGGCCGCTCCTGCTTTTCAAGCACAGCACAAGATGTCCCATCAGCGCCGGGGCATATCGTGAAGTTGACGCTTATGTTAAAGAAGCGCCGAGTGAAGAGGTTACATACGGGCTTATCCATGTTGTCGAAGATCGGGCGGTTTCGAATGAAGCCGAAAGCGCGCTTGGAGTCAAGCATGAATCCCCGCAGGCCATACTGGTAAAGGGCGGACAGGCTGTTTGGCATACCTCCCATTCCAGGGTTACGAAGGCTGTATTGACAGAGATTCTGGCAAAGTGAAGCGTTATCATTGCACAAAGTAATATTTTGTCGTATCATAAATTTAATTGGAGCAATGGGTATTACCGGATGATCGATTGAAAATCTATGGCAATGGAGAGAAGAATGTGACGGTTACCATTTACGATGTGGCACGTGAAGCAGGCGTCTCGATGGCCACGGTTTCCCGGGTTGTGAACAATAACCCTAATGTGAAACCGCAGACACGGAAAAAAGTATACGAAGCAATTGAGCGTTTGGGGTACCGACCTAATGCGGTGGCTAGAGGACTTGCCAGCAAGAAGACTACCACTGTCGGCGTGGTGATCCCGGACATATCGAATTCGATTTTTGCGGAGATTGCACGTGGCATCGAAGATATCGCCAACATGTACCACTACAACATCATTTTATGTAATGCCGATAAGAAGAAGGAAAAAGAAATCCGCGTCATCAACACCTTGCTTGAGAAGCAGGTGGACGGGCTGCTGTTCATGGGCGGAACGGTAACGGAAGAACATTTGCAGGCGTTCCAGACATCCGCGGTACCGATCGTCCTTTGTGCGACGAGCGATGAGAACGGCATCATTCCTTCGGTGGACATCGATCACGAAGCTGCCGCCTTTGATGCGGTGAGCACGCTGGTTCGTCATGGACATCGGGAGATTGCCATGATCAGCGGGACTTTGCAGGATCCGGCGAATGGTTTTGCTCGCTTTCAAGGTTACAAACGTGCGCTGGAAAAAGCGGGAATTCAGTACCAGGAGGATCTGGTGCGGATCGGAAATTACCGCTACGAATCCGGCGTGGAAGCGATGAAATATTTCCTGGGCCTTAAGAAGCGGCCAACGGCCATTTTTGCGGCTACGGATGAAATGGCGATCGGCGCCATCCACAGCATCCAGGATGAAGGCCTGAAAGTGCCGGACGATTTCTCCATCATCAGTGTGGACAATATTCGTATGGCTTCCATGGTTCGTCCTCAGCTGACTACCGTTGCTCAGCCGATGTACGATCTTGGAGCTGTAGCGATGCGTCTGTTAACGAAGCTTATGAAGAAAGAGACGGTGGACAACCCTCGCGTGGTTTTGCCGCATGAGACAATTTTGCGGTTATCCGTCAGCCATATCTAAGACTTGCTTGATAACGTTAAGAAAATTTAGAGATAATAATTATACACAGAAAAATATATGAAAAAGGTTAAACATGGAAAAAGCTCCCCGAGTGGGAGCTTTTTTAGGTATTCGGCGAAGGAGTTGGAGTGTATGCTGAATCGCATTGGGCTGATGGGTGCGATGGATGAAGAAATCGCTTTGCTGCTGGGGACCGTGGAGCGGCAGGAAACGGCTGTTCATGCCGGGATTCGTTTCGTTAAGGGAATATGGCACGGCCGTGAAGTTGTGGTATGCAAATCCGGCGTAGGGAAGGTGAACGCGGCGGTCACCACACAGCTGCTGATCGATCAATTTGGAGTGGAGGCGGTCTGGTTCACAGGGGTAGCCGGCGCTATGAACCCGGAGCTTAATATCGGCGATATCGTGATTTCGTCTTCCTGTCAGCAGCATGATATGGACGTGACGCCGCTGGGGTATCCGCGCGGTGTCATCCCTTATCAGGAAACCTCGGATTTTCCCGCAGACCGGCAGCTGGTTAAACTGGCTAAACAGAGCTGCGCCCGGATATGCCGGGATCATCATTTTGTGATTGGACGCGTGCTGTCAGGCGATCAGTTTCTGGCCGATCCTGAGTTGGTTGAAGTGCTGTATGGGGCTTTGAAAGGCGAATGTGTTGAGATGGAGGGAGCTGCGCTTGCTCAGGTTTGCCACATGAACGGCATCCCTTACGTGGTGCTTCGCTCCATGTCGGATAAAGCGGACGGCTCGGCCGACGTTAACTTCGCCGAGTTTACTGCGCTTGCATCGCAGCGTTCATTTGAAATCGTGAGCGATATGATTAAGAACTTGAGTTCCGTAACGGAGTAAATAATAAATGCGTATGAGGCGCATTTTTCCGGTTTGAATCAAGCATAGTCCTGAAGCGCAACCGCGAGACTTTCGCGGTTTTTTGCCGTGATTTCCGCTCGCCTGGGGATGCCCTCCCAGCGGCTCAGGTCATCGAGCCACGTACGGGGGAGCGGGACCGGGGACAGCGCCTGCCACTGGCTGATCCAAGCTTCCGGCAGCGGTTCCAGAGGATTCGCGTCCAGACGGCCGATAATCGGATGATGGCTCATTTCCAGCCACAGCAGACTCCAGGCGCGGGGAACAACCCGCCAGAAATCGTATCCGCCTCCGCCCAAGGCAACCCAACGTCCGCTGCAATAGGAATGGGCGAGGTTGTGCAGAATAGAGGGCATTTTCCGATAGATAGCCATGCTGCAGTGCATGTGGGACAGCGGATCCAGAGCGTGGGCGTCGCAGCCGTGCAGGCTGACGATGAGATCTGGC
The DNA here is from genome assembly GCF_056171975.1 of Paenibacillus terrisolis. Taxonomy (NCBI): domain Bacteria; kingdom Bacillati; phylum Bacillota; class Bacilli; order Caryophanales; family Paenibacillaceae; genus Paenibacillus; species Paenibacillus terrisolis. Next base: position 81,642 of record NZ_JBKFGG010000003.1, on the reverse strand, counting down.
TTGAAACGCTCCGTCAGACGTTTTACCGAAGTCTCGAAACAATCCAGCCAGGAGTCATCTTCCGTATAAGGCTGAAGGGGAAGATTCATGCAGGCTCCATAGCCTTGATGTTCTCCTCGTTCGGATAAAAAGCCGGTTCCCGGAAAAAGATATCTCCCCGTTTCATGAATGGAATAGGTGCAAACGTCGGGATCGGAATAGAAGCTCCACTGCACGCCATCCCCGTGGTGTACGTCTGTATCCACATACAGAATGCGGGCTCCGTAGCGGCGCTTCGCGTAAGCGATGGCAACGGCGGCGTCATTATAGATGCAAAAGCCGGCGGCCTTCGCCGCCAAGGCGTGATGCAGCCCGCCACCCAAGTGAAGGGCATGGGTACACTGGCCCGACATAACCGACTCCACGGCCGTTATGGAGCCGCCTACTACGTGAGAAGCCGCTTCATCCATCCCCGTAAAATAAGGCGTATCCTCATCCAGCAACCCGTATTGCTCCGCCTTGTCGACCCATGCTTGAATGGGGCTTGGGCGGCTTAGCTCCCGCACGGCTTCGATGTAGGCCGGTTGATGGATCCACAACAATTCCTCTTCTGCAGCAGGACGGGACTGCAGCAGGTGGAATGACTCAAGTGCTCCCGAAGCAGTCAGCAGGTCTAGGGTTAGCTGGAGCCGAATGGGGTGGAAGGGATGACTGTCATGGAAACGATAGTCCATGTCATGCTCATGGCGAACAAATAAAGCGCTTCCAGACATGGGGGCACACGACCTTTCTTATTCATCACTTCACTTCAATACATAAAGCGCTGCTGAAACCGGATCCGGTCAAACTGCTCCTCAGATTCCAGCGGGACCTCTTTACCGATGCGGACCATCAGGCAGTTCGCCGGATGGGAGCATATTTCCGGGTCGTCGGTAGCGTACCAGACCATATCTACGGTTTTCATCAGCCGTTCCATCATTTTACGGTAATCCCATACGCTGAGGCCGCTGTTTTTTAAATCCCAATGCCAGTAATATTCGGTCGTAAAAACGATATAACGCTCCATCTGACTGTCTTCGAAAGCCGTGTGGATCATTTGCGATCCGAGCCCCAGGGAACGGTAGTCGTTTGCTACCTCTACGGCCCCCAGCTCGATAAGATCCGGCATTCGGCCTTGAGACCATCGCTCCATTTCATCGGGGTAGTGGAAGGTTACGTAACCGACGATGGTGTTTTCTTCCCTGGCTAGAATAATCCGCCCTTCGGGAAGACCGGCGATTTCGATCAGAGCAGCGTGCTGTTCTTCGGGCCTTCGAAACGCGTCCAGGTCCGAATGCATTCGCAGGCTTTCCAAATGGATAGGGGTGACCGGGCCTTCCAGAACAATCTCGCGATCTTGATGGGGCAGGGTATGGCGGATGTACGTTTTTTGGTGCTCCATTAAACCGCCTCCTTTGCTCGTTCCCCTCACTTATAACAGAAAAATGAATATTTGAAAAGTATAGCCGCTGTGGGAGACGTATGATATAATGATTTCCGACATAAAAAATTCACATATTTTGGATTAATGTGTGATTTTTGACGCAAACAAATAACGATTATTAATTCCAGTCCAAGCGGATGCCTAACTGCTTTATGACGCTGAAAATGACTTTTGATTTACACTCCTATGTATCCGTTTTCATGATTTTCGCTCTAGCATGATGATGGTTTCACACAGAATCAAGGGAGGATGAAACGATGAGTCAACTGCAAGGGGAAATGATTTCGGCGATCGCTCCGTCGGCCAATATGACGAATTATGAAGAGGCTTATGCGGATTTCAACTGGGAGGATGTTGAGAAACAGTTTTCCTGGTACGAATCGGGAAAGGTGAACCTGGCTTACGAGGCGATCGACCGGCATGTCGACGCCGGCAAAGGGGAACGCGTTGCGCTGCTGTACAGCGACCCGGTCCGCCAGGAGTCGATTACTTACGAACAGATGAAGGGATTGACGAACCGGTTCGCCAATGTGATGCGAAGCTACGGGATTTCCAAAGGAGATCGCGTCTTTGTCTTCATGCCCCGAACTCCGGAATTGTATGTCAGTGTTCTTGGCGCCATCAAGGTTGGCGCGGTGGTTGGGCCGCTTTTTGAAGCTTTTATGGAGACGGCTGTCAAAGACCGGCTCGAAGACAGCGGAGCCGTTGCGCTGGTAACGACGCCGGCGCTGCTGCCGCGGGTGAAGCGGGAGGCGCTGCCGCTGCTTAAATTCATCTTTGTCGTTGGCGATGAAGTACCTGCGGAGCAAGGCATTATTGACCTTCGGGCCGAATTGTCCGCAGCTTCTCCGGAGGCCGAGATCGAATGGGTCAACCGGGAGGATGGATTGATTTTGCACTATACGTCCGGCTCCACGGGCAAACCCAAGGGCGTTTATCATGTGCACAATGCGATGCTTCAGCATTATCACACGGGTAGAGTCGTACTCGACCTCAAAGAGAACGACATTTATTGGTGCACGGCGGACCCGGGTTGGGTTACGGGCACGTCCTACGGCATTTTTGCGCCTTGGCTGCACGGCGTAACGAACGTCATTCGCGGCGGGCGCTTCAGCCCCGGCGATTGGTATGACACGATTCAGAAGAATAAAGTTACCGTCTGGTACAGCGCCCCTACCGCGTTTCGGATGCTGATGGGCGCCGGACAGGATATCATTGAGCAGTATGATTTGTCTTCCTTGCGCCATGTGTTGTCGGTAGGCGAGCCGCTTAATCCGGAGGTTGTGCGCTGGGGACTTAAGGTATACGGCCAGCGGATTCACGATACGTGGTGGATGACCGAGACCGGCGGCCAGCTTATCTGCAATTATCCGGCGATGCCGATCAAGCCGGGTTCGATGGGCAAGCCGGTTCCGGGCATCCAGGCCGCCGTTATCGACGATAATGGGAAAGTGCTGCCACCTTACCGGATGGGCAATTTGGCGATTCGCACGCCTTGGCCGTCGGTGATGCGCCTGATTTGGAACAACGCGCCCAAATTCGAAGAATATTTCCGCGTCCCGGGCTGGTACATTTCCGGCGATACGGCTTACGTCGACGAGGACGGCTACTTCTGGTTCCAGGGCCGGATCGATGACGTGATCAACTCCTCCGGGGAGCGGGTCGGCCCGTTTGAGGTGGAAAGCAAGCTGGTGGAGCATCCGGCGGTAGCCGAGGCGGGCGTAATCGGCAAACCCGATCCGGTGCGCGGCGAGATCATCAAGGCCTTCATTTCCTTGCGGGAAGGTTTCACGGCCTCTGAAGAACTGAAGGCCGAAATCGCCCGCTTCGTGAAGGAAGGCCTGTCCGCCCATGCCGCCCCGAGGGAAATCGAGTTCAAAGACAAACTCCCCAAAACCCGCTCCGGCAAAATCATGCGCCGTGTACTCAAAGCCTGGGAGCTGAACCTCCCGGCGGGGGATCTTTCGACGATCGAGGATTAATTGGCGCTTAGAGGGAGGAGGGACAGGATTGGAGCGTGGTTTTAAAAATAGTTAAAAACTATGACAATTATCAAAGTACATGTTATTTTGATTTTTTGTTTCCAGAAGCTCCAAGAAATTTAATTCACGCCGGAAGTAAGTTTGAACTCTTCGAATCGAAAAAAGTTGGCGATGGAGAGATCATTGAATGTTAAAAGGGTTGGATGGTCTGAATAGACCATCCAACCCTTTGTTGTTTGAGAACCGTTTAATTCCCGTAATGCACCGGCGCGGAAGGCGCCGATTCGCCGAGCACGTTGACGGCGGTGACTTGCACCCAGACGTTTGCGGCATCGGTTTTAAACGAGAACTGCGTATTGTCGCTTGATCCGACATGAGAGTAGCTGCCGCCCTCCGAATCGGAGACATATACGTTGTAGCTCGTTACAAGGTCAAGCGGATCATTGGCATTCCAGCTGACCTTGATGTCGCTGCCATCCTTCTGCACGTTCACACCGGACGGAGAGGGAGGAAGCGGGCCGTTCTCATTCGGACCGCCGCCAGGCGTTTGACCGTCGCTTCCCGGACCCGAGATCGACCCGTCCGGCACGCCGTTTCCGACGGTGGCGCTTGGAGCCGATTCTTTGCCGGCCACGTCAACCGCCGTGACGTAATAGGCGCCTGAAGCCGAATCGGCGATGGAGGTTGCATCTCCGACAAGTGCGGTTTTCCCGGTGCTTTGGAAATTCACTCCATCCTCCGATTGGTAAAGACGATACCCTACCACGTCGCTCGAAGCACTCTTATCGAACGTGATCGTGCCGGAAGAGTAGCTTACGTTGGCCGGAGCAGCAGGAGCCTGACCGTCGTCGACTCGAGGATCCGGCTTGTATGGCGCATCCTCTCCCGCATCCTTCGGCATGTAGTAGCTGATCGACTTATGATCGCCTTTCATGGTCTTAAAAGCGTTCTCCAGGTCTTCTACCAGCTCCGCGATCGGTTTCTCCCGCTTCACGACGACTTTCTCCCGCAGCATGTCGGAAGGCGTAGCCTCCTGAGGAACGTAATTCACGTCGTCATAAGTTACGTATTTTGCCCGCACCAGTACGTCGTCCGGTTCGGTAGGCACGTATTTCGCGTTGAAAATGTCGGTGACCATCTTGCCTGCTTGCTGCGTTAATGCGGTCGGCAGCTTGCCGCTGTATCCGGATACCGTTTTGGTTACGATTCCGTCCGGTTTGGTAAACTCCTTCGTGGCGAACAGCTCCGGATCATTGTCGGTAACCTCGTTCATGACGAGCGCCCAAATTTTCCGCGCCCGCGCTTTCCCGGCTTCCGATAGAGTGTTGACCGGCTCGCGATAACCGACCCAAACGCCCAGCGTCACATCCGGAGAAAAGCCCATGAACCAGACATCCGCATAGTTTTGCGTAGTTCCTGTTTTACCCACGACCGGAATTTTGCCGAAGTTTTTAAAATCGCTCTTGATCGATTTCCCGGTTCCGTCTTTAACGACCGTGCGCAGCATATCCGTCATCAAATAAGCCGTTTGCTTGGAATAGACGCGCTGCGGATCGGTTTCGTGCTTGTAAACCACATTGCCTTTGGAATCCAGGATTTTCTCGATCATGTACGCATCGTTGAATTCTCCTCCGTCTGCGATGGAACTGTAAGCATTGGTCAATTCCTCGACCGTTACGCCATACTTGAGTCCGCCGAGAACACCGGTTTGCGCGCTGTAGTCTTCGGGCTCAATGGTGGTAATCCCAAGCTTCTTCGCAAAATCCCACGCTTTGTCGATACCGACGACGTTGTTGAAAATTTTGAGCGCAGGGATGTTCCGCGATTCATTAAGGGCGGTCCGGGCCGTTACCAGTCCCTTGTATCCGCCGCTCGAGTTAACCGGAATGTGGAAGCCTTTTTGATAATCTTTCAAAATAATCGGCGAGTCGTCGATGATGCTGGCAGGCTGGATCATTCCCGCTTCAATCGCCGGCAAATACGCGGCGATCGGCTTCATCGTCGAACCGGGCTGCCGTTTCATTTGCGTCGCGTAGTTCATTTGCTCCGTGTAGAAATCGCGGCCTTCGATCATGCCGAGAATGGCGCCGGTCCGGTTGTCGATCATCATGCCGGCGACCTGCTCCAGCCCTTTGGTTTTGCTTTCCGGGCTGAAGTTGTCGGCATTGTCGGATATCCTGTGCATGGAGTTGTAGACTTTCTTGTCGATCGTCGTGTACACGCGATAGCCGCCGGTGAGCAGCTCCTGCCGGGCATTTTCAAGGATTTGAGGATTGTTCTCCACTTCGTCCTTGGTCATGTCCGGATTGTTCAGCATAGCGATGACTTGAGCGCCCTGCCGTTCGGTTTCCAGCATCAGGTAAGGGAAAGTGTCATATGCCTTTTGAGTTTGTTGAGCCAGCGAACCTTTAATGTCGAAGGCGACGGCTTCGTCGTATTGCTGCTGTGTGATTTTATTTTCTTCGAGCATCCGCTGGAGCACCAGACGCTGCCGTTTGAGCGCGCGGTCAAAAGCATCCTGGTTAAACTCTCCTTTGCCGTTAAAAGCCGAATACGAAGAAGGAAGCTGCGGCAAACCGGCCAAATAAGCCGCCTGCGCGATGTTCAGCTTGTTCAGGTCGGTCACGTTGAAAATGCCTTTGGCGGCCGCTTTGATCCCGTACACCTGATAGCCGTTGGAGCCGTTTCCGAAAGGAACCTTATTCAAATAAGCCGTGATGATTTCATCTTTGGACAGAAAACGCTCCAGCCGCAGCGCCAGCAGCATTTCCTTGATCTTCCGGTCATCGGTCTTGTCTAGGTTCAGGAAAACGCGCCGTGCCAGCTGTTGAGTTAACGTACTTCCGCCGGTTTGAACGCTTTCATGAAGCAATCTTTGCTTAACCGCGCGCAGCGTTCCTTTGAAGTCAATCCCGATGTGATTTTCAAAGTTGTTGTCTTCAATCGCGATGACCGCATCGAGGACAAATTGGGGGATTTCCTTGTAAGTAACGGGCCGCCGGTCTTCCTCGGAACGGAGCTGGCCGATAGGCTGTCCATCGCGGAAATAAGCAAAGCCGGTCATTTCGTTGTAATTGATTTTTTGTTCGATGTCGGCACGCGATCGTACCGGATCATCCTTTACGATGGAGGACACATATCCGAATGCGGCCCCTCCCGCAAACAGAATACCGGCAATTCCGAGCAAAAAGAGCCAGCCCAGCGTAACCCAGACCCAATGTCCCTTTTTGTGCTTGCGGGACGGTTTCTGTTTCCGGGATTCACGTTTCAATCTCTTGCCGGAGTTTTTATCGTTCTCATGAACCATGCATTATCCTCCTTTTTAACAGCAACATTATAGCATAAAAACGGCGGCTTGGATGAATTTTCAACCTATTTGCCCTTGTTCCGACAAGTGATTTGGGGAGATTCGCAATCCGCAGCCGTCAAGGTTTGACTTGAGAAATGCTTATGTGTTATAAAATATCTAAATGCATATCGACAAAGGCTTGGAAAGACTCAGTAGAAGGCGGAATCCCGCTGCTCAGAGAATCGGTGGCTGCTGCGAACCGAATGGGCGGATCCCTTTTGAATTACCGTCTGGAGCCGTCCGGGGGAATTCGTTTCAGTTGAACGATAGTAGTCCGGCACCGGGATGACCGTTAAAGGAATGAAGTGAAAACCGCTTCGGGAGGTCTGCAGGGCCATGTATCCGCAGAGCTTTCGGTTGACGGTTTTAATTAGGGTGGTAACGCGAGCGGCTCCTTCTCGTCCCTTGGGATGAGAAGGAGCTTTTTTGCGTTTGCCGGATATTTAGCGATTGGAAGTAAACCTAGGAGGAATGAACGAATGAAATGGGAAGAACTTACGGTTGCCCAGCAGGAGGAAGTGGAGCGCCAACTCGGCGTCATTTCCAGGGGTGTCGTTGAAATCGTGCCTGAAGAAGAATTGAAGCAAAAGCTAATGAAATCGGTGGTAACCGGACAGCCGCTGAAAGTAAAGCTGGGGCTTGACCCGTCCGCGCCGGACCTTCATGTCGGGCATACTGTGGTAATGCAGAAGCTGCGCCAATTTCAGGATCTTGGTCATGACGTCAAGCTTATCATTGGCGACTTCACAGGGCGGATCGGCGATCCGACCGGCAAATCCGAAACCCGCAAGCAATTGACCGAAGAAGACGTACAGCGGAATGCGGAAACGTACCGGAAACAGCTGTTCAAAATCCTCGATCCGGAAAAAACCAAGGTTCATTTTAACTCCGAGTGGCTTGCGCCAATGACCTTTGCCGATGTCGTTAAGCTTTCGGCGAAGGTGACGGTGGCGCGTATGCTGGAGCGTGACGATTTCACGAAGCGCTATCAAAGCGGCCAGCCGATCAGCATCCATGAATTTTTCTACCCGCTGATGCAGGGCATGGATTCCGTGGCGCTGGAAAGCGATATCGAGCTTGGGGGGACCGATCAGAAGTTCAATTTGCTGATGGGCAGAACGCTGCAAAAAGAATACGGCAAAGATACTCAAATCGCCATTATGACTCCGATCATCGAAGGGTTGGACGGCGTTCAAAAGATGAGCAAGAGCCTTGGCAATTACATCGGCATCGATGAAGAACCGAACGAAATTTACGGCAAAGCGATGTCCGTTCCGGATGAACTGATGATGAAATATTTCGAGCTCGCCACGGATTTGACGAATGAGGAGCTTACGGTTTTGGCGGAAGGTATCGAACAAGGGACCATGCATCCGCGTGACGCGAAAATGAAGCTCGCGCATACGTTCGTTCGTATGTACCATGGCCTTGATGCGGCGGAAGCGGCTCAGGAGCACTTCATTACCGTCTTCCAACAGCGTGCGCTGCCGGAAGACATTGAAGAAATCGAAGTTTCGGCCGAGGAGCTGGAGGACGGCAAAATTCGCCTGATCAAGCTGCTCACGCTGATCGGTTTTGCTTCATCCAACGGGGAAGCGAAGCGCAGCATTCAGCAGGGCGCCGTCAAGCTGAACGAAGAGAAACTGACCGACCCGAACGCCGAAATCGAGCTTGCGGGCGGCGAGGTAATTCAAGTCGGCAAACGGAAATTTGCCAAGCTGCTGCGTAAATAATATGCAAGCCGAAGCGGCGGCATGGATGGGTTAATAGCTGAGGGTTAAGCATAAGCAGTTCACGGCGTCATTTCGGTGGCATAATGGTAAATACTCAATGGCCGGTTTCCGAAGGGCGAGTTTTCAATACCCGGTATCGCTTGAGTAGCGGGATCAGCGGCCTGAAATGTTGCATTTTGTGCAAAATTTAGAGGGATTATTGGGTTTCCACAGCAGAAAATGCTGCATTAATTGCAGCATTTTCTGCTTTTTTAGTAGCAAATTGGCCAAATAGGGATGGAAATATTGCATAAAATGCAACAATCGTCTGAATAGACCGGTAAAGGACAATAATTCTTGCACAAAGTACAACATTTCCAAAGTCTGCGGGACAAAAACGTGCGGACGATTGCGGAGTAAGAACCGGATGCGAAGTAGTAGGTTGAGCCGAGCCGAGCGACCATGGGCCAGTACATAAGCGCGTCCACACCAAGAGCTTATTAAGGAAGGAAATGCTGAGGTGTGACGCGATGTGGAGAAGGGCTAAGGCTCATTTGAGCGGCGGAAATATCGGCTCTTTCAATATAAAAAAACGGCCCGAAGTCGCAATGACTTGGGCCGTTTTGCAATTCAATCTTAACGGTTGTAGAATTCGACGATTTGTTTTTCATCGATGTCTTGGGACAGCTCGGAACGTTCAGGCAGACGGATCAGTTTGCCTTCCAAAGCGGTATCGTTGAATTCCAGGTAAGCCGGAAGATGCGAGCGGTTTTCCAAAGCTTCTTTAATGGAAGAAAGGCCGCGGCTTCTTTCGCGAAGGCTGATAATGTCGCCAATGCTTACACGGTAGGAAGCGATGTCGACTTTTTTGCCGTTAACGGTTACGTGACCATGGGATACGAGCTGACGTGCGCCTGCACGAGAGTTTGCGAAGCCCAGACGGTAAACGAGGTTGTCCAGACGGCTTTCAAGCAGGAACATGAAAGTTTCGCCCGCGATACCAGGCATTTTTTGCGCTTTTTCGAACAAAGTGCGGAATTGTTTTTCGCCCAATCCGTACATGTGGCGCAATTTTTGTTTTTCAAGCAATTGAGCTCCGTAGTTGCTTATTTTTCTGCGTTGGCTAGCGCCGTGTTGTCCCGGAGGGAAAGGGCGTTTCAAATCTTTGCCTGTTCCGCTCAAGGAAATGCCGAGACGGCGGCTGAGTTTAAATTTAGGACCAGTGTAACGTGCCATTGTATAGGTAGACTCCTTTGTAATGGAAATTTTCGGTGTAGGGTTCTACTTGCGCGGGTCTTGTTTGGCTGAGCGAAGGATAGATGAAAATTCGCTCACTGACAAGAAAGTTCAGCCGCTGTCTTGTCAGCAACAAGAACCCGAGAGGGTGCTCGCATGCGTTACGCCCTAATCAAGACTCTATCCAGTCTTTTTCAACAATATATATTATATGAAACCATGACATAAAGTCAATACGAGGTTTTTGTTTGAAAAGCAGTTTTTTTGTCGATAGGGCTTTTGTCCTAAAAAAATGGGTTAAAATCATGGAATTATAATGCAAAACCGCAGGGAAGATAGTAAAATGAAATCTGGAAAGCAGAAATGGATAAGTGCAGGAAATTGAATGCATTTTGGGCAGGATCCACAGGCACAAGCAATATATATTACATTCCCGCAGCCGAAAAGCGGTGAAAAGGGGCTTTCTCCATGTTAGACCAATCCAGGGGTAACCCGGCGATGAATATGAATAATGCTTTCAGCCTGCCGATGCTTGAAGATAGAGAACATACAACGGAAATGTCATGGCTACAGCTGATTGATATTACGGAATATGACTATCCTTACATAAAACCGCTGATCCTGAACGGATATGAAGATTGGCGCTCCCAGACGAACGAGCTTTACGATAACGATGAAGCCCGTTTTTTCGTTATGGACCATCAAGCAGAAATATTCGTAAGCGAGTATGAATTATCCGGGAACGGTGGTCCAATAAGTGAAGACAAAGTACAGATATTACGGGAAGCGGCGGTTCGGTGTGTTTCGGATCGCACGGTTGTTGCCTTTCCTCATCAGGAAGCGCTGATTGTGGTAGCACCGATTTTTACGCGTACTGAGCCTCAATTATTTGCCCTGCTCGGCTGCCGTATGGCGGGCTATGATGCCCCTGTGGCGGTTAAGCTCGTAAAATCGGCTGCGCAGCATTTTCGGACATGCTTTTATAAAAGTCTGGAGGCTTTGCTCGTGTCCGATCTGCTGCAGGTTCAGCAAAAGGCCAAACGCGAGGAGAATCGTCGTTCCATGCTGTTTCGGGTGGTGCAGAAGCTTCATGACAAAATTGACGTCGACTCTGTGTTGACGGAAATTTTCGAAACCGTTGCAGGAATGTATCCCGACGCCCAGCTTGAGCTGTTGATGTCTCAAGACCATCACAGCCGCGATCCTCGCGTTAAATCCTTACAGCTTCAAGGAGAGGGAAACCGGATGTGCGTAAGCGCCTTTATGGAAGGACGGTTGCTGCGTAAAGAGAGGCAGGACGCCGACGGGAAACCCGAATTGGAAATAGCGGTACCGCTGATCGGCAAACAAGGCGTTTACGGCGTGTTTCATCTGCTGATCGGACGGGATATTATCGATGAGGTTGACGTTCAACTGATCAGCATGCTGGCGGACACGGCGGGAACGGCCTTCGAGAATGCCAAGCTGTACGAGCAGTCCAATTTGCTGATCGGCGAACTCAGGCTGATCAATGAACTAACCAAACGGCTTAATCAAAGCCTGCGGTTGAAGGAAGTTTTCAAGTTTGCGACGGAAGAGCTGCTTTCGATCCTCAAAGCGGAGTTTTGTTGTATCTCGCAGCTCAACCCGGAGAACGGAACCTTTGAAATTATGTCAAGCAACGTTCCTGAGCTTTCCAATCAATTTTTCCCGAAGGACTATGGGTTCAGCGGTCTTGTTTATTCCACGCATGAACCGATCATCCTGTCGGACTATCGGGCTTACGGTAAAGTCAACTCCCAAATGATGGAGATGACAGGGGCGCGGTCGTTGATTGCGACACCTTTAATCGTTCGGGGCGCGGTTAACGGGGCGATTTTGCTTGCTCATCGGCAAAGCCGATTTTTTTCATACGACAATTACAAGCTGCTTCAGCTTCTGGCTTCACATATCGGTCTTGCCATCGCCAATGCCTCGCTGCATGCCGAGGTGCGCCGCATGGCCAACCGGGACATGCTGACAGGACTTTACGCTCGCCATTACGTGGACGATGCGATTCAGGAGTTTCAGAAGAAAGATGTGACCGGCTCGCTCATCATCGTGGACATCGATCAGTTCAAGCAGGTAAACGATACATTTGGACACCAGACCGGCGATAAAATCTTGAAGCAGGTGTGCTCCATCATTAGAAGTTCGATCCGTAAAACCGACGTCGCGGCACGATGGGGCGGGGAGGAATTGGCTATTTATTTGCCGGGAGCCGATGCGGATAACGGATATGAGGTGGCGGAAACGATTCGGCTCCGTGTTGCGATGGACACGGACCCTCAGGTCACGGTTTCATGCGGTATTGCCGAATGGGTTCGGACGGACGACAAAGTCAGCGTTGAGTCGCTTTTTTATCAAGCGGACATGGCCTTGTATAAAGCGAAAAATAACGGAAGAAACCAAACGCAGGTCGCCGATCGCGACTATGCATGAATGTGAAGGAAATCACCGGATCCGTCGGAGCGCCCGAAAGGCGTTCTTTTTTTCGCATAGTTTTACAGGCCGCGGGACAGGCTACAGCTGAACATCTCATTTCCGAACGGTTAAAAGGCAAACAAGGTGTATCTTCGAAAACGAGGGGCGCTTAAGTGATATGGGCGTGTGGCGATGTCGAAAGATCATTATAGCGGGAATCGTATTGACGATTCTATCCGGCTGCGGGCTGCAGGGTAAAAAATCTCCGGAAGAGTGGTTCAATTTGACATGGGCGGGGCTTGCGGGAAGCGATGCGTTGACCTTTCACGGCTATGCGGCGCTGCAGCGGGGAGATCAGCCACCGGAGGAAGAAAGCTGGAGCTATACGGGACAACTGAAACGTCATCATGAGCTGAGCATGCGTACTGTGGTTCCCCAAGGAGAGGTCACTCCTCTTCCTCAAGCCGCCGGAGTAAAAGCTCAAGCTTCTTCCGCTCATGAGGTTAAGCTGCTGTGGCAAGGAGGGAGCTGGACGCTGCAAGGAAACGAGGGGGACGTTCTTGCCCGGAGCATGTCCCGGTTTAATCCGCTGGATCAATTGCAGGATATCCGGGAATTGAAAAAAACGATCAAAGCCGAAAGCGGTGCAGCCCGGGGAACAAAAGTGCTGCGGATCGAGCTTGATCCGGCCGAAGCCAAGGAGAGAATCGCAGCGAGATTGGAGAAAGAGATGGAGAGCCTGAAGGGCGGCTGGGACAGCAAGTTGGCTGGGCTTTCGGCGAAGCAGCGGAACCGGGCCGAAAAAGAATTGTCAAGCATTTGGACGACGGGCAATGAACAGCTTGCCCTGAAGCTCTCGCAAATGGAGACGGATGTGGTCTACCACCTGACGATCAACAGTAAAACGGGCCTTCCCTCAAGGCTTACGTCAGAGACGCAGGTGATCTATCCCAATGTATTTGGTGCTTCGGAGCAGGAGGTGTTGTTTACGGACAACCGCTTCGGAAATTATAAATGACACATCGTGGCATGGCTGACTTCCCGGGATGGCCGTGCTACAATAGAGAAGAATTAACCAATGGTTAGCCACGCGGGTTCCCGGTTTGAGCCGGGCAAAAAGCCCGCTATATTTTTTGAGGAGGCGTTAATCGCAATGCGAGATCCTAGAATTCAGAAACTGGCGGAGAATCTGGTCGGTTACTCCGTCAATGTGCAGCCGGGCGAGAACGTGCTGGTTGAAATGATTGGGGACGAGCGCGATTTGCTCAAAGCCGTCATCGAAGAAGTAGGCAAAAAGGGCGGAAACGCTTTTGTGGAGATTACGGACAAGGCCGTGCAAGGCACGCAATTGAAAGCGACCACCGAAGAAGGCATCAAGGCTTGGGCGGAATATGACCTCAAGCGCATGCAAATGATGGACTGCTACATCGGGATTCGCGCCGGCTCCAACGTCAACGACATGTCCGACGTGCCTGAGGACAAAATGAAGCTGTACAACTCGCTTTACTCTCATCCGGTACATAGCGAAGAACGGGTTAAACGCACGAAGTGGGTGGTGCTTCGCTATCCGAACGCAAGCATGGCGCAGCTCGCCAACATTAGCACCGAAGCCTTCGAAAATTTCTATTTTGACGTATGCAATCTGGATTACGCCAAAATGGACCGCGCTCAAGATGCCTTGGCGGATTTAATGAAACGCACCGATAAAGTACACATCGTCGGACCGGGAACGGACATCTCCTTCTCGATCAAAAATATCGGCGCCGAGAAATGCTCCGGCCAAAAGAATATCCCGGACGGTGAAGTATACAGTGCTCCGGTGAGAGATTCCGTGAACGGCACGATCAGCTATAACGCAGCTACGCTGTACAACGGGGTAACCTTTGAAAACATCAAGTTCCGCTTCGAAAACGGGAAAATCGTAGAAGCGACCAGCAACGATACGAAACGGATCAACGAAATTCTGGATTCGGACGAAGGGGCAAGACACATCGGGGAATTTGCGATCGGCTTCAACCCGTACATCCTGCACCCGATGAAAGACATTTTGTTCGACGAGAAAATTGCCGGCAGCTTGCACTTTACGCCGGGGCAAGCCTATGAAGATACGGACAACGGCAACCGTTCATCCATCCACTGGGATCTGGTGCTGATTCAGCGCGAAGATTACGGCGGCGGCGAGATCTATTTTGACGATGTGCTGATCCGCAAAGACGGTATTTTCGTCCTTCCGGAACTGTTGCCTTTGAACCCGGAAAACCTGAAATAACAAGAAATCTCCTTGCTAGGAAAGCGGATTCAATGTATCATTAGGGTATGCTAATTCCAAAGTAAATCACGGAGGGATCTCTATGGCCACGAACAATGAAGCGGTAGTGGAAATTGCCCAAACAGCAGGCAAATTTACTTCTTCCATTGTATTGCAAGCTGACAACAAGTATATCGACGTAAAAAGTATTCTCGGCCTCTTTACTACACTCGTGAATACGCAAAGCTATGAACTGCATGTTCATGGTCCGGATGCCGATGAAGCTAAGAAAGCTGTAACCGAAGTATTTGCCAAACACGGCTTGAACGTGAAAGTGGTAGCGGAATAATTGCGAAGAGAGAGACACTCCTGCCTAAATCGGCGGGAGTGTTTTTTGATAAGTTCCTGACTCATCTTTAATGCGAGGTTCGCTTTGCGGAAGGGATTTTAGGTTCGGGCGGGGAAAAGCTTAATTTGCAGAGGTTCTTGTATTGCCCTTCATTTTCGACTAATATTAAGAATAGAGTAGATGAGTAACGATTTTGGACATAGGGGGGAAGAAGCATGACTTCATCTGATTTGCAGGAGCAACTCAATCTTAAAGCGCTTAATCTGCTTAAAGAAGACGCAGATAAAATAGAAAAGCTGATCGAAGTACAGATGGAGAACCTGGCCACGCGTTACTGCCCTCTCTATGAGGAAGTGCTGGACACCCAAATGTACGGTTTCTCCAGACAAGTCGACTACGCAGTACGTATCGGGTTGATTCAGGAGCCGGTGGGCAAGCAGATCATCAGCAGACTGGAACGGAATTTGGCCTCGCTCTACGAAGCCATGAACAATAAAGAGAAGCCTGTTTGAGAGAACGGTGCGTATACAAGCCAGACCATATAACAACAAGCGTATGACCCGGATCCCCCGAGAGTCATACGCTTGTTTGCTTTTGATGCCTATCAACCCTTAGACGAGATAGAAGGAAGCGCCAAGGATAATGTATACCGCAAGCAGCAGCAAACCTTCGTACCAGTTGGTCTGGCCGTCTTGGGTAATCGATTTGGCGATGAAAACCGATACGCCGATGGCGGCTAGCTCGATCACCGTAAACACGATATCCATCGGGTTGCCGAAGATATGGCTGACGAAAACGAGCACAGGAGCGACGAACAAAGCGATTTGCAAGCTGCTGCCGACCGCGATTTCCACGGCTGCGCCGATTTTGTTCTTCAAAGCGAGCATGACCGCCGCGCTGTGCTCGGCGGCGTTGCCGACGATCGCGACGACAAAAGCTCCGACGAAAAGTTCACTGAGTCCGAATTTTGCGGTGAACGAATCCAAAGTATGTACAAGCCATTCGCTGACGAAGGCGACCATGACGGTGGCAACCACAAGGTAAATAACGGAGCGGCTTTTCGACCAGGCAGGCTCATGCTCGTGAGGAAGCTCTTCGTCTTCGTCCTCCGTGAGGTCGGCTAAATATTTCTTATGCGTGATCATGGAGAATACCAGCCAGAGCAAATAAGAAACAATAAGGACGCCGGCCACGATCAAACTTAAGACAGTCCGGTCTCCATCATGAAGAACGTGGGTCTGAAGAAAAATCGCGGGAACGAACAAAGCGATGATCGCCACGATCATCAAGGAGCCGTTCATACCGGCCAGCGCCACGTTATATTTTTGCACTTTATATTTGAGGCCGCCGGTGAACAAGCTTAGGCCCAGCACCAGCAGCAGGTTGCCGATAATCGAGCCCGTGATGCTCGCCTTCACCATATCGAAGAGTCCTTCCTTGACGAGCAGGATCCCGATAATCAGCTCAGCCGCGTTTCCGAAGGTCGCATTCAGAAATCCGCCCAGGCGTTGCCCTGCGTAATGAGCCACGCTTTCCGTCGCTTTGCCGAGGAACCCGGCTACGAAAATCACGGCGATGGCGGAAATGATAAACTGCAGCGTATCGGGGAAATGGGCGAAATGCCCAATGGCGCTAAGCAGAAAGAAAATAACAAGCAAGCCAGGGGAAACATATTTTTTCATTTTGCACCTCGAAGAATGAAATTTGTTAAAAACGCGTGTTCAGTTCAAATTTAAATATAACCAAGTAATGGGATGATTATAAACGAAAAATGCGGAAAAGGTCTATATTTGCTTAAAATGGAATTACGATTTACAATGTTTTTAACGAGGTTGAAGGAGGGTTGACCATGACCGAACAACTGCAACTCGATAGTGGGATGATTCGCATTTCAGACGAGGTTGTAGCCAAAATTGCAGGAATGGCGGCGCTGGAAACGCCGGGGGTCGCAGCCATGTCCGGCGGGCTGTCCGAAGGATGGGCCAAACGCTTAAGCGGGAAAAATGTGCAAAAGGGCGTCACCGTGGAAGTCGGTCAGTTGGAAGCGGCGATCGATTTACGGATTATCGTTTTATATGAGACTCCGATTCACGAAGTATGCCGGATGCTGCAGCAAAATGTCCGCGAAGCCGTGGAAAGCATGACGGGGCTTAAAATCGTGGAAGTCAACGTGAAGGTCGAAAGCGTCGCCTTTAAGGATGACGAGGTTTAAGCACCCTGGCTTAAATTATGAATTGAAGGACCGAATCATTTAGCAATCCAAAACAAAAGACTACGGGAACCCGGTTCCCGTAGTCTTTTTTAAGTTGAGACGATTAGATTTGATGGCGTCTGCTCCTGTTCAGTTCAAACGGAGTAGCCTCTCTCATCACAACGGATTTGGTACGCTCCAGTTTGGCGGGGAGAGCGGACTCCCGCGAAATGCTGAGCACGATTCCCATTGCGACCATCATAACCAGCAGGGAAGACCCCCCAGCGCTGATAAAAGGCAACGTAACCCCCGTGATCGGGATCGTTCTGGTCACGCCGCCGATATTGACGAAGGCTTGAATGGCGATCAATCCCATGATGCCAACCCCCGTCAAGGTGCCGAACATACTCGGAGAACGAAGGGATATGATAATTCCCCTCCAGATAAAATAAATGTAAAAGAGCAGAAAAAGGGTTGTCCCGATATATCCGAATTCTTCGCCGATGACGGAAAAGATGAAGTCGTTATACGCGTTCGGCAGGTAATTCAGCTTTTGAATGCCTTGTCCAAAGCCGGTGCCGGTCAATCCGCCATGCCCGATGGCCGTCATCGACTGCAGCAGATTGTATCCGTTGCCTTGGGGATCCTCCCAGGGATTGAGATATGCCTGGATCCGTCCTTCTTTGTAGTTGTTTCCCGAGGCATTATCGCTCGGGTTGATTTTGTCCCAAAGGGCGCCGGCTCCCATCACCAGGCTCGCGCCAAGGACAAGCAAGGCGATCGAACCCAAGATGTGCTTCAGATCGGCTCCCCCGGCAAAAATGATCAGCCCGGCGGTGGCCACCAGAATGAGGCAGGAGCCCAAATCGGGCTGAAGCATAATCAGTCCGGCAACAATGCCGACGATGACCATAACCGGAATGTACCCGGTCCGCAAATCCCGGAAGCGTTCGCCCTTTTTGGAAATCAAAGCGGACAAATACAAAATGGTCGTGATTTTGGCAAGCTCCGTCGGCTGGATGCCCAGCGTGCCGATCATAAACCAACTGGTCGCGCCGTTAGCGTTGCCGCCGATATACGGAACGAGAAGCAGCATCACGATAGCCAAAATGAACACGGGGACAAATAACTTTTTGAATTTTTCGAAGCGGATATTCATGGTCACGAGCATGCCCAAAAGGCCGATTCCCGCGAAAATAATCTGCTTCTTCGTAAAATACATCGGATCATAGCCGAATTTTTCGCTGACCAACGTGGTGCTTGAACTGGAGCTGAACACCATGACAATCCCGAAACCCACCATCAGCAAAGTGAGGATGAGCAATTGGAAATCGGGAGTCCCTCGTCTCGGCGCTTCTTCGTTGCTGTCTCTCATAACTGTTCTTTACGCCTCGAGAAGTTCTTTAAGCTCGGTCAGTTTAAGATTGGCGGTTTTCATGACGAGCGCGGGAATCTCCGATTCGTATTCCAGGCCATGGGGGAAAGTGGCCCGCCCCATATAAACCGCTTCAATCGCCAGTACCGTGTCAGGACGCTCCAATTTGCCTTCCACGGCACGCGTGTTGATTCGAAGAAAGTAATCGTTATTATCAAATTCGATTTTGTAATCGTATGTAGCGCGGTAATACTCCCATTGCCAACGGACAAATCCGATTTTTTCGGCGGATTCGTCGAGGTACGCCAGGTCGCTTTTCAATCCGTTCAGGCCGGTGTTTTCAACGATCATCTTATGGGAAACCCCCTTCAAATAACGTGATCAATTTATCATTTCCCTTCCCATGATATTATGTTTCCACCCCATGCGCAAGCATGGGAAAGCCTTGAAAAAGAGGAAGACTTCATTTAATTTTTTCTATTCATGCATGGATGCCGGCCTCTCTTACTCCAAAATCTCTTTTCTGCTACAATGGAACAAAAGTTAAATTCCGGCAGATCGAGCGCGCTTGGCGGAATTTTTGAACAAGGAGGCGTGCCTAATGGAACTTCAAGCTTTGGAGGCCTTATTTCCGTCGATGGTCGAACGCAGGCGGTATTTGCACCGTCACCCGGAGTTGTCTTTTATGGAAAAGGAAACTTCGGCTTATATCGCCGGTATTTTGCGGGAACTCGGAATTGAAACTGCCGAAAACGTCGGCGGGTTCGGGCTTGTCGGGAAGATTCACGGAAACTTGCCGGGAAAAACGGTGGCGATTCGGGCGGATATGGACGCGCTGCCGATCCAGGACGAGAAAATTTGCGAATACGCTTCGCAGGTTCCGGGCGTCATGCATGCTTGCGGGCATGACGGGCACACGGCTACGCTGCTTGCCATTGCGGAGTATTTCAGCAGTCATAAAGAGGGGCTGCGCGGTGAAATCCGCCTGATCTTTCAACCGGCAGAGGAATGCTGCCCCGGCGGTGCCAAATCGATGATTGAGGACGGCGTGCTGGATGGCGTCGACGTCATTTACGGCGTGCATCTCTGGACGCCGATTCCCGTAGGTACGGCCGCTAGCTCGGCAGGCCCCCTCATGGCTTCCACCGACGAATTTTTCATCGACATTCAGGGCCGCGGGGGTCATGGCGGAATGCCGCACAAGACGGTCGACAGCGTTGTTGCGGCTTCGGCGCTTGTGCTGCAACTGCAGAGTGTAGTCAGCCGCTCCGTCGACCCGCTCGATCCAGCCGTTGTGACGATCGGTTCGATTCAGGGCGGCACGGCGCAGAACATCATCGCGGACCGCTGCCGGCTGGCCGGAACCGTCCGCTGCTTCCGCGAGGAGACGCGCGGGGTGATTCGCGATCGCATTCATGCGATGGCGGAAGGCACCGCGACGGCTTACGGGGCAGAGTCCGCGATTGATTATATGATGGGATATCCTTGCCTGGTCAACGATGTGCGAGAATTTGAGCGCTTCTATACGGAGGCTGCCTCCAAGGCCGGGCTGCGGGCGGAAATCTCGCCCAAAATCATGCCCGCAGAGGATTTCTCCTACTATTTGCAGCAGATTCCGGGCTGCTTCGTATTCGTGGGCGCCGGCAATCCCGAGAAAGAGATCGTTTATCCGCATCACCATCCGAAATTCGACATTGATGAGGAATCCATGCTTCACGCCGCGGAACTGCTGATTGCGCTGGCGGAATCCTATCAGGAAGAACACGCATAATAACTCTCCGATGTTGGAACTCTATGTCCGAAGGAGGGATATTAGTTGAAAAAAGTTAGCGAGATCATGACGGATAGCGTGGTTACCGTAACTCCTCAGGACAATGTTTATGAAGCCGCGGTGAAAATGAAAGAGCATGACACCGGCTTTATTCCGGTAGTCGAGGGCGGAGATAAATTGATCGGCGTTCTGACCGACCGCGATTTGGTCATCCGCTGCATTGCCGAGAAGCGTCCCGGATCGACTGCCGTGGATACGGTAATGACGAAAGGCATCAAAACGGCTACCCGCGACACTTCGGTCGACGAGGCCGCCGAACTGATGGCCCAGCAGAAAATTCGCCGTCTTCCGGTATGCGACGGGGATCGCTTGGTCGGAATCGTCTCAATCGGAGATTTGGCGGTACGGCATATTTTCGCGGATAACGCGGGTGAAGCTTTGTCCGACATTTCGCAGCAGGTGCATTGATTTCGGGCAAGCGCGGCTGATACACGCACGGAAGAAGAAGTTCGCGGCAGTCGCCGCCGGACTTCTTTTTCTGTGAACTTACTGTAAACTTGACTATATATGTTGAACCAATAAAAAAGTAACTTGGCAAGAGGTTGAAATGTTCTGGCAGAAGCTAAAAGCTTTCTGAAAGAAAGCTGCATCGGAAGCATAGGATTCGTTCGCCTTTATGACCGGATTTCTACTCCATTTGCAAAAAACAGCGATCGAAAGAACATTTCATACGGCTGGCCGCTATACGTATTCAATCTTTGGTTCAATTTATATAGCTTCAACAGCTTAAACGTGAAAGAAGGTGGGGACATGAATGAAGCGGGAGCCTGCATCGTCCAGCGGGATTTTACCGTATTGCTCGAGAAAAACCATGCCGGATTCGAGCAAGCCAGGGGGCAGCTTGCCCGGTTCGCCGAACTCGTGAAAAGTCCGCCCTTATATCATACATACCGGATAACTCCGCTCTCGTTATGGAACGCGGCTGCCGAAGGGCTAAGCGCGGACGAAGTCATTTCCGGACTGAAGCGAATGGCCCGCTATGAGCTGCATGGCGGCGTTGCCTCCGATATTCGCATGTGGATGGGAAGATACGGCGCGCTTCGGCTGCATTATCCCGAGCATGAACGGAGCTGGCTCTGGCTGGAATGCCTAAGAGATGATCCCGCGATCCTGGATGCGCTAGAAAAACAAAGCAGCCTGGAGAGCTTTCGGCTTGAACGGGACGAACACGACCGGTTTCGCATGAAGCTGCCTGCCGGGTTTCGCGGTTTATTGAAACAAGAGCTTGCCCGGCTGGGGTATCCAGTGCTTGACGAAGCCGGTTATCACAGCGGACGAACCTTGTCTTTTGCGCTGCGTTCGAAAACGCAAAGCGGGCATCCTTTCCGGCTTCGGCCGTATCAAGCAAAGGGAGCGAACGCTTTCCACGGCGAACAGGGAAAGGGAGGCAGCGGCGTGCTTGTGCTTCCCTGCGGAGCGGGTAAAACCGTCATCGGACTCGCCGCTATGGAGAAGCTGCAATGCGAAACGCTTATTCTTACGTCCAACATTACCTCCGTCCGCCAGTGGATCTCCGAAATGCTGGATAAAACGACCCTAACCGCGGATGAAATAGGCGAGTATTCCGGAGAGAAAAAACAGGTCAAGCCCGTTACGGTCTCAACGTACCAAATTTTGACCCATCGCGGGAAAAAAGAGGACGAGTTCAAACACATGCGCCTATTTAATGAACGGGATTGGGGCTTGATCATTTACGATGAAGTGCATCTGCTTCCCGCGCCGATTTTTCGGGCGACCGCAGATATTCAGGCTACAAGGCGGCTGGGGTTGACCGCAACGCTGGTAAGGGAAGACGGCTGCGAGCAGGATGTTTTCTCACTGATCGGACCTAAATGCTACGAGGTTCCTTGGAGATCACTCGAAGAAGCCGGGTTTATCGCCGAAGTGGATTGCCGGGAAATCCGGGTGTGTATGCCACCTTTGCTGCGTGAAAAATATTTGCAGGCCGGGAGCCGGGAGAAATTTCGGATTGCCGCGGAAAATGACAGGAAGATCGGGATTATCCGCGAGCTTCTAAAGCGGCATGCAAACCGGCAAGTGCTGATCATCGGCCAGTATTTGGATCAGCTAAAAAGAATCGCGACGGAAACCGGCATTCCTTTGATAACGGGCAGCATGTCCCAGGAGGAGAGAGGGAAACTGTTCCTTGCATTTCGCGAAGGCAGACTCCCGGTTCTGGCGGTGTCGAAGGTTGCCAATTTTGCGGTCGATTTGCCGGATGCATCCGTGGCGATCCAGATTTCCGGCAGCTTTGGCTCGCGGCAGGAGGAGGCACAGCGGCTAGGAAGGATTTTGCGTCCGAAGCGGGACGGGAGCCGTGCCTATTTCTACACGCTGGTGTCGGAAGATACGAGGGAGCAGGACTTTGCGCTTCGAAGACAACTGTTCCTCGTTGAGCAGGGCTATGAGTACAGCATGATTTCGGAAAGGGAGGAAGCGGAGCTTTATACGGGTCCTCTTTTGGAGCAAGAAAACAAGGAGGTATCGGAGGCATGAGCGTTGCAGGCGAGCAGTCGTTTTTTTCAAACGGACGGGAGGAAGCGGCTTTGCCCGAACCGGCGAAGTGCGCGCTGCGGCTTCTGTTTCGCAAATTTGCGGGGCTGCCGTTCCGGCTGGACCAGATGGATTCGGCCGCTGCCGGTCCGGTTAGCGGCGCGGAGATCCGTGCGGCCGTTCCGATGCTCCTGCGGACAGGTTATCTCGCGGCAGTCAAGAAGGTCTGGGGGGAAAGGCTGTATTACATTCCTTTGTCAGGGATTCTCGGGTTCAGGCATCTGTGGGATTATCGCCCCCTTGAACCGGAAAATCCCGAGACCGTGATGCTGAAAAAGGAAGCCGGATCCGGACTTGCCTTTGATTTGTTCCGTGCGGTCTGCTGGATCGACGGGAACGGTCTTAAGGTAACGGCCAAGGGTACCATCCATCAAAAGGAACTGGGGAAGCTGGAAAGCAGACTGCAGCTCAAAGAGGAGGAAGTCGCCGGGCTTTCCTTAAATTATCCCCACCGGGAGGTATATTCTCCCCATCTGGCCGTTGTATTGGACATGCTCCTGTCGCTTGACATGATTGCGAAGGAGCCAGCGGCATGGCATTTGGATCGTGCCGCGCTGGATGACTGGCTTGCGCTAAGTCATTCCGCAATGAACCGCGAGCTGTTGTACCAAGCGCTCCGGCGTTATGTCCCGGCTGACGTTGTCCTCCAGCATTTCGTGTACCGCCTCGTCTCACCGGACTTATTGGAGGGCGTCTGGTTTTCGGTGCCGGAGCTCCTTCATTCCCTGAAGCTGGAAGGAATGATGCCTGCTCAGGTCGCGCCGGAACAACGCGCTTGGCTTGATGCCTGGCTCGGCGTCTTGTGCGGTTGGGGCTGGCTTGCGCTGGGGATGGCCGGAACCGACGGGCATGCGGTATTCCGTTGGATGATCGGCCGAGACGGACTGGCGGATTCATGGACAGGCGGTGCGAAGGATGCGGGGGAAACTTTGACTTCGGGACAGCTGATTATCCAGCCGGATTTCGAGATACTCGTCCCTCCCGACGTGTCTTTTAAAGTGCGTTTTGAGCTTGAGGCCTGCTGCGAAAATATCGCGATGGACGTGATGTCCATCTACAAAATCAGCCGATCGACCGTGCTGGCAGCTTCACGACAAGGCAAAATTCCCGCGCAAGTTCTGGAATTCCTGGAGCGGCATTCCGCGGGAGTTCCGGATTCGGTTCGGCTTGCACTGGAACAATGGGGGCGGGAAATGGGCCGGACCGTGTTCGCCGAAAAGCTGCTCTTGCGCTGCGCGGACCTTGATGCGGCCGACTTAGTGGCATCGCTGGCCAGTTTGACGGGGAAGATTGAACGAATCGGCCCGCTTGATTTTATCGTTGATCCGGAGCAAGAGGCGGAGATCGGTAAAGTGCTGGAGGGAAATCATTTGCCTCCGCAAAAACGCAGCAATGCAGCTGCATCCGCACCGGAGCCTTTTCTTGCCGGGGTTTCGCAGGCGGCCGTCCATGCTGAGTCGGACGTTCCCTTGTCGCAAGCGAAAAGCCGGGGCTGGATTTTCAGCGGTACCGACCTCGATTTCTATAACCGCGACGAAGAGCTGCCCGGTGAAGAGCAGCTATTTCCCGGACTGAGAGAGATTCCGGCGATCTGGCTGAAGGAATTGAGGGCTTATCATGCTTCCACCGCCCGCCAAATCGTCAGCAAAGCCCTTGAATGGAGTTCCAAACTTATACTCCAGATTGGCGAGGAAACGCTTGAATGCTTGCCCGTCAAGATGGAAGACGGTGCAAACTGGAAAGTGCAGGTCAAAGTGCCGGAGCCTGGGCACATCGTAGCCCATGGCGAAGCGTTTTCCGATGAACTGATCGTGCTAACGCCGGAGGATTGGCAAGCCATGCGTTTGGTTGTTCCCGAGCCCCAGCGGTAAAAGAAAGCAAGTCTTGGCTGTGCCGAACCTCTTCTGCTTGGAAGGAGATTATGATATGATAATTTTGTCTACTTTGTGTAGAACATTCGTAATAGAAACGAGTTGAAATATTCATGAGCGTAACAGGGAATAACACGGTCGATATGGCCGAACTGCTGACATACGCCTATGAATTGGGCGATATGATAAATAATTCCACCGCCGTTTCCGATTATCTATATTGGAAGCGCCGAGTGGAGGAGAACGCGGAAATTCAGGTTCTCGTCAAGAAGCTGGAAGCGCAAAAGGAGCTTTTTCGGGAAACGGAACGTTTTGGCCACTTCCATCCCAACTATCACGAAGCCAAGGATAAAGTACATGCGGTGGAGCTGGAGTTGGAACAATTCGAAGCGGTTCACAAGTTCAAAGCGGCCGAAACCGAGCTCGACGATATCCTGCATCAAATGTCGGAAACGATCGCTTACGCGGTATCGGATACGATCAAGGTGCCGAGCAATGATCCGAATCCCAAAGGCGGATGCGGAAGCGGCGGCAGTTGCAGCTGCGGTTAGATAAGAACAAATTGAGGCGACAAGCGGGAGGGGGAGGACATGTTTCCGGAGCGCACAGGCTATATTATTTGGGTTAGCGATTTAAAGGCAGCCAGAAATTTGGACAAATACGGGAGCGTGCATTATTTGTCCCGCAAGATGCATTACGTTGTCATGTACGTGAACACGGAACGCGCGGAAGACATTATGCGAAATATCCGCAAGTTGTCTTATGTACGGAAGATCGAACGATCCTATCGAGGGGAAATCAAAACGGACTACAAAAAGGACGTTTCCGAAAAAGCACGATATTACGGAGAACTATAGTAAACCGGTCAGATCCGGTTCTGGTGAACAGCGGCCCTTCGGGCTGCTGTTTTTTTAGTCAAAAAACGAAAAAAAGTCTTTTGCGCGCCATTGCACCTAGGTCTTAAGGAATGGTTATCTTTTAAACTGAGAACTGGCAACGCTTCCCTTGTAGAAATTTAGGGAATGTTGTAACATAATAGGTAAAAGTGCTTAGTTAAAAAGACCTAATTAAGGCGAGGTGCGGCATGAGAGATAGGGTGACGGAACGTTGGGGAACATACGAGGCTTTCCATATTCTTTTAGGTGATAAAAGAGTCGCCGATATCGTAATTACGAACCATGCCAAGGCCAGATATCAGGACCGGATCAACCGGGATAATATCGGAGTAGAACATATCGCGGGCTGGGCATGGGAATGTTTGAAGCAGGGACGAATTACGCCTTATTACCGGAATGAAGAAGACGTTTATTTGGTGGACGACGATCTGGTTATGGTTGCCGAATTTGCGGAAATTCCAGGAGAGTACGACCTGGCCGGCAGACCAATGCACCGCATGATTATCGTTACCTTCCTGGGACGCATGTCCGAAACCATTGAACTGCGGGATTTGAAATCCTATTATTCGTGGCTTCGGCATTCCCGGAGAATGACGCTTATGAAAAACAGCCGCAAACGCAGATAGAAAAATTATAGCAGTCAGGAAGCGGACTCATTTGTCGGCATGCCCGTCCGGGCATGCTTTTTTTGTGCGGGGGGACATGCTATTGTAGATTGGGGAGGGGGAGGCTGAGCATGGCGATCAATTTCCACCAGCTGCAAATTTTTTACACCGTGGCGGAGTGCGGGAGCTTCTCGCAAGCCGCTTCTGCGCTGCACATGACGCAGCCCGCGGTAACCATGCAGGTTCAATCGCTTGAGGATTATTTCGGCAGTAAATTGCTGATAAGGTCAACGAAAAGAATAGAGCTGACGGAAGCCGGAAATGCCTTGTTCCCTTTCGCGCGCCGAAGCATGGAATTGATGCGGGAAACGGAGGAGACGATGGCTCGTTTCACTCATATGCTGGAAGGCAGACTGCAGTTCGGTGCAAGCTTGACGATCGGCGAATATGTATTGCCACGGCTGCTCGGCCCGTTCGGACAGAAATACCCGCATATCTCAATAATGATGAAAGTGATCAATACGACGCAAATCATCGAGGAAATCGTCAGCCATCAGTTGAATTTCGGCTTGGTTGAAGCTCCGGTGCAGCATGCCGATTTGGTATCGGAGCCGGTAATGGAAGATGAATTGAAGCTCATCGTACCTGCTGGACACCCGTTATCGGAGAAACAAGCCGTGCAGCTCGAAGAGGTGCTTGAGTTCCCGTTTGTTTTAAGGGAAAAGGGTTCGGGAACGCGGCAAGTCATGGAAGAGAGCTTTCAACTCCGGGGAATTGACCCGGGGCGGATTCAAACCGTAATGGAGCTTGGAAGCACGGGCGCGGTTAAATCCGCAGTCGAAGCCGGACTGGGTATTACGATCATATCCCCTTCTTCCGTCAAGCATGAAATGGCGCTTGGCTTGTTGAAGGTCGTTGAGATCGAGGACGCGGCGTTTAAACGCGAATTTTACTCCATTCGGTTAAAATCAACGCTGCTGCCGGTGTCGGCGATTACATTTCTGACGTTTCTGCGCGAGCATAAGTCAGACTTATAAAGGAAGGTGTATATAGATGATGGAGTTCATGGCTGAATTCGGTCGCGGGAATTACGATTTGCATACGCATTCCCGGGCATCGGACGGAATGAATGCGCCTGCCGAAAATGTTAGGCTGGCCAAAGAAAAAGGATTGTCCGGGCTTGCCGTTACGGACCACGATACGGTCGCGGGGGTGGAGGAAGCGCTGGAAGCGGGAAAAAGCCTGGGCATCGCCGTAATACCGGGAATTGAAATCAGCACCCGGGCGGGAGGCAAGGATATCCATGTGCTGGGGTATTTTATCGACTATGCGGACGAACAGCTGCTGGAACGGCTGGTTTACCTGCGTGAAGTGCGGGGTTCCCGGAATGAACGGATCATCGAAAATCTGCAGCGGCTGGGCATTTCAATCACACTCCAGGAAGTAAAGGACGGGCTGGCCAGACCGCTTCGTCCGGACGAAAGCCTGGGCCGTCCCCATATTGCCGACGCACTGGTACGCAAAGGCGCCGCTTCGGACATGAGGGACGCCTTTGACCGCTACCTGGCTGAAGGCAAGCCAGGTTATGCTTCGATGCCGCGGATTGCCCCTGAGGAAGCGATTCTCTGGGTTCGTGAAGCCGGGGGTGCGCCGGTTTTGGCCCATCCCGGGCTGTACGGGGACGACGATCTGGTTCGGTCGATCGTGGAACAAGGCCGCCCCGCAGGTATTGAGGTGTTTCATTCCGACCACGGGGCTGAGGAAGAGAGAAGATATTTGGCCATGGCGGATCAGTATGGGCTGATCTCCACGGGAGGATCGGATTATCATGGAGTTCGCCAAGGGGTCGTCTTTCACGGCGATCTTGGCGGCCGCTCCGTTCCTTATGAAATCGTGGAAAGACTCGCGGGAGCCGCCTCCAAGAGCTGAACCTTGTTGCCATAATTTAATTAGTCAACACGTAAAAAGCCCTCGCGCGTGGATCTGTTAAATCCATTCGGCGAGGGCTTCCTTATTGTTCAGCCCGTCATTGTACTTTTGCGCTTAATTGTTCTTGACGGAGCTAGGCAAGCTTTTGATCAACTGCTCATCCGGCGTGACAAACAAAGTCCGCTGGTGGTCATAAATCACAAAACCGGGTTTGGCTCCGCTTGGTTTACGCACATGGCGGATCAGGGTACAGTCTACGGGCACGCTGCTGGATTCTTTGGCCTGGCTGAAATAAGCTGCGAGCTGCGCCGCCTCGTTTAATGTGGGCTCGCCGAAATCCGCGCTGCGGATCAGTACATGCGATCCGGGAATGTCTTTGGTATGCAGCCATGTATCGTTAGGATTGCCGAGCCGGTTTGTGACGTATTCGTTCTGGAGATTGTTTTTCCCCACGTAAATCTCGATCCCCTCCGAAGAGGAATAGACATGAAGCGTCGGGCGGTCGTTCTTTTTCTTCTTTTTGGTCTTTTTCCCCCGGTCGCGCAAATATCCCTGCCCGGTCAATTCATCACGAATTTCATCGATGTCGCTAAGCGTTGCGTCGTTCAACTGCTGCAAAAGACCTTCCAGATAAGTAATTTCCTCTTTGGCAATGGCCATCTGCTCATCGATGACGGCAAGGCTGTTTTTGAATTTATTGTACTTTTTAAAGTAGCGCTGGGCATTTTCCGAAGGAGTCAACAGCGGGTCGAGAGTGACACTTTCCGTCTTTTGCTCTTCGTCGTAATAGTTGACGAGTTCGACGGACCGATCTCCCTTGCTGATCAAATGAAGGGACGGCAGCAGCAGTTCGCCCCAAATCCGGTAACGCTCGGCGTCTTCCGCTTCGGCAAGATCTTCCTTCAGCTTAGATATCTTTTTGATGTTTTTATTGCGCTCGTTTTGCAGAAAACGCAGCAAATCGCTCGTTTTTTGCTTGACTGTATCCCGCAGTGCTTTGTCTCCGAAATAATCTTCCATACATTTGCTGATCGATTCGTAACGGCGGATTCCGCCTTGAAGCTGAGTCAAGGCGACGGCGGAAAACAGACTTTTTCCTTTGGCATTCTCGCCGATGACCGGGGAATAGCGATGTTCCCGAATTTGCGCCATCAGTTCGGAAAAGGCGTTCCAGAGCCGCGCGGCACGGGAAAGACCGGCTCCTTCAGAGCCTGCCGCGCGTACATAGATTTCCTCAGCAATCAAAGGGCTGATGCCGTTGAAAGCGCCGACGAGCCAGACGCTCTCCTCTCCGGCTCCCAGCGTTTGCCCGTATGCGTCCGTAAATTGTTCGCGACTCGCTTCCAAAGGATTCAATTTATGTTGTTCAGGCGGGGAGGTATAGGCAGCCCCGGGCATCACGATCCGGTAGCTGCTGATGGACGGGGTGACGTGGTGAATGCCGTCCAGCTGAAGGCCGGTTGCCGGATCCAGCAAGATGATATTGCTGTGCCGCCCCATCAGTTCGATCACGATACGCTTGAGCGATACGTCTCCGAGCTCGTCGCGCTGCCGGATATCCAGATGAATGATCCGCTCCATTCCCACTTGGGCAATGGACTCAATCACCCCTCCTTCGCAATGCTTGCGCAGCAGCATGCAGAACATAGGCGCTTCCAGCGGGTTAGGAAACGTCTCCCCGGTTAAGTGCACCCGGGGATAAGTCGGATTCGCGGACAGCAGGAGCCGCTGATTGCCCGCATGGGAACGCAGATTGATGATGATGTCGCTTGCGGCGGGCTGATGTATTTTACTGATCCTTCCGCCCACGCAGCTTTGCAGCTCATGGACGATGGACCGGGTTACGATGCCGTCGAGTGCCATTGATAAATATCTCCTGTCTTTGATGAATATTTTAAGATCAAGCCTTTTTGGATGAAGCCTTCCTATATGATGCCATACTTCGGGCAAAAACTTAAGAGCATGCCTGTGATAATTTGGGACGTGCCAGAATACATTTACCCTAGATGGAAAAGCCTTCGCGCTGAAATTGCACAAAATACGGAAGGGGAATTGGGAGGATGGAACAAAAAAACTGGCACCAGTTGAGTGGGGAAGAGCTTCTGGAACGGTTCGGCGTGACGCGTAATCAAGGACTGTCCGAAGACGAAGCGCAGCGAAGACGGGCGGAAGTCGGATGGAACGAGCTGTCGGAAGGAGAACGAATTTCCCCGATTCTGCTGTTCTTGAATCAGTTCAAGGATTTCATGATGCTCGTTTTGATGGGCGCCACGCTGATTTCCGGATTTCTCGGCGAATATTTGGACGCCGTTACGATTATAGCCATTATCATTTTGAACGGGGTTCTCGGTTTTGTCCAGGAGTTCCGCGCGGAACGGTCCCTACGGGCGCTGAAGCAGCTGTCCGCGCCGCATGCCAACGTGCTGAGGCAGGGAACCGTGCGGAATATTCCCGCAAAGGAACTCGTGCCCGGCGATGTCGTTATGCTGGAGAGCGGCGATCGGGTGCCTGCCGATATCCGCTGGCTGGCGACAAACAGCCTCGATGTGGAGGAGTCCGCGTTAACGGGCGAGTCCCTTCCCGTCGGCAAGCATGCCGATGTTATCCGCGATGCCGAAGTGCCGCTCGGAGATCAGAAAAACCTCGGTTTTATGGGAACGATGATTACTCGCGGGACCGGATGCGGCGTCGTGGTCCGGACCGGCATGGATACCGAGATGGGTAAAATCGCCGACCTGATTCAGAACACCGAGGTTCAGGAAACGCCTCTGCAGCGGCGGCTGGAGCAACTCGGAAAAATTCTGATTTATTTGTCGCTTGGGCTCACCATCATGGTCGTGCTCGTCGGCATCATGCAGGGGCAACCGGTAAAAGGGATGTTTTTCGCCGGGGTCAGCCTCGCGGTTGCCGCTATTCCGGAAGGCCTGCCAGCCATCGTTACGATCGCGCTTGCGCTCGGCGTGCAGCGTATGATCAAACGCAAAGCCATTGTCCGCAAGCTGCCCTCGGTGGAAACGCTGGGCTGCGCCACGGTCATATGCTCGGATAAAACCGGCACCCTGACGCAGAACAAGATGACGGTGACCCGGCTGTGGCTGGAAGGCCGTCCGTTGGAAGTCACCGGGGAAGGCTACGAGCCGGTGGGGAACATTATCGATCACGGAAAACCGATCGACCTGCGGAAGGATCAAAGCTTGCGCCGTCTGCTGCAGATCAGTTCGCTTTGCGGCAATGCGGTCATTTTAGAGGGAGATCCGGAAACAAGGGGCCGCCGCAAAGCCAAAGAGGAAGCCGCTTCCGGCTCCCAGTGGAAATTAAAAGGGGACCCGACCGAGGGCGCGCTCATCACCCTTGCCTCCAAAATGGGTATGTCCCCATCGGCATTAAGCGGTATGTATGTTCGGGAAAGGGAACTTCCTTTCGATTCGAAACGCAAGCGGATGTCGATCGTCGTATCCCATCAAGGGGGCAAAATGGCTTTGGTTAAAGGCGCTCCCGATATGCTTCTGGAGCGGTGCTCATACATTTTATGGGAAGGCAAAGTCGTGCCGTTCACCGGTACGTTCCGGCAGCGGGTGCAAGCCGCCAACGAAGAAATGGCGCGCGGCGCACTGCGGGTTCTCGGACTCGCCTACCGGGATCTTAAGCCGAACGAATCGGAAAGCGGCGAAGACGGCATCGAATCCCAATTGATTTTCGTCGGATTGGCGGGCATGATCGATCCGCCTCGCCGGGAAGCGCGGGAGGCCATCACGGTGTGCCGCCGCGCGGGAATCAAGACCGTGATGATTACGGGCGATCATAAGCTGACCGCCGAAGCGATAGCCTCCGATCTTGGCATTTTGAATAGAGGCGGCTCCTCCATGTCGGGGCAGCAGCTTGAAACGCTCAGCGACGACGAGCTTGACCGTCAGGTCGAGAATATCTACGTCTATTCCCGGGTGTCGCCGGAGCATAAACTGCGGATCATCAAATCGTTGCAGCGAAACGGGCATGTCGTGGCCATGACCGGCGACGGAGTCAACGACGCACCCGCCATCAAAGCCTCCGATATCGGAATTTCGATGGGCATGACCGGCACCGACGTTTCCAAGGAAGCATCCTCGTTGATCTTAAGCGACGATAACTTCACTTCGATCGTGGCGGCCATCGAGGAAGGCAGAAACATCTACGAAAATATCCGCAAATTTATCCGTTACTTGCTAGCTTCTAACGTGGGCGAAATTTTAACGATGTTTTTTGCCATGCTGGCCGGACTGCCGCTGCCTTTGCTCCCGATTCAGATTTTGTGGGTCAACCTGGTCACGGACGGTTTGCCGGCCATGGCGCTTGGCGTGGACCAACCGGAAAAGGATCTGATGGAGCACAAGCCGCGCGGCGCGAACGAAAACATTTTTGCCAGACGATTGGGCTGGAAAATCATCAGCCGAGGCCTGCTGATCGGGCTGTGCACGCTTGGCGCTTTCTGGCTGACGCTCCAATACGCTCCGAATGATGCAGCCCAATTGGTCAAAGCGCAATCGGTCGCGTTCGCGACGCTGGTTATGGCTCAGTTGATTCACGTGTTTGACTGCCGAAGCTCAAGATCGATTTTTCACCGCAATATTTTGCAGAACAAGTATCTCGTCATGGCTGTGCTTTCGTCCATAGCTCTGCTGCTTGCCGTTATGTACATCGAACCGCTTCAGCCGATCTTCAAAACCGTACCGCTCGGAACGCGCGAATGGGCCATCACCCTTGTCGCCGCCGGCATTCCGACCTTCTTGCTCGGCGCGGGCAGCGTCTGGTCGGGCAACCGCCGCCGCAAATTCAGAGGCGGAAGCCGGCAGCTGATCCCGGTGAAAAGTACAAATATTCGTGCATAAAATCAATAGCTTTTCCACCCGGCAAAATATAGACTGAACCCATAAAGCTGCAGTTTCCGGATTCCTTGATATAATGGGATCAGATCCGAATGAACCGCATTCGGGGAGACTTCGAAAAGCGATGGAGGAGTGGAGCACGGTGGAATTCACGAAAATGCACGGACTGGGGAATGATTTCCTTGTCTTTTACGGAGAGCAAGAATTGCCGGAGAATGTCTCCGAGCTGGCTATAAAATGGTGCGATCGCTTTTTCGGTGCGGGTGGAGACGGACTTGTATTCATCCTGCCTTCGGAGAAAGCCGATTTCAAAATGAGGATCATCAACTCGGACGGCTCGGAAGCGGAGCAATGCGGCAATGCCATTCGCTGCGTATCCAAGTATGTCTATGATAACGGCTATATTAATAAAGAGAACATTACGATCGAAACGCTCGGTGCCGGCGTACAGCCGGTGACCCTTAAAGTTGAGTCGGGTATCGTCAAAACGGTCCGGGTCGATATGGGCGAGCCGATCTTGGATGGCCTGACCGTTCCGACCACCATTGAAGGAAATCCGGTGCTTCGCCGGCCGATTGAAGCTGAGGGCCGTGAATTTGAATTCACCGCCGTTTCGATGGGCAATCCTCATTGCGTCATCTATGTGGAGGACGCGCCGAATTTCGATTTGACGACCTGGGGGCCGAAGCTCGAAGTGCATCCGTATTTCCCGCGTAAGATTAATGTGGAATTCGCTACCGTGAAAGGGCGCGACCGGGTGGAAATGCGCGTATGGGAACGCGGCGCCGGACCTACGCTGGCCTGCGGGACGGGCGCTTGCGCCACGCTGGTATCATCCGTGCTTAACGGTTTGACGGACCGCGCGGCCTGGATCGGGCTTAAAGGCGGGGATCTTTTCATTGAATGGAGCGAAAAAGACAATCACGTCTACATGACCGGACCTGCGGAAGCGGTCTACAAAGGCAGCATCGAAGCATAAGTTCGGAAGTTGAACGGCCTGCTGCGGCACGCAGCCTAACGATTTGAAAGCCGGGGACCTGTCATTTCAGGTTCCCGGCTTTCTTTACAAGCATTTCCTTACCATTCACAGCGATTTATGATACATTAATATGAACAAAAGCCAACGTGCGGGAATAACCGTTCCCGGTATCGGAAACAGCCGACATGGCAGTCAGGAGGATACAGCATGAAGCCGGATTTGCGAAAAACCTGGGAAAATGAAGTTGTGGTCGGCGACGGAGCCATGGGAACGTATTTGTACCAACTGGGGTTCCCGGTCGGCATTTCATACGAAGAATTCAATCTGCTGCATCCTGAAGTGATCGGCGACGTGCACCGCCGTTATATCGACGCGGGAGCAAGGCTGATAGAAACCAATTCCTTCTCCGCCAACTATTATAAGCTGGCGAAGTATGGCCTTGAAGCCAAGGTGGAGGAAATCAACCGCGCCGCGGTGCGAATTGCCAGAAAAGCTGCGGGAGACCAAGCTTTTGTGGCCGGCGCCGTCGGTTCAATCCGCGGGGGCAAAAGGATCAACGTAACCATTCAAGAGCTGAACGAATACTTTGAACGGCAAATTGCTGCCCTGCTTAGCGAAAATGTGGACGCGCTGCTGCTCGAGACTTTTTACGATCTGGAGGAAATTCGGATTGCCCTGAATCAGGCCCGGCATTTAACGGATCTCCCGGTGATTTGCCAGTTTGCGGTCGATCAGGTCGGCCGGACGCTGGACGGCTTTGCGATTCCGGAGGCGTTCGCCATCCTTAGCCGCGAAGGAGCCGATGTGCTTGGCTTCAACTGCCACTCCGGCCCGAAAGGCATCATGAGCGTGATGGAGGACTTGGGAGGCCCGCTGAACGTTCCGCTTTCGGTATTTCCGAATGCGGGTTTGGCGGACTATGTGGATGGGGAATATGTATATGGAGCGCGGCCGGAATATTTTGGCGAATGCGCCGTATCCTTTGCCGATCTGGGGGCGCATCTGATCGGCGGGTGCTGCGGAACGACGCCGGAGCATATCGCCGCAACGGCAAAGGCGCTGGCGAGTTACGTCCCCGAACCTTTGCCCGAAGGCAAAGCGTTGCCGGCGCCGCGCACATCCGTACTGCTGAAAGAACTGAAGCCGGCTGCGGACGAAGCCGCTGGCGGGCAAATCGCGGGACGCGCGCCAAGTATTGTCGAGCTTGTGAAGCAGCGCCCTACGGTGATCGTGGAGCTTGACCCTCCGCGCGACCTGGATATCGGCAAGTTCATGGAGGGGGCCGCTGCGCTTAAAGCGGCCGGCGTCGATGCGCTGACAATGGCCGATAATTCGCTGGCAGTGACCCGAATGAGCAATATGGCGCTGGGCCATCTGGTTTTGACCGAGCTTGGCCTTCGGCCGCTGGTGCACATTGCCTGCCGCGACCGGAACCTTATCGGCACGCAGTCGCACATGATGGGATTTGACGCGCTTGGC
Source organism: Paenibacillus terrisolis (assembly GCF_056171975.1). NCBI lineage: Bacteria > Bacillati > Bacillota > Bacilli > Caryophanales > Paenibacillaceae > Paenibacillus > Paenibacillus terrisolis. The sequence goes on along the minus strand of NZ_JBKFGG010000003.1, from coordinate 46,291 downwards.
ATCGACCACGTGCTTGCGGTGACGGGCGACCCCGCCCGGTTTGGCGATTTGCCGGGAGCAAGCTCCGTCTACGATCTGACATCATTCGAAATCATCCGCATGATCAAACAGCTTAACGACGGCACTGCCTTTTCGGGCAAACCTCTCAAGCAAAAGGCGAATTTCGTGGTCGGAGCCGCCTTTAATCCGAACGTCAAGCACCTCCATAAAGCGGTGGAACGTTTGGAGAAAAAAATCGCGGCCGGCGCCGACTACATTATGACCCAGCCGATCTACGATCCCGAGCTGGTCGTGCGGATCAAAGAGGCGACGGCTCATCTGGACATTCCGATATTCATCGGGATCATGCCGCTCGCCAGCGGAAAAAATGCCGAGTATCTTCATAATGAAGTGCCGGGCATCCAGCTTTCCGAGGAGGTTCGGAAACGGATGGACGGGCTGCAGGGAGCCGAAGGGCGGGCGATGGGGGTAGAGATCGCCAAAGAGCTGCTGGATACGGTTACGGAGCATTTTAACGGGATTTATCTGATGACGCCGTTCATGTTCTATGAGATGAACGTATCTTTAATGGAATATGTCCGGGAGAAATCAAAACAGGACTTGTCCCACTTGTCTCGCTTAACATAATCAATTACAATAGGGTAACGGATGTGATGCCTTTGTCGCACAGTATGACAGGATACGGGGGATCCGCCAAGAATTATGGCGGATACAATGTGCAATTCGAGATTAAATCCGTCAATCACCGATATGCCGAAATCGTTCTTCGAATGCCGCGAGAGTGGACTTGCTATGAAGACGGGCTCCGGCGTTTGGTTCAGCGCCATGTCAAACGGGGACGGATTGATGTATATATCAGCAAGGAACGAGACGAAGCAAGCTCCCTTCCGTTGGTACTGAACGCTTCCGTAGTGGAGGCCTATATCCGGGCCGCCGAAGTGCTCGGGAAAGAGTATGGAATTGAGGCTCGCTTAAGCGCCAAGGATTTGCTTTCCTTGCCTGACGTTTTAACCGCTCCGGATCTGCAGTCCTCTTTGGGACCATCCGCGGATGAGTGGGAGCGGGTTCTCAGTGAAGGATTGGAAGAGGCGCTGGTTGGACTCATCGCCATGCGGGAGCAGGAAGGACTTCATTTAATGTCCGATCTGGATAGCCGGCTCGGCAAGCTTGAGTCGATTCATGCCGAGCTTACGAGATTGGCTCCAGAGGTCGTAAAGGATTATCGCAGCCGTCTTTCGGGGCGTCTTTCCGAACTGCTTGAAGGAGCTTACGACGAGCAGAGATTTGCGACGGAAGTGGCACTATTTGCGGATCGCTCCAATATCGACGAAGAGCTCATCCGGCTGAAAAGCCATTTCGAACAGTGCCGCAAGCTGCTGGACGCCAAGGAACCGATCGGGCGCAAACTGGATTTTTTGATACAAGAAATGAACCGGGAAACCAATACGATTGGATCTAAAGCCAATCATTTGGCTCTGGTAGGCCTGGTCGTTGAAATGAAAGCGGAACTGGAGAAAATTCGCGAGCAAGCGGCGAATCTCGAATAACGATTATTTTGACGCGCTAGGTGAGTCAAATAAATAGGGGGAACTACCTGAACATGGGAATTAAACTGATTAATATCGGCTTCGGAAATATCGTATCGGCCAACCGAATCATTTCGATCGTCAGTCCGGAATCCGCGCCGATCAAACGGATCATCCAAGAGGCGAGAGACCGGCATATGCTCATTGATGCCACATACGGCCGCCGTACGCGCGCGGTTATCATTACGGACAGTGATCATGTCATTCTTTCGGCTGTCCAGCCGGAAACGGTAGCCCATCGTTTGTCCACGAAAGATGAGGACAATGACGAATAGTATGGAGAGAAATATGGCAAAAGGATTGCTTATTGTTTTATCGGGACCATCGGGCGTGGGAAAAGGGACGGTGTGTACCGAGCTTAGACAACGTATGCCGGAGCTGGTTTATTCGGTCTCCGCAACGACAAGACAGCCGCGTCTAGGCGAAGAAAACGGAGTTAATTACTTTTTCAAAAGCCGCGAGCAGTTTCAAGAAATGATTGCGCACGACCAGCTTCTGGAGCATGCGGAGTATGTGGGCAATTATTACGGAACTCCGCGCGACTTCGTGGAACAAACGATCGAAAGCGGCAAGGACATCATTTTGGAAATCGAAGTCCAAGGCGCGCTGAAGGTCAAAGAAAAATTCCCTGAAGGCGTGTTCGTGTTTTTGCTGCCGCCATCGCTGGATGAGCTCAAAGGGCGCATTCAGGGGCGAGGGACGGAGAACCAGGCGACGATCGATCATCGAATGTCTGTAGCGGCCCAAGAGATCGGCTTGCTGGAAAATTACGATTATGCCGTTTTGAACGACGAAATCGATTTAGCTTGCCAAAGAATACAATCCATTATTATCGCCGAACATTGTAAAATCAGAAAAGATTGCGATTAAGTCTGTATCGGCGATTTAGTCCAAAAGAAGAGGTGTAACGAAATGCTGTATCCATCCATTGACAAGATGCTCGGCAAAGTCGGGAGCAAATATTCTTTAGTTGTAGCGGCTTCCCGCAGAGCGAGACAGCTTCGCGAAGGCGAGAAAACCGAACTTAAGCAACCCAAATCCCATAAGCAGGTAGGCGTAGCTCTCGAAGAGATATACGGCGACTACGTCCGGATCAAAAAAGACGAAAACGGATCTGCGGATCAAGAATAATTTTTCGGCCTCCGGGCTGCCTTACGACAACCGAGAGGTTGTTATTTTTTTCTGTATGGGAAAGAAAGCGAGGGGATACCGATGTTAACAGGTAAAAAGATTTTGCTGGGCGTTACCGGCGGCATTGCCGCCTTCAAAGCCGCATCCTTGTGCAGCAAGCTGGTGAAGCTGGGAGCCGAGGTTCGCGTTGTGATGACCGATTCCGCCACCAAGTTCATTACGCCGTTAACGATGCAATCGCTGGCGAAGAATCCCGTTTACACCGACACCTTTGACGAAAAGAATCCTGAAACGATTGCGCATATTCAAATCGCCGATTGGGCGGATCTCGTGCTTATTGCCCCGGCTACAGCCAACATCATCGGCAAAATGGCGGCCGGTATCGCCGATGATATGATGTCGACGACTTTGCTGGCCACGCAGGCGCCGATCATGCTGGCTCCGGCGATGAACGTGCACATGTACACCCATCCTGCAGTGATGCGCAATTTGATGGAGTTGTCTTCGCGCGGCGTACTGATGATCGAACCGGGTGAAGGTCTGCTTGCCTGCGGGTACACAGGCAAGGGCCGGATGGAAGAACCGGAGACGATCGCGGCCGTGGTGGACGATTATTTTGCCCGCAGGGAGCGCTGGGCCGATAAACCGCTTGCCGGCAAAAAAGTCGTGGTTACTGCAGGCGGAACGGTGGAACGGATCGACCCGGTTCGTTACATTTCCAACGACTCTTCCGGGAAAATGGGCTTTGCCGTAGCGAAGGCGGCCGAACGGCTTGGAGCGGACGTGAAAATAATCGCCGGCACGACGCAGGCGCCCCTGCCTCCCGGAATCCCGCTGATTCGCGTCGAATCGGCGCAGGATATGTACGAAGCGGTGATGGCGGAGTGGGGTACGACTGACATTATGGTCAAAGCGGCTGCCGTGGCCGATTATCGCCCGAAAGAAACGGCTGCCCGAAAAATTAAAAAAACGGATGACTCTATGGTGCTCGAATTGGTAAAAAATATCGATATCCTGGAGACTCTGGGGAAGAACAAGACCACCCAGCTCCTGATCGGATTCGCTGCCGAAACCGACGATTTGGAAAAACATGCGTTGGAAAAGCTTCGCCGCAAAAATTGCGATCTGCTCGTGGCGAATGATGTTACCGCGGAAGGCGCAGGATTCGGCTCCGAAACGAATGTGGTGCAAATATACGACGCCTCCGGGCTCATTGAGTCTTTGCCGCTGCTCTCCAAGGATGAGGTTGGCCTCAAAATTATGGAGCTGGCGGCCGGTCGTTTGGCCGGCGGCGCAGGAGCCGCCGAATGAAATATAGAATGGCCAAAGTAATCGTAGATGTGCCGAGCCGGGAGACCGATCGGCCTTTTGATTATTTGATCCCTGAATCCATCACGGACTGGATTGAAGTCGGAAGCCGGGTGGGTGTTCCGTTCGGACGCCGGACGGTTCAGGGCTTTGTGGTGTCCTTGCACGAACGTTCCGAAATGGACGAGGCCCGGATGAAACCGATCCAGGAGCTGCTGGATTTGCTGCCGCCGCTGCCTACGGATCTGGTCGAGCTCGCCGAATGGATGAGCCGCAAATACGCGTGCAGCATGATCGCCGCTTTGCAGGCGATGATACCGGCCGCCTTAAAAGGGAAGGCGGAAAGGTATATTCGTCTGGCGGAAGAGGGGCCCGCCCAGGATGCGTTTGATCGCGATTCCGACGAGGCTTTAGTTGCAAACGACTTGTTCAATCGGCCGGTGCTATTGACCCGGGAGGAAGAGGAAATCATCGCGTATGTCAAACTTGCCGGAACGGTTGCGATGACCCAGCTGGGCAGCAACTTTCCCGAACGGGGGACATTGATCAAAGATATGCTTGCCCGAGGCCTATTGGCCGAAAGTCAAGCGATTAAGGATAAGATCGGCAAAAAAACGGTAAAAGTCGTATCCGCCGCAGTGAGCGGAGAGGAGGCGGAAACGGCGCTCGCGTCGTTTGGCGCGCAGGCCCGCCGGCAGAAGGAAGTGCTGCAGTTTTTGCTGGAAGTCGGACTCCCGTTATCCCTGCAGGAGGTTCTATCCACCTTGGGGGTGACGGCTGGCACAGTCAAAAAATTGGCCGAGAAAGGGTTTGCCTTAATCGAAGACGTGGAGGTATTCCGCGATCCTTACCGGAACCGGAGGTTTCAAAGCAGCGAACCGCTGAAGCGGACGCCTGAGCAGGAGGTTGTTTATGGGCGCCTTTCCCGTGCTCTTGATGCCCGCGAGCCCGAGGCTTTTCTCCTGCATGGCGTTACGGGCAGCGGCAAAACGGAGGTCTATCTGCAAACGATCGAACGCTGTCTTTCGCTGGGACGTCAGGCCATCGTGCTCGTTCCGGAAATTTCCCTGACGCCGCAGATGGTTGAACGGTTCAAAGGACGGTTTGGCGAACAAGTCGCCGTGATGCACAGCCGCCTTTCCAACGGAGAACGTTATGACGAATGGCGCAAAATCCGCGAAGGCCGCGTTGAAGTGGTGGTTGGCGCCCGTTCCGCGATATTTGCCCCGTTTTCGAACCTAGGGCTGATCGTCATGGACGAGGAGCATGAAACCTCGTACAAACAGGAGGAATCACCGAAGTACCATGCTCGGGACGTAGCTGTGCGAAGGGCTTCGCAGCATGGGGCGGCCGTGATTTTGGGCTCGGCCACGCCTTCGCTGGAAAGCTATCATGCCGCCCGTTCCGGGGGCGGAGATACGGGCGGTTTTGCCCCGGTGCTCCTGGAAATGAAGCAACGTCCGTCGGGAAGCCGGCTTCCCGGGGTTCATATCGTCGATATGCGGGAAGAACTGAAGGAAGGCAACCGCTCCATGTTCAGCCGCAGTCTGCATAAGGGAATCGCCACGCGGCTCGAACGCGGGGAGCAAACCGTCCTGTTTTTGAACCGGCGGGGTTTCTCCACGTTTGTGATGTGCCGGACTTGCGGATACGTGGCGACCTGTCCCGATTGCGATATTTCGCTGACTTATCATCAGAAGTCGAATAATCTGCGCTGCCACTACTGCGGATACGCCGAAACGGCGCCATCCGTCTGCCCGGAATGCGGAAGCGAACATATCCGGTATTTCGGAACCGGAACGCAGCGGGTTGAAGCAGAGCTGGCTAAGCTGTTTCCGGGTATCCGCGTGATCCGAATGGATGTGGACACCACCAGCGAAAAAGGTTCGCATGAAAAGCTGCTGCAGACGTTTCGCGAGAAAAAAGGCGACGTCCTCCTCGGCACGCAAATGGTTGCCAAGGGACTCGATTTTCCGGATGTGACGCTGGTTGGAGTCATCGCGGCGGATACGGCGCTGAACTTTCCCGATTTCCGCTCGGCGGAGAAGACGTTCCAACTGCTGACGCAGGTAGCCGGGCGCGCGGGGCGGCATCAGCTTCCTGGCGAGGTGTTCATTCAGTCGTATATGCCGGAGCATTATTCAATTATCCATGCCAGCGGCCATGATTATCATTCATTTGTGCGCGAGGAACTGAATCATCGAAAGGCGATGCATTATCCGCCATACAGCCGCTTGATTCTAGTCACGTTATCGCATGAGAAGCTTCCGCTGCTGCTGCGCATGGCGGAGAACTTCGCCGGCGATTTGCGGGCTCAGGCGCAGCGGCGAGGGTGGTTTGGCAGCCTCGACCGGTTCACGCCGGCGGCGCTGGACATCCTTGGCCCGGTTGCCTCGCCGATCCCGCGGATCAAAAACCGCTACCGGTTCCAGTGTATGGTCAAATACCGGGGCGATGTGGATGCGGTTGGACTGGTTAGGGAGATAACGGCCGCGACGGTGGACAACCTGCGGGACGCTTCGTTTCAGATCAGCATCGATGTGGACCCGCAGATGCTGATGTAACGGAATTGAATTTTTCACGTAGCTGCTTTTTCGCTGAATCAACAGATTATTGTGGCGGGGACAACGTATTTTGAAGACGAACCGAGCAATCATGACATATACTTTTTTTAGAGAAGAATGCTAAAGGATGGTGTTAAATAGATGGCAATTCGCATTATTGTTCATGAACCCGATGAGGTGCTGCACCAGGTAGCGAAGGAAGTCAAGAAAATTACGCCAAACGTGCAGAAGCTGCTCACCGACATGGCGGATACGATGTATGACGCAGACGGCGTAGGTTTGGCCGCGCCCCAGGTGGGCATTCTGAAACGGGCTATCGTGGTTGACGTCGGCGACGAAAACGGATTGATCGAGCTGATCAATCCTGAAATCGTCTCTACGGAGGGCGAGCAGTTTGGTCCTGAAGGCTGCCTCAGCATCCCGGGACTGCGTGGGGATGTACGCCGCGCGATGACGGTGACGGTCAAGGGGCTGGACCGGAACGGAAATGAAGTGACTTATACCGGATCCGAGCTTCTTGCAAGAGCTTTTCAGCACGAAATCGATCATTTGAACGGCGTGCTTTACACGGACATCGCGGAAAGAGTGTACGAAATTCCTCCCGAAGGAGAAGGCGAAGAGGAAGAAAAGGAGTGATCTTTTGATGAATCTCGTTTTTATGGGAACTCCGGAATTTGCAGTTCCTTCCCTGGAGGCTCTGCTGCGTGAAGGTTACAACGTCGTGGGCGTCGTGACGCAGCCGGACCGTCCGCAGGGACGCAAGAAAATTTTGACCCCGACCCCGGTTAAAGAAGCGGCGCTGCGGCATGGTATTCCCGTGCTGCAGCCGGGACGGATGCGGGCTCCTGAAGCCGTCGCCGAATTGGCGGTGCTGCAGCCCGATCTTATTGTGACCGCCGCATACGGCCAAATTCTGCCGAAGGGCGTGCTTGAGCTCCCGCAGTATGGCTGCCTGAACGTTCACGGCTCGCTTTTGCCGAAATATCGGGGCGGCGCTCCGATTCAGCGCTCGATCATAGGCGGCGAGAAAGAAACCGGAATCACGCTGATGTATATGGCGGAAGGACTGGATACCGGCGACATGATCGCCAACACGGTGGTTCCGATCGAGGATGAGGATACCTCGGGTACGGTTTTTGAAAAACTGAGTCAGGCCGGCGCCCGCTTGTTGATCGAGCAGTTGCCCTTGATTTTGGCCGGGACGGCGGCGAGAATTCCGCAAAACGACGCGGATTCGACCTATGCGCCCAACCTGACGCGGGATGATGAGCAGATCGATTGGACGGCTTCGTCGCGGGATATTTTTAACCGGGTGCGGGGGCTGGTGCCGTTTTCCGGCGGGTTTACGACGTGGAACGGCGAGGTGTTCAAAGTCTGGGCGGTCGCCAAACCCGCGGATGGTCCAGAAGCCTCGTCCGGCGCGGCGGCGGGACAAGCCCCCGGGACGGTGCTGGATTTGTCGGCGAACGGGATTGAGGTCAAGACGGGAGACGGCTCCGTTTGGCTGACCCAGGTTCAGCCCGCCGGCAAAAAAACGATGACTGCCGCTGAATTCATTCGCGGCGGCGTTATGAAAAAAGGGACGGTATTGTCATGAACCGTGTGCAAAATGGCGGCGCTCGGGGGGATCAAGGCGGCCGGCGCACCCAAAGAGGATCGGACGACAAACGAGTAACAGACGGTAAACGAGTAACAGACGGCCCCAAAGTGGAACGTTCTTCCCGCGTTGGCAATCCGGGTTCGAAAGCCGGATCGGTTCAAGGGTCGGCGCCGGCGGCAAAACCTTCGGCACGGAATACCGCGTTGCAGGTCTTGACCGCGGTTGAGCAGGAAGGAGCTTACAGCAATCTGCTGCTGAACGGAGCGCTGCAAAAATCGGGTTTAACCGGACCGGATGCGGGTCTGGCAACCGAGCTTGTCTACGGAACGATTTCTCGGCTCAACACGATCGATTATCTGCTGGAGCCCTTTGTTTCCAAAGGACTGGCCAAACTGCAGCCATGGGTTCGGAACCTGCTGCGCATGAGCTTTTACCAACTGCATTATCTGGACCGGATTCCGCCGCATGCGGCGGTGAACGAAGCGGTCAACATTGCCAAAAAGCGGGGACATCAAGGAATTTCCGGTATGGTGAACGGGGTTCTTCGCAGCGTGCTGCGGCGGAAGGACGAGCTTCGAATTCCAGCCGATTTGCCGGCCGTTAGCCGGATTGCCCTGGAACATTCCCATCCGGAATGGATGGTCTCCCGCTGGATCGAACAATTCGGCGAGCCGGTGGCGGAAGCGATTTGCCGGGCCAACAACGAACCTCCTTCGGTCAGCGTACGGATCAATCGTTCCCGGGTCAGCCGGGAAGAGATGCTGCGGTTGATGGAGGAGCAGGGGCTGAAAGCGGCGCCTTCGGAAATTTCGCCGGACGGGATTATCGTACATAGCGGCGGGAATATGGCGCTTACGCCCTGGTATCGCGACGGTCTCCTGTCCGTTCAGGACGAAAGCTCGATGCTGGTGGCCGACGCGGTGGATCCGAAGCCCGGAATGGCCGTGCTGGACTGCTGCGCCGCTCCCGGCGGAAAGACATGCCATATCGCCGAGAAGATGGGGGGAACCGGCGAGGTGGTGTCGAACGACATTCATCCGCACAAGGGCAAATTGATCGAGGACCACGCCGAACGTTTGGGGCTTGCCAATATACGCACTTTGTCGGGAGACGCCATGAAGCTGGGCGAGCGGTTCGAGCCGGAATCTTTTGACCGAATTCTGCTCGATGCGCCTTGCTCGGGGCTTGGCGTGATCCGCCGGAAACCCGATTTGAAATGGGCTAAGACGCCTGGGGATATTTCTGAAATTTCCGGCGTACAGCATGAACTGCTGGATGCGGTCTGCGGTTTGCTGAAGCCCGGAGGCGTATTGGTCTACAGCACCTGCACGATTGAACCGCGGGAAAATGCGGAGATGGTGAAGCAGTTTGTAAGCCGGCACCAGGAATTTGAGTTGGCCGGAGATCCGTCCGGCGGCTGGAGCGAGGCCTTGAGGGCAGCACAAGTCTGGGAAGACGTTGGACTGCAGCTTTTGCCGCAGGATTACCATTCGGACGGATTTTATATCGCACGGCTGGTAAAGCGGCAAATCATTTAGGAACGGCTCCCCTCTGTGCTGAATGCTGAAACATTTTCGTTTTGGGCGTTTACGGATGGAAATTTGTGTAATATAATGGGGGCAGGTGAAGCACACCTTATCATCGTTATTCGATGGCAAGGTGTGTTTTTTTATTTGCCTGATTTTACTTTTATTATCAATTTAGTAATAAGAAAGGAGGTCATTTAACGGAAAAAGGCGAATGTGTGGAGATACATATTTTGCCGGTAAATGGCAAAGGGTTGTAAAACCAAATCAGATAGGAGCGCAAGAATGATGAAAAAATGGATGGCAGCCGGTATCGGCGGAGTAATGCTATTTTCGGTTATGATCGGCGCTGCTTATTCCGCTTCGACAGCGGTGATTATGCCTGCTCGTGTGGCGGCCGAGGAGAATGCCAAGGATAACGGAGGGAACACGATTACTCCAATAATCGCGGACAAGGAAAATGCCGGCTTTACCGATGTGAAGCCAAACCATTGGGCCAGTGCTGCAATCCGAACGGCTGTGAGTAAAGGGTATGTAACCGGTTATCCGGGGGATCTATTCAAGCCGGATCAGCCGATCAGCCGCAGTGAGTTCATTAAAATGGTCGTGAGTGCGCTTGGAATTTCTGTGGCTGAAGCTAATGGGGCGTGGTATGTGTCTTATGCAGCCGCGGCGCAGGAACAAGGCTTCTATAACGTTTCCGATTTTGCCAACGAGGAGAAACAGTGGGCCCAAAACATCACGCGAGGGGAAATGGGGCGTATCTCGGCCAGGGCTGCGGGGGAAACCACGAACGACAACAGCAAATGGATGTATCTCGCAGCAAAAAAAGGTCTGATCACCGGCCTCGGTCAAGGTGAGCTTGGCGAGGACAAAACAACCACCCGGGCGCAAGCCGTAACCATTGTTGAGCGGATTTTGACGGTAAAAGCCGGCGGCAAGCTGCCGGTGGATAAATACGCCGTATCCAGTGCCGAGCTGGCTTGGCACGGTACGAATATTTTCACGGTCATGCCGGAGGTTTTTGTCACCAGCGAAGAGCAGCTGCAGGGCAAACCGATCGAAGAACTTTGGCGCAAAGACAAGATGGTGGTCGACCCGGGAAACGGCAAATACAAGGGTGAACTGGAAGCGTTGATCGCCATCGACCTCGAAGACCCCCACGACCCGAATTTAAAGCTGCTTCCGCCATTGGAGGAAGTGAAGTGGATGTACTTTCCTTCGATGGTAAACAATATTCCAACTAAATATATGCAAGTTACTAAGCTACCGCCAAGTTATTTTCTTATGTTCAAAGGACAGGAAATTTATAATAAAGATACAAATTTATATTATCCTGAACCCAATGGTCCTTCTTATAGTATTGATGGGATTGTATCTTCAGACCAAGATGCATTTAATAAAGGAAAGTTAAATGGATTGGGATCTATCTTCCATGAAAAGTTTGGTGATATAAAAGGGTATTTATTACCTAAAACGGGCTGGACTCAAGGAATTCACCCTATTGAAATAAACATCTATACACCTGTTCAAACCCACTACGGTTACCAAATAAACACATTATTAAGAGTTAATGGCCCTTACATAAAACAAAAGTAAGGTGATGAAAATTGTTCAAAAGAAATATTCCGGCAATCCTACTTTCCAGTTTTCTTTTGCTTCCTTTAACATCCATATTAGGAACAGCTAAAGCTGCTCCAGGAGAGCAAAGTATGCCGGAAAAAGGAATTCCTTACAGCCTAAGTGAGGATAATCGACTTGACATTCCCGGATCGGTTTTTACTAAATTCAAAACGATGGAGCCTAGAATCAAGGAAGATGCAGGTGCGGGAAATATAATTACAAAAATTGAGTTCTTTTTGGATAGTAATGTTATCAAAACTATCAACGTAGGTAGGCGAACAATAGACGAAAAAGTAAAATTAGTTGGAGAACAGGTACAAGTTTCAACCGATCAAAATAAAATGGAGTTTGGTGGATTTTTTGCTTGGCAGCGCTCAGCAAATGCTATAAAATGGACGCCTGGTAGTGGAACCTATACTATATTAAATCAGTTCAATATTCCAAAAGATGCAAATGGTGCCGATTTGTATCCGGGTGTCAAAGTGGACATACCTGTTACTTCAATACGTACAAAAGCATATATGAACAGAAATTACTATAGTGGGAACTTTAAGACTGGTGTTATTGACGATGACCTTCAGCTTTTGAAACAATTAAATAAAACACAAGATGGGATTAACGTTGCGGTTGAAATAGGAAGGGATAATGTTAAATACCCAGATGGAATTGGAGTAGTTGATCCGACAACCAAAATTGGAAGTCTCATAGTCAAAAGTCTTGACGAAGTAGAAGTGCATTACATACAAACCTATGATCATGAAGGAATCAAAGTCCCCCTTCCCGCAGGCGGCAACGCAGCCATGATGTATTACTTGAACTCGAACTGGTTTATTCTTACGTCCTATACGTATCAGTACCCGGACAAGATGAAGGTCTATTACAAACCGGATGACGGATCTACGACAGACCCTGGCGATCCGGACGAACCTGGGGGCGGAGATCCCGGCTGTACTGAGCCGGCGCCCAGCGGAAACGTGATGGAAGTTCCTTTAAATGATCCCGGTGTCAGTGCGGTAATCAAAGCGGACAGCCGCGGAAAGGAGCGGTTTGACGTCCTGGACGGGATACCTACTACGGAAAGCTTGTACGGGAATGTGCTTGCCAAGAGTTATTTATCCCAAAATAAATTCGTTGAAATGAAAGGGATCTGTACTTTTGAGGTTACGGTGAACCGAACCTATGAACTGACCTGGGATCCGGGAAAAGAAGTAACTGATAAAGACGGGAAAACGCATATGGAGCCGGATCCCCAGCACAAGTCCGAATTGGTCACGCATTCCTACACCATCGAAAGACCTTACTCTTATTGGGTGATCGACAATTTGGAGGTGTACCGAATCAACGAGGCCGCGCTGGAGAATTATGCGTTTGAAGGGAACTCCATTCATATTCAACCAAGTGGCTACGCGCCTCCTACCTATACGGTCAACCAATCCGGCGGGTATACAGCGCCAACCTTTCCCAATCCGGTAGAAGCTCCCTCCGGGAGCATGCGGGGCGGCAAGGAGCCGCCTGATCCTCAGGCGGAGGACTTGGAATCTTTTGCTCAAGACGCCGTTAACAAGATTAAAGTCAAGAACGACACGTTAACCTTTAACAGCAATACGATCATGAACGGAGCGGAGACGGATGAGTCCGGGCCGACTCCATCAAGAATCCCCGTGGCGCCGTCGATTAATGAGAACGTTCTTTACAGCCCCGGGCATATCATTCCGATGACTAAAGTAAACAGCGCCAACGAGCCCAGCGACGGAACGATTTTGTACGGGATTATGAGCGGAAATATTAACGGGGGTGCAGATCGTAATTTTCCTATATACGGGATAAATCCCGTAACGGTGCACACGCCTGTCGTCATTTATCCCGCCGTATCCGATGATAAGGCGCATAACCAGAAAACGAATCCTGCGGGGGGGCGTTCCGCCATTATTCTTGACAGGCCCTTTACCGTAGAAATGCCGAACAGCGGTCAGCACAACAATTACCTTGGATACGGGAATCGAGATTACCTGAAGTACATCGGCAGCAAGCAGGTTCGCTTTCCCTTTGACGTATATGACGTTACGAAAACTGTATTTCATCCGAAGAATACCTGGATCGAGGTAAATAAAACCCAAGAATCGTTTGGATTTTATTTGCCGGTGTGGGTGGATGAAGGGTTTTACGACGTGGAGTTTCGAACGATTGCGCACAATGCTCCTTCTGGCGCGACCAAACAGACCAACGCGAATTTTGATTGGACGAACCATATTGCCTTTGATACGGTTCCCGTCGACGCCATTGGACGGGTCTACGATTTCCGGGTGACCGATATTGCCGATTACAATTGGGAAACGGTATTTCGAACCGGTTCCGGCAACACGGCTCCGACCGGAACTTCCTACTGGGTAGGCTTGAACGGAATCGACGGAGCACCCAGGGGAAACACGTCGCAATATACGCTGCCGATCCGGCCCGGAAGCCATCCGTTGTACAAAAACGCGGTGATCAAAACCGGCTACCATTTCAAATTTGATTTGAAGACAAAAGGAAATATGTTCGGGCCCCAGGATCAAATCGTGATCACGCCTTCGTTCGATTTTATTAGCGCCAAGAATAGTACCCGAACACCGGTGGATCTTTATTACCATGCCGGCAGCCAAAGTTATGTGAAAATCGGCTCCCCAAGCGACAGGGTTCAGCGATATGTCATTTTAAACGACCGGCTGCGTAATGTTCCGGTTCGGGAACTGACGGATACTGCGCTTTATAAATACGATCACGACTATACTTTTGACCAGATCGCCGGGATCGGCAGGACGCAATTTGTACAAAATTTCATCAAAAAGATGACCAGGGAAAAGACGCCGGTAGGCGGGTTCCGCTTGCTTCGGTTGCCTGCCGATCTTCGCACGCTGATTGGGCCGCAAAGCGGACTGCCGTCTGGTGTTGATCCGGCCAGAGCAAGTGCCGCCGTGCAGAAGTGGTACGGGGAATACAGCTTGCCCGCGGATCCTTATGTGGTCAAGGCCGGAACCAATGTGGCCGAATACGGGCGGACCCATGGCGGATTGACGGACAAGTCGGAGGTTTTTCTGAAGGACGGGTACATTGTCGTGAACTTTAATATCGAGACGGTCCGCGACGGTAAAACCAATCAGCCTTATTTGCAGTATATCCGTGCCCCGTTGATGAACCAGTGGCGGGAAATGGAAGGTTTTGACCAAAGTGTGACTGATCCCTATGGACGAAGTTTTTTACTGGATGACGGCGATGTCGCATTTTACGACGCGAAGCGTTCCAGCCGGGATGATTTTCATCCGATGGTCACGCATTGAGCTCGCTCAGAAAATCCGAGCCCAGGCCTGAAAAGGCTCTGGCTCGGATTTTTCAACATAGCGGAAGATTTTTTGAGGTTATTTTGTGTATCCTGCGATCTAGCGGTACAATAGTCCTTGGTTAAAAATTTAATAGAATCGAATGCCGATCGAATTGGCTCCCGAAAATACGACCGAAGGACCTGGCTTGAGAGAAAGCTATAGGCTCAAATGCCGCCAAGCCCGCTCCCCTTTAGTGTGCAGGCGATTTATGATAAAATGGGAAGAATGAATAGAGCAGGGCATACGATATTGAATAGAACAGGTGTGTGAAAATGAAACCCTTTATATACGATTACTCTTTGGAAGAACTGCAGCAGTGGGCTGTGGAGCAGGGAGAACCCGCTTTTCGCGGCGGTCAGATTTTTGATTGGCTGTATGTGAAACGCGTCAGCTCTTTCGAGGAAATGACCAACCTATCGAAAACGCTGAGGCAAAAGCTGGACGACCAGTTTGCGTTCGTCACGCTGAATGAAATCGCCAAGTACGAATCTAAGGATGGAACGGTGAAGTTCCTATTCGGTCTGCATGACGATCATGCGATCGAGACGGTCATCATGAAACACAACTACGGCAACAGCATTTGCGTTACGACCCAAGTCGGGTGTAAAGTAGGCTGTACGTTCTGCGCGTCGACGCTTGGCGGTTTGAAGCGAAACCTGACGCCCGGAGAAATTGTTGCCCAAGTGGTTCAGGCGCAGAAGATCCTTGATGCTCGCGACGAGCGGGTAAGCAGCATCGTTATCATGGGCACGGGCGAGCCATTCGAAAATTACGAAGCGACGATGAAATTTTTACGAATTATGATTCATGAAAAGGGCTTGAACATTGGACAACGGCATATTACTGTATCAACGAGCGGTATTGTCCCGAACATTTACAAGTTTGCCGATGAAGATACCCAAATCAATCTGGCAATCTCGATTCATGCGCCAAACGATGCGCTGCGCTCGAAGCTGATGCCGGTTAACCGGCGGTTTCCGTTTGATGACGTGATGGAAGCGCTCCGGTATTATATCGCTAAAACCGGGCGCCGCGTGACCTTCGAATACGCCCTTATCGGCGGGGTAAACGATCAACCCGAGCATGCCGAGGAGTTGGCGGGCGTGCTCAAGAATATGCTTTGCCATGTAAATTTGATTCCGGTAAACTATGTGCCGGAGCGCAAGTACGTAAGAACCTCAAGAAATGATATTTTCCAGTTTCAACGCATATTGGCGGATCACGGCGTGAACGTGACGATCCGCCGGGAGCAAGGCCATGATATTGCGGCTGCCTGCGGGCAACTGCGGGCGAAGCATATGGAGTCTGGTGCGAGGTGATCGAATGTGTTAAAAACGGTTTATGTCAGTGATGTTGGACGAGTTCGCTCGGTCAACGAGGATTGTATTCGGGTGGATCGTCTGGAGCAGGGGTACACCCTAGGGATCGTAGCCGACGGAATGGGCGGCCATCAGGCTGGTGACATTGCCAGCCGCTTGACGGTGGAGACGGTGACGCATGATTTGGCTGAACTTCCTGCGGGGTTGACCGTACAAGCTTTTGGCGAAGAATTGAAAAAAGCGATTCTTCATGCAAATGAGATCGTCTACAAGGAAGCCGGGGAACATGAGGAGTACCACAACATGGGAACGACGGTCGTCGCCGTTTTGATGAACGGCCGGGAAGGAATCATCGGCCATATTGGGGACAGCCGGGCTTATGTATTCCGGCAAGGGAAGATAATACAACTCACCGACGACCATTCACTGGTCAATGAGCTTTTGAAAAACAAGCAGATCAGCGAAGAAGAAGCGAGTTTCCACCCGCATCGCAACGTCGTAACCCGTGCACTCGGAACCGACGCTCAGGTCGCGGTGGATATGAATCCCGTTTCTTTGGAGCCCGGCGAGATCCTGATGTTATGCAGCGATGGACTCAGCAATTACGTAACACCGGAACAAATGACCCAAACGCTGGGATCGGAAGGTCTTGACCTCGAGGACCGTGCAGACCGGATGCTTCGATTGGCGCTTCTTGCGGGAGGCGACGATAATATCAGCATTGCATTGCTGGAATACGAAGAAGACGGCGGGTCAGGTAAAAAGGAGTGGATTTCATGATCGGACACGAATTGGGCGGTCGTTATCAAATTATCGAACGGATTGGCGGAGGCGGAATGGCGCTGGTGTACAAAGCGCAGGATATTTTGCTGAACCGCAACGTGGCCATTAAAGTGCTGCGCCAACAATTTGTGAATGACGAGGAATTTATTCGGCGCTTCCGCCGGGAAGCGCAATCGGCCGCTTCTTTGTCGCATCCGAACATCGTCAGCGTATACGATGTGGGACAAGAGGACGATGTTCATTATATCGTTATGGAATACGTGGAAGGCCAAAACTTAAACGAGATTATTAAAGAGCGGGCTCCTCTTCAGGTAGAAGAGGCGGTTCGCATTGCGTCGCAAATTGCCGATGCGCTGGATCATGCCCATCATAACCAGATTATTCATCGCGATATTAAACCTCATAACATATTGATCGGGCGCAATGGACGCGTAAAAGTGACCGATTTCGGGATTGCCCGCGCGGTTACTTCTTCCACCATTACCCAAACGGGAGCCGTTGTTGGCTCCGTACATTATTTTTCTCCGGAGCATGCCAAGGGTGTAACAACCGGGGAGAAGTCCGATTTGTATTCTTTGGGAATCGTACTCTATCAAATGCTTACGGGCCGTCTTCCATTTCTTGGAGAGAGCCCTATTAGCGTCGCTCTTAAACATTTGCAGGAGCATTTCGACGAGCCGCGCATGGTAAATCCGATGATCCCGCAAAGCGTAGAAAATATTATTTTAAAATCGATGCGTAAAAATCCGGATGAAAGATACCAATCGGCGAAAGAAATGCTGCGAGATCTCGAAACCTGCCTGCTCCCGGAAAGACGCACGGAATCCAAAGTGGCCTTTATGGATGAAATCGATGAAGACAGCACTCGGGTCGTGCCGGCGATCAAACCGCAAAACATTCAGGGCGGAAACATGTCGAAATTGTCGCGAGATAGCCAGCGGGGGGATAACCAGGCTTCCGAGGAGCGCGGCGCACCCAAAAAGAAAGCAAAAGGGAAAGCGGCGCTTTGGATCAGTTTGACGCTCGTCGTACTGCTCGCTTTGGCGGGTGTGGCTTGGTACGTAACCAATCTTGTTACCGTTCATGACGTGAAGGTGCCGGGCGTTATCAATCTGTCCGAGCAGGAAGCGATCACGAAAATTACCGCCGCCGGAATTGTCGTAGGCGATGTTGCCCGGAGTTACAAAGAAGGCGTCAATGAAGGCATAGTTTATGAGCAGGATAAGCCGGAAGGCACGATGGTCAAAGAGGGTTCGACGTTGAATATTACGGTGAGTACGGCAAAACCGCTGGAAAAGATGCCTTCGGTCACCACGCTTTCTTATGATGATGCGGTTGAGCAATTGGTGGCGCACGGAATCAATCAGGATCAGATCACCAAAACGGAGGAAAACAACGACGAGGAAGAAGGCCAAGTTATCAGCCAGGATCCTGTAGCCGGGTCGGACTATGATCCCGCTGCGGTGCAAATTGTGCTGAAAGTCAGCAAGGGGCCGGAGGAAGTGCTGATGCCGAATCTGGTCAACAAGACGCAGGCTGAAGCCGAAGCGGAAATTGAGAAGGCGGGTCTTGTACTTGCCGAAGATGGAATCAAGGAAGAGCCAAGCTTTGAAATCGAGGCGGGCAAAGTCACAAAACAGTGGCCGTATGCTCCAAATGACAAGGTAACGCCGGGAGAGAAAGTGACACTGTTCATCAGCTCGGGTTATCCGCCGGAGGCTCTGACATACACTTATCAAGTGCCGGTTCTTCCGGCGACGGAAGGCCAAACCAGCAAAATCCGCATCGTTTTTGACGACGCGAAGGGCGAGAATCAGGAGTGGGGAACCGAACCGGTCGGCAAGGCGAAATATCTTGCGGTCGACCTGGTTCTAGCGCCAAACGCAAACGGAACCGTTAGGGTCTACCGTGACGGAGCGCTGTGGCAAACTTATCAAGTAGCGTACATCGATGCCAAGCAAGGAACCGTGCCTGATCCCGGATTTCCTGACCAAGGCGGGCAAGAAACGGACGAAAACACGATGGATATGGACTCTGGGGACAATCTTCCGGATACCGGGATGATTTTTTCGGGAAAGACGGCCTTCGTGGATAGCCATAATCCAGGGAAGAAAAGCGGAAAGAGAAAGTAAGCGCGAAAGGAAAGCGAGGCTAATGCATGCCGGAAGGCTTAATTGTTAAGGCGTTAAGCGGTTATTATTACGTGAAGCCCACAGACTCGGCGCCGGATGACTTGATCCAGTGCCGAGGCCGCGGCATCTTTAAAAAAAAGGGGATCACTCCGCTTGTAGGAGATCATGTCGTATATTCGCCTACGGAGAATGGGGAAGGGACCGTGGATGAAATTTTGCCGCGGGAAACCGAACTCATTCGGCCGCCCATCGCTAACGCGAGATTAGCTGTGCTGTTGTTCTCGTTGCGGGAGCCGGATTTAAATCTGCAGCTTCTGGACAAGTTTTTGGTGCACATCGAGCATTCGGGACTGCGGGCATTGATTTGCTTGACGAAGGAAGATTTGCTGGAGGAAGACGCCGCGGAGAAAAACCGGGAAATTCTCGGCGAGGTTGGAGAACTGTACAAATCGATTGGATATGACGTGATCGTGACAAGTTCTGTCACCGGGATGGGGACAGGAGAAGTAAAATCGTATCTGGCCGGCGAAATCAGCGTTTTCTCCGGGCAGTCGGGCGTGGGAAAATCGTCGCTGCTGAATGCGATGCTTCCCGGGCTTGAGCTTGAGACCAGCGAAATTAGCCTTAAGCTGGGTAGAGGACGCCATACGACGCGTCATGTGGAACTGATCGGGCTCGATAACGGCGGTTATGTCGCGGATACACCGGGCTTTAGCCAGCTGGATTTTCTGGAGCTGGGGGTCCAGGAACTTTCAAGCTGCTTCCGGGAATTTATTCCTTATGCGGAGGATTGCAAGTTTCAGGACTGCAGCCATTTGCACGAACCGGGATGCAAAGTTCGGGAAGCGGCGGAACAAGGCAAAATTGCCGCAAGCCGGTATGAGCATTACGTACAATTTCATGCAGAGATGAAAGACAAAAAACGGAGGTACTAAACATCATGAATGATATCTTTATTGCGCCGTCGATTTTGTCCGCGGACTTTGCCAAATTGGGCGAGGAAGTTGCCGACGTGGAACGCGGCGGCGCCGATTGGCTTCATATTGACGTGATGGACGGGCATTTCGTGCCGAACCTGACTTTCGGTCCGCTGGTTATGGGGGCGATTGCTCCGCTGACGAAGCTACCGCTTGACGTTCATTTAATGATTGAGAAACCGGAAACTTACGTGCCCGCTTTTGCCAAAGCCGGGGCGCACCTGATTACGGTTCACGCGGAAGCCTGCACTCATCTGCATCGCGTTGTTCATCTCATCAAAGAGCAGGGTGCAAAAGCGGGAGTTGCTCTCAATCCGGCAACACCTGCGTCCGCGGTGCGCGAAATTTTGGAGGATCTTGATCTTGTGCTGGTCATGACGGTGAATCCGGGGTTCGGAGGACAAGCGTTTATTCCGGGAACCTTGCGCAAAATACGAGAATTAAAAGAATGGAAGGAACAATTGGGCCTGACCCATCTACGAATTGAAGTGGATGGGGGAATTTCGGCGGCAACGGCACCGCTGGTTGTCGAAGCCGGGGCGGATGTTCTTGTCGCCGGAAACGCCGTGTTCGGCAAGACCGACCGCCGAAAAGCGATCGCCGAAATCCGCGAAAGCCTTGTCTCCAAGGCATAGGCTCTTCAATATACGCATACAATGGGTTACATGAGCAGGGTTCTCATGTAGCCTATTTTTTTGCCGTAGGAATACACGGGGAAACGTAACGAAACATAGAATATGGGTGAAGGTATGAGCTGATGGGGAGGGTGAACGATGAAATTTTACACATTCAAGCTGCCTAAGTTTTTGGGAGGATTCGTGAAAGCCGTTCTGAACACATTTCACAAAAATTAAAGGCGGCCCAGTGCCGCCTGTTAAAGAAAGGGCGTGACGCGCACGGGCTCCGCCTTTTATGCCGAATGAACGAATGGTTCCACTAATGGTCAGGGGATATTGATCTTGCAAGACTTCAGAACAGGAGACATCAAAAAAGCACCTCTACGGATAAAGGTGCTTTTTGTCTATATGCTTATTCCCGGCATTATACGCGGGTCAGTTTACCGGATTTCAAAGCCCGAGTGCTGACGTATACGCGTTTTGGTTTGCCGTCTACCAAGATACGGACTTTCTGCACGTTTACGCCCCAAGAGCGACGATTGCGGTTATTAGCGTGAGAGACATGGTTACCGCTGCTTGGCTTTTTGCCAGTTACATAACATTTGCGAGACATTTATTACACCTCCTGTTCCAACTCATAAAACAACACTTAAATATAATATCACAGTAAAAAAAGTCCCGTCAACCGAAAGCCTTCAAGAATATTAATCCCGATCATAAATCGAATTTATGTTTCAAATTCCATGCTTCCTTTGCGAATTTATGAGAGCGCTTTAAGGGGAGCATGGTTTTGTGTCTCCGGAAGAATTCGGATTGCGAGCGAGGGAAGACTCTTTTATTTATTTCTCTTTGTTCTTATAGTACAATGTTGTTTAGTCCATAATAATTTCAAGGGAGGAGTGAATGCAGGCGTGGCTATAGAATTAAAGACCGAATATGGACAGATTGATATTTCGGAGGAAGCAATAGCGGTTATCGCCGGATCGGCCGCCATGGAATGTTATGGACTGGTGGGAATGGCAAGCCGAAAGCAATTAAAGGACGGCATTGCCGAATTGCTGGGACGGGAGAACTTTGCCCGGGGTGTGGAAGTGAGCCTAGATAACAATAAATTAGCTATTCATCTTTATATCATAGTCAGTTACGGCACGAAAATTTCCGAGGTCGCACACAACATTCAGCTAAAAGTAAAATATATTTTAAGCCAAATTATCGGACTCGATGTGGCCTATGTGAACATCGCGGTCCAAGGCGTACGTGTATCAAGCTAGGAAGGGGAATTATCATTGAGTAAGCGTTCTTTGAATGGAGCAGATTTTACCGCCATGGTATTAGCCGGTGCGGATCGGCTTTCGCAGCATGCCGAGCACGTCAATTCCCTGAATGTATTCCCGGTACCCGACGGGGACACCGGTACGAATATGAATTTGACGATGACGGCAGGCGTGGCTGAATTGAAAACGTACGGAGCGGGAGGTGTAGGCAGCAGAGCGGGAACTTTATCCAAAGGCCTGCTGATGGGCGCTCGTGGAAATTCCGGCGTTATTCTATCCCAATTATTCCGGGGGTTTGGCCGTTACGCCGCCACTTACGATGAATTGAATGCGATTCAATTCGCCGCCGCCTTGCAAAGCGGTGTGGATACGGCTTATAAAGCGGTGGTGAAGCCTGTCGAAGGCACGATCCTGACGGTAGCGAAAGAAGCTGCCAAACACGCGGTTTATTATGCCAGAAGAACCACCGATATCAATGAACTGATGACGGAGGTTCTGAGCAAGGCGAAAGAAGCTCTAGCGGGGACGCCGGATCTGCTGCCCGTTTTGAAGCAGGTAGGGGTCGTCGATTCCGGGGGCCAGGGACTCGTTTATATTTACGAAGGATTTTTGGAAAGCTTGTCGGGTGCCGTTGTTTACGCGGCTGAGACGCACGGACAAGCTTCGGTTTTGAAGCCGCTGGCTGAGGTTCGCGAGTCCGCCGCGCATGCGCATGTGACATCCGCCCTTCCGGTTTCGGCGCAGGCCAAACTTGAAACTGAAGATATCGAATTTTTATATGATATGGAATTTTTCATTAACCGGAAGCTTGGTGAAATCCAAAATACGGTTTTTGACGAAAATCACTTTAGGAAAGCGCTGTCACAAAACGGCGATTCCATCATCGTGATTTCGGATGACGAAATCATTAAAGTACATGTCCATTCCAAAACGCCGGGAGATGTTCTGAATCTGGCCCTGCGTTACGGAGAAATCACGCAAATTCATATCCTGAACATGCGGGAGCAGCATCGGGATTTGCTCATTGCGGGCATGGATGCGGCTCCGATGCCGGAACTGTTCGCTGATATTCCCGCGGAAACCGCGCGTCAGGCCGACCCGGCCGAAATCCCGGCCGATGAGCTGGCTCCGTACGGTTTTATCGCGGTGGCTTCCGGACAAGGAATTTCCGATATTTTCACCAGTCTTGGCATTGATGTGGTTCTTTCGGGCGGCCAAACGATGAATCCGAGCACGGAGGACTTCGTGAATGCGATTCATTCCATCTCGGCGCAGCATATCTTCGTTCTGCCGAACAACTCGAACATTATTCTTGCGGCTCAGCAAGCGCGGGATCTTCTTGAGGGAGAGCGCAGCGTGATCGTGATTCCGAGCAAGAGCATTCCGCAAGGCATCGCGGCTGCATTTGCTTTTCAGGAAGAAGACAGTTTCGAAAACAATCAGGAAAACATGCAAAATGCGGTTCACAGCGTCAAAACGGGACAAGTCACCTATGCGATCCGCGACACGGTTTTTGATGATCTGGAGATCACCGCCGGAAATCATATCGGTATCGCCGATTCCAAAATCGTCGCCAGTGAAGAGGGGCTTTTGGAGACCTGCCAGGGATTGCTGGCCAAAATGCTCGATCGCGGTGATGAAATCGTTACGGTTCTGGTCGGCGAAGAAGCCGGAGCGGAAACAACGGACGCTCTGGTGGCGTGGATTCATGCGGAGTATCCCGACGCTGAAGTAGAGGTTCACAGCGGCGGTCAACCGATCTATAATTATTTATTCTCGGTAGAATCCTGACATCCCCTGAAGATCATGGGATGGATAATGAAAGGATGGAGATCCCTATGAGTCAGGCTGTCATTATCGCCGACAGCACGGCGGACGTTCCGCAGGAACTTGTTTCGGAATACGGCATACATATCGTGCCGATGCGGCTTGCCTTCGGCGAGCAATCTTATCTGGAAGGCATCGATATTACGGCGGAAGAGTTCTATGCGAAGCTCGCGGCTTCCCGCGATTTGCCGACGACTTCCCAGACGTCTCCGACACAGTATGTGGAAGTTTACCGCAATCTGCTGGAAGCTTATCCCGGCTCGCCGATTGTCTCGATTCACATTTCCTCCGGAATGAGCGGTACGTATCAATCGGCCGTTCTCGCCAAATCCATGCTGGAGGACGAGATTGGGGAGCCGGTTGACATTACGGTCATCGATTCCCTGTGCGCGACCTACGGCTTCGGCCTGCAGGTCGTTCATGCGGCAAGAATGGCCAAACGGGGGGCTTCGGCCGAAGAGATTCGGGCCGAGGTCGAGCGGCTCGGGAAAAGCCGCAGGCTTTATTTTCTGGTAGATTCACTGGAATATTTGCAAAAAGGCGGGCGAATCGGAAAAGCTGCGGCGATTCTCGGGACGCTGCTCAATATCAAGCCCATTTTATCGGTTGACCAGGAAGGCATTATTTATGCCGTTGAAAAAGTAAGAGGCCGCAAAAAAGCGGTATCCCGGGTCATCGATCTGTTCGTCAATGATTTCGGCGGGTTGAAGGATATCAACGTGGCGGTTTGCGACTGCGTAAATCCGGAGGGTGCCGAGGAAATGATTGAGCTTTTGCGCGAGCATTTTACGCTGCATGAAATCGTGCGGAACAGCATCGGTGCCGTCGTGGGCACGCATGTCGGCCCCGGCACGGTGGCCGTGTTTATTTGGCCGGCACAATAGTCCGGTTGAACGGCCGGATTTCTATAAAGCGAGGGATTTATGTTATGGAGTTGCATGAAATCCCCGTAAGGCAAGTCAGCGGCGTGAGCGCTCTTAAAACGGGAGAGCTTCACGCCTTTGGCATCTTTACGGTGAACGATCTAATCGAATATTACCCGTTCCGGTATGAGGACTACCGGATCCGTTCTTTGACGGAGATCAAGGACGGGGATAAAGTGACCGTGCAGGCGAAAATTATGGGGCTGCCCGTTCTGCAGCGGTATGGCCGAAAATCCAGACTGACCTGCAAAATGGTTGCGGAGGATTGGATGTTCACGGCAACCTGGTTCAATCGCCATTTTCTGAAGGACCAGCTAACCACCGGGCGCGAGATTGTACTCACAGGCAAATGGGATCAGCGGCGCAGTCAGCTGACCGTGTCGGAATCGGAATTTCCGGATCGCGGCACGCTGCGCAGCGGCAGCCTTCAGCCGGTTTATTCGGTGGGAGGCAATATCACGCAGGCCTGGATGCGCAAAACGATCGGACAGGCCCTGCTGCAGTACGGAGAGATGATTCCGGAGAATCTTCCGGCGGAGCTGATCCGAAAATACGATTTGATGCCGAGAAAACACGCCATCTTGCGGATTCACCAGCCGCAGGATAATGAGGAAGGGCAGCACGCCCGCCGCCGCATGGTCTATGAGGAGTTGTTCCTGTTCCAGCTTAAGCTGCAGGCTTATCGGGCGATGAATCATGATCGCATGGACGGAGTCCGCCATGAGGTGGATAACGGGACGGTGCGGGAATTCGTCCGCAGTCTGCCGTTTGAGCTGACGGACGCGCAGAAGAAGGTCGAGCTCGAGATTTTGCAGGATATGCGTTCGCCGTTCTGCATGAACCGCCTGCTGCAGGGAGACGTTGGCTCCGGCAAAACGGTCATCGCGGCAATCGCGCTGTATGCGGCGGTGAAATCGGGTCATCAGGGGGCGTTCATGGTGCCGACGGAAATTCTCGCCGAGCAGCATACCCGCTCGCTGACCCGCATGTTCGAGCCCTTCGGCATCACGGTAGGTCTGTTGACGGGCAGCTTGACCGGTCGAAAACGTAAAGATCTCCTGGCTTCGGTGCAAATGGGACTGACGGATATCGTCGTCGGTACGCACGCACTTATTCAGGAAGAAGTGTTCTTCCGCGCGCTGAGCCTTGTGGTTACGGATGAGCAGCACCGTTTCGGGGTGAATCAGCGCAGCATTCTGCGCCGCAAAGGCTTTAACCCCGATGTGCTGACCATGACCGCGACGCCTATTCCGCGGACGCTGGCCATTACCGCCTTTGGGGATATGGATGTCTCGACCTTGTCGGAACGGCCAAAAGGACGAAAGCCGATTTCGACGTATTGGGTCAAGCACGGGATGATGGACCGTGTCCTTGGGTTCATTTCCCGCGAGGTATCGCAGGGACGCCAGGCTTACCTGATCTGTCCGCTGATCGAGGAATCGGAGAAGCTCGACGTTCAGAACGCCATTGATCTGTATGTGTCCATGCAGCAGGCGTTCCCGGATTTTCGGGTCGGCCTGCTGCATGGCCGGATGACGTCGGCCGAAAAGGATGAGGTGATGCGCGCGTTCTACGACAACGAAGTGCAACTGCTCGTTTCGACGACCGTCGTTGAGGTCGGCGTGGACGTGCCTAACGCGACACTGATGATCGTCATGGACGCGGACCGCTTTGGCCTGTCGCAGCTGCACCAGCTGCGGGGCCGCGTAGGGCGGGGAGAGCACGCGTCGTACTGCGTGCTGATCGCCGATCCGAAGTCGGAGGTCGGTCAGGAGCGGATGAAGGTCATGACCGATACGGACGACGGCTTCGAAGTGGCCAGACGGGACCTGGAGCTGCGCGGTCCCGGGGATTTTTTCGGCACGAAGCAAAGCGGCGTGCCGGAATTCCGAATCGCGGACATGGTCAGCGATTTCGCGGTTTTGGAGGCGGCGCGGGACGATGCCGCCGGGTTGGTGGCGGGCGAGTCCTTTTGGACGTCGCCCGAGTACGGACCGCTGCGGGGGTATCTGCAGCGGGAGCAGATTTTGCAAGGTGAATTGATCGATTAGCCGCATAAGAAACAGCATATTTGAATGCCTTCCCGTCTCTCAATGGGAAGGCATCTTTTTGTTCTGTCCGGCTTGCGAAACTTGCCGACGCTCTTCGGTTTTACAAAGCAAATGCCGATGAAGCATAATATATAGAATAGAAATCGAATGGACGGATTTCGATCCGTCCGTTCTTGCACATTTTGTGCAATAGAATAATTTGGATATGGCCTTATGAGGAGGATAAAAGTGACGGGAAGCATTCTTGCCCAAATGGAGGCTGTCTTGGGGCGGCTTCCGGAATCGGAGCGTAAAGCCGCCAGATATATTCTGGACGGATCGGAGGAGGTTGCTTCACTAAGCATTCATACGCTGGCGGAGAAGGCCGGGACCAGTGCGGCCGCCATTACCCGCCTTAGCCGTTCTTTAGGCTTAACCGGTTTTCCCGATCTGAAGCTTCGATTGTCGGTCGACAACGCGAAACCTCAGAAGCCGGGTTATTACGATATCGAGCGAGACGAATCGCTGCAGAGCATTGTTTCGAAAACGGTGTCCAACAGTCTCCAGGCGATCCAAGATACTTTGCTTCATTTGCAGCCGGACACGATCCATCGGGTGATCGAAAGCATTCGCAAGGCTCCGGTTATCTACATGTACGGGATAGGCGCTTCCGCGATCGTGGCCGCCGATGCCGCTCAGAAGTGGCTGAGCCTTGGCAAGCAGGCTTCTGCGCTGCAGGACGAGCATTTGGTCGCCGCTGCGTTAGCGAGCGCTCCGCCGGACGCGCTGTTTTTGGGCGTTTCCTATAGCGGCAATACGAAAGAGGTGGTGCAGCTGTTTCGGGTTGCCAAACATTTTGGAGTCCGCACGATTGGTTTATCCAGATTTGGCAACCATAAAGTGGCGGAGCTGGCCGATGTGATGTTGTATTCGCCACAGGCTCCCGAAGCCACGCTGCGCAGCGGGGCCACCGGTTCACGGCTGGCTCAACTGGTCGTCGTCGATATTTTATTCATTGCGTACGCCTCCACTCAATATGAGGAAACGATCAAAAAGCTGGGACAAACGCATGAGGCCGTGTCATTCTTAAAGTAGCTGCATACGAAATAGATACA
The DNA here is from genome assembly GCF_056171975.1 of Paenibacillus terrisolis. Classification (NCBI taxonomy): domain Bacteria; kingdom Bacillati; phylum Bacillota; class Bacilli; order Caryophanales; family Paenibacillaceae; genus Paenibacillus; species Paenibacillus terrisolis. The sequence continues at coordinate 18,597 of NZ_JBKFGG010000003.1, read as the reverse complement.
CACGCCGTGAGGCATTTTTTGCTCGTCCTACGTATTTAACCGCACTATGTACAGCCTCTCCGTCATATATTAGCTATGAAGTTCCGGAATCGACGGGAGGTGCAATACGGCGTTGAGTTTCTATCAATATGGCATCAGTCCGCAACTGGTGGAACGGGTCAAGCAAAAACTTAAGAACCCGGCAACTAAGGATCGGATCAAAGGCCTGGTGAACGGCTTAACGAAAGCCGATCTGCAGGATCGCGTTAAGGTTCGCCGGCTTGTCAAGTCGGCTGCTTCGATTCTTGGCGAGCATCTGACCGGCGCCCAGGAAGAGCAAATCGTGCAGTTTGTGCTCGATCAGAGAATCGACCCGCGCAATACTCTCCATCTGCTGAGGTTGTGGGGAATGTTCCGATAAGCGCAAGGTTTCCATAAGGTGATGGTATAGTTCAAGGCATTCTTGGGGTGGGGCCGCTGGTAGATTGGCGGTCAGCGGTCCTAACCTTCGGGTGTGCGTCATGATAGCTTCTTTTGGATTCACCATTTTTTGCTGCGTGCCTGCAGGCACGGATTTTGGACAAGCCTTTCAAATCAGCGCCAATCCGGCGGAGGCTTAAGGAGGCCTAGAAATGATTATTTTGAAATCACCGAAAGAAATCGAAGAAATGAAAACCGCCGGCCAAATCGTTGCCGACTGTCATAGGGAAGCGGCCAAAATCATCGAGCCCGGCATCACCACGCTTGAGATCAACGATTTTGTCGCGCGGCATATCATCAAGTTGGGCGGCAAGCAGTTTACCAAAGGATACAACGGGTTTCCCGCAGAGACCTGCACATCGGTCAACGACGTAATTGCGCATGGATTTCCGTCAGCCCGTCCCCTCCAGGAGGGGGATTTGCTCAAACTTGACATTGTAGCGGAATATGACGGTTGGTTTGGTGATTCATGCTGGTGTTATGCGATAGGCGAAATCGGCGAGAAAGCCTCCAAGCTGATGAGAGTCACCAAAGAATGCCTCGATAAAGGAATCGCGCAAGCTTTACCCGGTAATCATCTCGGCGACGTGACTTCGGCGATTCAACGGCATGCGGAGGCGAGCGGCTTTTCGGTGGTGCGGGATTTGCTGGCCCACGGAATCGGAAGAAGCTTGCATGAAGAGCCGAGCTACGAACATATCGGGGTGGCCGGTAAAGGCATTCGCTTGAAGGAAGGCATGGTTTTCACCATTGAACCGATGATTAACGAAGGCACTTTTCGCATTATGATCGATGAAGACCGGTGGACGGCGCGCACGGCGGATGGGAAACTGTCGGCCCAGTATGAACATACCATCGCAATGACTTCGGACGGTCCATTGATTTTGACGGCTCATTAAGCTTCAAGATTGTTAGTTTATTCTATACTTGGCCGGCCGTTTTATTGCCTTAGCAGGTGTTTTGGGGCTTAATGGAGAATTTAACCATAGTTTGCGAGAAGCTGTCGATAGAAGGCGGGACGAGAAATGATAAACCGAATTCATATATTGGGCGCCTCGGGTTCCGGAACAACGACGCTCGGAAATGCCTTATCCGACAAGTTGGGCAGGGCGCATTTTGATACGGATCATTATTTTTGGCTGCCGACGGAAGTTCCTTTTACGGCGAAGAGAGACGAGCAGGAACGCGTCGAATTGCTGAAAAGCGACCTTAAAGCCAACAACGAATGGATTTTGTCCGGATCCTTATGCGGGTGGGGGGATCGTTTTATTCCTTGGTTTGACTTGGTTGTATTTCTATGGATTCCCCGGGATGTTCGGATCGAGCGGATTAAAGCAAGGGAGAAAATCCGCTATGGCAAAGAGGCCGAGGTTGGCGGAAATCGATATGAGGCCAGTCTGCAGTTTATCGAATGGGCGTCCATGTATGACGAAGGCGGGCCCGATATGCGCAGCAGGGCCATGCATGAAGCTTGGATGGCGAAGTTGGAATGCCCCGTACTAAGAATTGAAAACGATGTTCGAGCGAGCGTCGATGAACGTGTTAAACGAGTATTGGAGACGATGGAATCGTCAGAGCGTTAATGCAAAATGGTTGGAAGAACTAAGCACTACCATAACGAATGAGACAACATGCCCCGGCTTGAGGTAAGGAAGCGACCGCCGGGGCTTTTGTTTAGCCACAAAACGTTCTGAAACGGAAATTCAACAAGAAGGTGATTGCATTGAACCGGTTAGTATTAATGAAACCTTGCCCCGATTTGAAAAACGAATATTTATCATTTTATGCGGAATGGAAAAATTCGGGCGAAAACATGGTTCCTTGGGTAATCAGCAGGGAACCTGAACCTTTTTCGGAACTGCTGCGGTTTTTTGAAGACAACGCACGCGGAATCGGTCTAAAGGAAGGCTGGATTCCCAGTTCCACATTTTGGTTAGCGGATGGAAGCAACCGGATTTTGGGTGCCAGCAACATCAGACACCGATTGACGGAGTATTTGCTAAACGTTGGCGGACACATCGGTTACGGCATTCGTCCCTCGGAGAGAAAAAAAGGATACGCTACGAAACTGCTTGAGTTGTCCTTGGCAAAGACGGCCGAACTGGGAATTGAAAAGGTTCTGGTCACCTGCGATTCCGATAATATCGCTTCGGAGAAAGTCATTGTTAAAAACGGCGGAGTCCGTGACGCCGATTTTGCGGAAGAGAACGGGGGAATAACCCGGAGATATTGGATCAATCTATCATGAAAGTATCGAGGAAACACGCAGGTAACCATTATTTATCCGCTGTACGGAGAGGGGGGAGGCTGTTGGAGAAAGAGGCGCGAGTGAGCAAATTCGACAGACAAGCCGATTACTACGATAAAAACCGGGAGGGTGCAAAACAAAGGTTTTGGCGTCAACAGTTGATAGGTTCGGCTAAAGGCGAGGTGCTTGAGCTGGCTGTCGGAGCGGGAGCCAACTTTCCATTTTACCCTCCGGGAGTACAAGTGACTGCCGTCGATTTCAGTTCGGCAATGATTGAGAAAGCCGGACAAAGAGCCAAGCAACATCTTTTCGATGCCAAGCTGATTTGTTCGGATATTGAAGGCATGGATTTTGGTGAAGGATCTTTTGACACGATTGTTTCAACTCTTTCATTATGCAGTTATGTTGACCCGCTCGGAATGCTTCGAAAAATCAAGCGGTGGTGCAAGCCGAATGGAGCGATCCTGCTCATGGAACATGGAATCAGTTCGCATTTTCCGGTTTCCGCCGTTCAGAAAGTACTTGATCCGCTGCTGTATAGGACTTACGGATGCCATCACACCCGGAACATTCTGGGGCTCATACGGGAATCGGGCATGGAGATTGTGAATGCCGAGAGCCACTGGCTGGATATGATCCACGTGATATGGGCCAAGCCGGGAAAAAGCGGAGGCGAAAGCGATTTTGAATCATAAGGTTGTTTTGCAAGGAGAAAAGGTGCTTCTTAGAAGTATGACCGAAGAAGATTTGGCGCCGTTATATCGGTTGATTTTTGGGGAGACGGAGTGGAGAAATTGGGATTCACCCTATTTCCCGATGGACGAGATCACTTTTGAAGAGTACCGTGAGGAGATGCTCGCCTGGTTTGCTGAAGCCGTTGATCCGGTGCAAAGGCTTATCATTGAACGGGATCGTGAAATAATCGGAACACGAATGCGCAAATGCAGATTTTATAACGGCGTTTATTACGATTCGATCCGCATGGGCGTTCTGAGAGAAGAATGGGAGGAGCGGGAGGCGGCGCGATGAGGACTGTCGTTTATTTTGTAAGGCATGCCGAATCCCCCTATATATCCGGCGAAGAAAGGTGCAGAGGGTTATCGGATAAAGGGAGCCGCGATGTGGAGAAGGTGACGGAGATCCTGATCCGGGAAAATATTGATGTGGTTGCCTCCAGCCCATATGTCCGCGCCGTAAAAACGGTGGAGGACTATGCCCGTAAACGAGGCCTTGACATTGAGTTGTTCGAAAATCTGCGGGAACGGCAATTTGCCGAAGCGGATCTTCCCGATCATGATTTTTGGCTGGCTCTGCAACAAATGTTTGCTGACCCGGATTATGCGCCGCCGGGCGGCGAGTCCGGCAATGCCGCAACGGAAAGAGCTATCCCGGAATTAAAGGCAATCCTTGAAAAGCACGCGGGTAAGAAAATCGCCATCGGGACGCACGGAAATATCATGACGTTGATGCTGAACTATTTTGATTCCCGGTATGGATATGATTTTTGGCTTACGACCTCAAAGCCGGATGTTTACAAGCTGGAGTTTGACAATGGCCGATTGGAGCGGGTGGAACGGCTGTGGGAGGTTTAATCGTCAAGGAGCACAGGCCATGGGGGGATATTGTTGAAAAAGCGTATAATTTTTTGGACCGCAATAATTATGGCTATGATCCTCCTGCCCTTGAATCATCTGGGGCGTTCTTACGGGGATTTGCTCTTTGCATCATTAGGCCTTTCGCCTTGGACAGAACAAAGAAACATGAAGTTTCATCTTCCCGTCATCATGGGTTTCATTCTGCTTATTATTGGTCTATCCGGTATTACAAGGCTCTATGTTAAGAAATATCCCCGCATTTTTAGCCGGGTCGTTGTTACCTGCGTGGGCGTATTTTTATTCTCCCCGCTCGTCTCCGAAAAGGTTATGTTCATGGTGAAGCACAACGCTGGCGGCGTATCGTCGGTCGATTACTCCCCTAAGGGCAGTGAGTGTACCGTTCGATCGGAAGGAACACAAGTGGAAGCAAACTGCTCGTTCCGTTTTTTTAATTATGGAAAAGAGGCCGTAGTTTGGATCAAGCCGGTTATTCCGTATGTGGAAGGGCTGGAGTTCGAAGCTAAAGAAATCCGTCTTCCGTTGCATATCAAGGTTACGGTAGGCACCAGCTTTGAGGGAGTTTATAAAAACACGGGCGGTTTCTCGGGAACTTCGCAGGAGCCGGGGGTAATCATGGAAATCGGCGATGAGGAAAAAACATTTGATTCCGGCCGGTAGCCTTGGTTACTTCGCGCTTAAAGGAAGCTTGGGTTGTGGGGCCGGAGCGTACTCGGCTCGAACGGCTTCATTGCCGGCTTTTATTCGGAAAATTGGGGGATTGATTTTGAAAGAGGTTCAATTTGTCGCCGGGTGTGTCATTATAGTATTTGGCACGTTTATAGGGGTCCTGGCATATCATCCGGTCTTTCTGTTGCTCAGCATTGTTAGCGGATTTGTTCTCATGGGTATTTCCAAGCTAATCGGAATTGCGGAGGAGATCAATCACAGAATGCTGAAACTTCCGTTAACCTCAGGGCAGGTCAAAACCATTATCGGGAATTCCCCGCAGTGTTTGATCGAATCGGAGGTTTTTAAAGTTTTTCCGGATAACGAGACGCTGTATTCCGTACTGATATTGGACGATGAGTTCTACTTAAGCGCTGCGGTCTTCTACCATTATGTAAGCAACGCGGAATATGAATATCGATTCGGGCTGCCGAACCAAGAACTAATCCGGTTGAACAGGTCGGATATCTACTATAAGGGAGCCGCATTATTTGCTTGTGAGGAGCAAGTGTACGTGATGCTGAGAAGGCTGAATTTGAATGCCGTTGTTGCGGGAGATAAACTTGTGATTGAACAGGTTCAACATGACGAAATCCGAAAATCATAGAAAAATCCATTTCAATCGGTAGGCTCGCCTTCCATAATAGCCTTGAAACGATCCGGACGGAAGGTTAAGGAAGGTGCTGAGCATGGAAAACACGGAATACATACGTCTTCGCGGGGGGCTGCCACGCGTTAATTTACGCCTTGAGAACGGCAAGGGGATAACGGTTGCTTTTTTGGGAGGTTCGGTTACGGAAGGCTTTGGCGCGTCGAATCCGGAGGAAACCAGCTGGCGGGCGCTCACCGGCAAATATCTCAAGGAACGTTTTCCGGAACAGGAGGTACGCTGTATCAATGCCGGCGTTGGAGGAACGAACTCCGCCTTCGGCGCTTTTCGGCTGCATGGGCATGTTTTGAAGCGGGGGGAGATTGACCTCATGTTTGTTGATTTTGCCGTCAACGATGGAGAGGACCGCGAGGAAATCCTGCGCGGGATGGAGGGCATTGTACGGGAGTGCCGGCAGCGTTCGCCCCAAACGGATATCTGCTTTGTTTATATGGCGAAGGACAGCAATTTAAACGATCCGGCTCCACTGCAGATTGGAATTCATGAAGAAGTGGCATCCCATTACGGGATATCATCGGTAAACTTCGTACCGCCGCTGCGCGAAAAAATACGTTCCGGACAGATGACCCGGGAATCGCTGATTCCCGATGGCGTGCACCCTAGCGACCTGGGATATGCCGCGTATGCGGAAACGCTTCACGAGTATCTTGATCTCGCACTGGGTCCGGAAGTCCTGGATCGACCAGCAGAGGATTTCGATTCCTTGGCCGTCCTTCCAATACCGCTTAGGGGGGACTGCTATGAACACGGGGCTTTGCTGCCTTTGGATCAAGCCAATCGGCAAACCGGCTTTCACTGGGCGGACGGGCTTTCGAATCCGGCGCCGCTCATCAACTGGAGATATGGTCTCCATCATTTTGTCTCCAGTAATGCAGGAGCATCGCTCGAGTTCTTCGCGCATGGTTCGCATGCGGGGCTGTTGATGCTCTGCGGACTGGACACGGGGATGCTCGAATACTCCGTGAACGGCGGCGAGTTCAATACCCACAATCCGTTCGACGAATGGTGTGAAACGGTGTACCGCCCGGTCATTGTTCTCTTTCCGGTGGAGACGGAATCCTTTCCCGCCCGTATTACGGTGCGTCCCTCAGTTTCAAAGGATGCGAGAAGCAAAGGAACGGTCTTGCGGATATTGAAACTTCTGGATCAAAAGCAGTGACTCTTCTAAGCTGCGATGCGGACTGCATCGTGTGATATGCTTTCGAGGCAGTTGCGTTGTTCAAAAAAATCATTTCAAAGATTGGGACAAGACGGAAACTTATTTTCCTGCTTGTCTTTTTTTGCGTTTCAGGCATTCTCATACTATTCCATTCTAACGAATCCTACAGCCCTTATTTGCTGCCAACTGCTCTTTTGGGAGTTCTAAGGGACTCCAGCGTCGTTAAATTGGCCAATTGAAGCCCAAAACCCGGCTTTTCATTTAAATAACGGCATTGCTTTTTCGAGCCAATAGCGTCATCTGAGTCCATTGCTGTTGACCTAGGCTGGCTCTGCTTGTCGAGCCCGGACTGTTCGTTCAAGCTTGTTCGTTCAAGTTTGCCCGGCCGTCCAATGGCATTTCCGGTCAGGTAGATAGGAGAGTACCGAAAGTCATAATTAAATCCATTCCTATTCAATACCCCGCTTTCTATAATTACCCTATCAAGTGAAGGCTGAGGGAGATAGGCAAAAAAAGCAGAGACTTACCTTGGCCGGGATCAGGAGGAGTGATAGGGAATATGACTGCGATCAGAACGGTCCAAAACGAGTGGTTCGTCTCGCCGGAGGGGCAAGACGATCATTCCGGGAGCAAGGAACACCCCTTCCGGACTATCGGCAGGGCAATGAAAGAAGTGCGGAACCACCTCCCTTCCATGCGGGGAGACTTTGTGGTTTGGATCCGGGAAGGCACTTATATTTTGAAGGAGCCGCTCGTTTTTGGACCGGAGGATTCGGCCGGCGGCGATTTCCGGATTCGTTATGAGGCTTATCCAGGCGAAAAGGCGGTCCTCAGCGGCGGCGTTCGGGTAAACGGCTGGAAAGCGGTCGTTGATGCCGCCGGCCGCAGGTTATATAAAGCTTCCGCAGCGGGTCTGCCGTACAGCCGTCATCTGTATGTCAACGGCGAGCCTGCCCCAAGGCCCAAAACAGCCGAGATCACAGCAACCGGCTGGGATAAGGCTGCTAACGACGCTTATGAATTTTGGAACAAACAGGAGACTGTCCGCACCTATCAAGGGGAACTGCCGGTTTACGCCGGATACCGGACGATCCATGCCGAAATGCTGGGCTGGAGCAATCCTCAGGATATTGAAGCGGTGTTTGATGTGGGCTGGGCGCACAGCATATGTCCGATTGATTCCATCGAACGAAGCGGCGAGGAAGCGATCATCCATATGAAAATGCCCTGCTTCCGCGATTGCCAGATCAAAGCGGGGGTCCAGGTAGGAGTGCCGAGCTATTTTGAAAATGTGTTCGAGCGGATGGACAACCCAGGGGAATGGTATTACGACCGGGCCGGACAAGTGATTTATTACTACGCCAAAGAAGAGGAAACCGTGTCCGAGCTCGAATTCATCATCCCGCTGGCGGAGAGGCTGATTGAGATAAAAGGGACGCTGGATGCTCCGGTGTCGGGGATTTCTTTTCACGGGTTGACCTTTAGCCATACCACCTTTATGCAGCCTTTGCTTGAGGGACATCCGGAAATCCAGGCCAATCTGCTGAAGGACCCGGGGAATGATCTGAACGCGCATTCCGCCTACCGCAAGGTTCCATCGGCAATCGTTTTGCATGCGGCGCGGGAGATTGAGTTTGAGGGATGCCGATTTAATCGCTTAGGCAGCGGGGCCGTGGATATCGAATTCGGTTCGCGGAATAATGCCTTGATCGGCAACGAGTTTGCTTATATCGCCGGGAGCGGCGTACAGATCGGCGACTTTTCGTTCCATGATGCCCATCCGGAGGATCTGCGGGAGATCGTCGCGGACAACCGGGTGGAGAACAACTATTTTCACCACATCGGCACCGACTTCAAAGGCAGCGTAGCGGTCATAACGGGGTATACCGAAGGGACTACGATCGCCCATAACGAGATTTGCGAAATCGCCTACTCGGGCATCTCCATCGGCTGGGGCTGGGGCTACTGCGATCCCGGCATCGAGCGCTTGTCCAACTTCGCTCCGGACTATTATCCGGTCTTCCGCGAACCCACTGTCTCGAAGCGCATCCGTGTGGCATACAATCACATTCACCATGTACTGAGAAAGCTTCATGACGGAGGCGCCATCTACACGCTTTCCGCGATGCCGGATTCGCAAATCGTCGGCAACTATATCCACGACAACGGCAATTCGGAAGGTCCCGTGTGTATTGAGGACGTGGTGCGCCATACGTTCGGTCATTATGAAAAATATGATCATTACACGCGGATTCACGGTTTTCCCGGCGGGATTTACATGGACGAGGCCTCGGCGTGGATCGAAATCTCGGGCAACATCGTCCACGGCGTTGTAGTGCCGATTTATTACCATGAAGGGGTCAAAGAAACCTTCGAGACATTGACGGTCTACGGCAACATTACGAATCTCGGTCCGGACTCCCCGCGGTTCCCTAGGGCTGAGGCGTTTCAGGCCGGACTTCAGGAAAGCTACCGCCACCTGCTTTCGTAAAAAAGTCCCATTCCCCGGAAAAAAGTCCAACTCTTTTGGGGACCGGCGTCAAAAAAGAAAGCGCATTCTTCCACACGCATAGTTTCCTCCAAGAAGTAGGAATAGATTACATTCAGATTCCTTAAGGCCAACTTTATACTGAAAATGCACCATGTAGAAAGGAGTTTGCTGCCATGGCTTCACAAACCGTTACACAAACCGTCACGCCGCAAATCGGCGGGAAACGAAAAAGAAGCAGGGACGGCCTGCTGCTGTTCCTTTTCTCCGTTCCGTTCATCATTTTGATGCTGCTCTTCAATTACTTCCCGGTCTATGGCTGGATTTACGCCTTCTTCGATTATAAGCCGGGGATTCCGCTCTCCATGACGCCTTTCGTAGGCTTCGAGCATTTCAAGGAGATATTGACCGGCTCCACGGATCTGGTGAACGCGCTCATCAATACCTTGGCGATGAACCTCCTTAACCTGCTGCTGTCGCCGCTCGCCATCATATTTGCCATCATGATCAACGAGGTTCGGTCTACCCGTTACAAAAAATTCGTGCAGACCTTTTCGACGCTGCCGAACTTTATCAGCTGGGTCCTGGTTTTCTCGCTGGCCTTCGCTTTTTTCTCCAGTGAGGGGCTAATCAACTCCTTACTCGGCATGCTGGGGATCGATCATCAGGTTCAACCGATGTCAAACGCGAATTTCACCTGGGTATTTCAAGCCCTGATTACGGTTTGGAAGGGACTGGGCTGGAGCGCCATCATTTATATCGCAGCTATTGCCGGGATCGACGCGGAGCTTTACGACGCAGCGAGAGTGGATGGGGCGGGCCGTTTCAAAACGATCTGGCATATTACCGTTCCGGGCATCTTGCCGACCTTCCTGGTACTGACACTGTTGAATATCAGCAACATGCTGTCCAGCTCGTTCGACCAATATTTCGTCTTTTACAACCCTTTGGTCGCCAGCAAGATCGAGGTGCTTGATTATTTCGCGTACCGGATGGGGATTATCGTAGGGGATTATCCTTACGCGACCGCAGTCGGGATATTCAAAACCATAGTAAGTGTCATTTTGTTATTCTCCGTGAACCGCATTTCCAAAAAAGTCCGCGGCGAGAACCTGATATAGAGAACATCGGAAGGAGAGGTATGACCCATGCGCAAAGCGGAGCACCGCTGGTTTGACGTCGTTAACTACACACTGCTGTTCCTGTTTGTCGTCATCTGCATTTATCCGTTTTACTACGTTTTCATTTATTCGATCAGCGATCCGATGAAGGTATCTCAAGGGATCTTCCTGCTGCCGGCGGGATTTAACCTCGATACTTACAAGAATATTCTCAACTTGCCGTATATGAAAAATTCGTTCTTCATCTCGGCGGCAAGAACGGTGGTTGGCACCGGACTTACGATCATTTGCTGCAGCTTTTTCTCTTATTTGCTGACAAAGGACAAAATGCTGTTTCGAAAGCTGGTCTACCGGATGCTGGTGATCACGCTGTACATCAACGCGGGTCTGATTCCCTGGTACATTACGATGAAAATGCTTCACCTGAACAATAACTTCCTGCTGTATGTGCTGCCGACGGCCGTGTCCGGATTCTACGTCATCCTGATGAAGACGTATATCGAGCAGCTGCCGGCCGCATTGGAAGAATCGGCCATGATCGACGGAGCCGGCTACCTGACCTTGTTCAGATCGATTATCTTCCCTCTGTGCAAACCGATTTTGGCCACCGTGGCGATTTTCGCCGCAGTCGGACAATGGAATACATGGATGGACAATTATTTTCTGGTTCAAAATCAGAGTCTTAAGACGCTTCAGCTCATTCTGTATGAATATTTGAACTCGGCCAACGCCTTGGCTACCATGGACGCTTCGAGCATTACCCGGAATGCGCAAAGCATCAAACTGACGCCGGAATCGATTAAAATGTGCACGACGATCATCGTTACGCTGCCGATTCTGGTTGTATATCCGACGATGCAGCGGTATTTTGTCAAGGGCATTATGCTTGGCGCCATCAAGGGCTGACCTGAACATTTATTTTACGGTATGCCGCCCGGATCCGGGCTGTATATAATAGACAAACCATAGCATTCATAAGGAGGGTTAATATCAACATGAGTAAAAGAGCACCGCGTATCGTGCTGTCCGCCGTTATCGCCAGCCTGATGCTCGCCCTGACCGCTTGCGGCGGAGGCAACTCGGGCGGAAACAACTCCGCCGAGAATACTTCCGGAAACGCATCGAATAGCGGCAACAGCACCTCAGGGAAAGAGCCCATCACGCTGACGATCAGTACGGACCAGATATTCTCCTCGGGGGCTCCCGGCGTTCAGAAGAATCCGGTAGCCGATGAAATCAAGAAACAAACGGGCGTCACCATGGACATTATCAGCAGCGACCCGGAAAAAATCAAAGTCATGCTGGCCGGCGGAGACCTCCCCGACATCATGATCGTGCCGCCGGAACAGGGCAGAGCGGCCATGGACGGTAAAATTGCCATGCCTTTGAAGCAGCTGCTGGAATCCAAAGGCCAAGATATTTTGAAATATAAATCCGCTCTCGACGTCATCAATAAACGCATGAATAATACGGACGGGGATTATTATTTCCTTCCGATCAGCGTCGTTCCCGATGCGAAGCAGTACGTCAACTATTCGCCGAACGTCGCTTGGTACACACGGTGGGATTTGTACAAAGAAGAAGGTTATCCGGAACTCAAATCGTTCGACGATATGATTCCGATGATTGCCGACGAACTCAAGAAACATCCAAAAACGGACGAAGGCAAAAAGGTTTACGGGATCTCCGGCTGGACCGATTGGGGTCTCTGGTCATACCACGTACCGTTCATCTATGAAGAAGGCTGGACGGAAAACACCAAGAATACCGTTACCAAGCCGGACGGCTCTTACGTACACCGGTATGCTCCGGACGGTCCGCTCTGGAGAGGCGTAGAGTTCTACAATAAAGCTTACCGCGCCGGCATTTTGGATATGGATATGTTCACGCAAAAAATGAGCGACTATGAAGCCAAGCTGAAAGCCGGACAGCTCCTGACCATCCATATGGGCTGGGAAATCGACGCAGCCAACGCTTATTTCAAAGCCAAAGGCGAAGACGATAAAGGCTTTGAAGCCCAAGTGGTCGACGGCGCTACGAATCAGGCTTACGCTCTGCAATCGATCGTTGGGGAAAATGACCCTTGGATCATCATCACGAAGAGCTGCAAAAATCCGGAACGCGCCATGGAATTCCTTGATTACTTCCGCACTTATGATGGAGCACGGCTGCTTTTGAACGGGGTAAAAGGCGTTCACTGGGATGTTGAGAACGGCAAACCTGAAATTAAAGACGATGTAATTAAACAAATGACCACCGATTCGAATTTTGCGGCTGAAACGGGGATCGGCTTGTACGGGAAACTCGTTGGACTCGGCGGCAGCGCCATCAATCCGGATGACGGAGCCTACGTGGACCTGAGAAACTCCGACAAGTTCATCATGACCAAACTTACGCCGCTCGACAAGGAATACAGCGAACATTACGGCGGCAAGTTCCCTGGCGACGCATGGGATCAACTCGTAAAACAAGGCAAAGCCAAACCGCTCAGCTCATCCTTTATTCCGGCCATGCCTGCCCTGCAGCCGCAAGGCTCTGACGACCTGGCGAAGAAAGAAAGCAACATCGAACAAATTCTGATTCGGGAAATTCCGAAAGCCATCATGACGAAAAGCGACGACGCTTTCCAAAAAGAAAAAGACCGCATCATCGATCAGATGAACAAAGCCGGTTTTGAGGAAGTCGACGCTTTCTGGAAGCAATCGTACGATCAAGGATTGCAAACCTACAAAGAGCTTACCGCAGGAGCTCAGCAATAAGGAATAATCTCCTTCTTTTTTTGAAGATGATAGCACGGATATCAGTCTGCCTGTTTTCGCGGCGGGCTGATATCTTTTTACATATCCATTGGAGCATGTCTATGATATCGTTGAAGTACAACGAGATTATCGAATGGAGTGGGTCCTCATGTATTCTGTGTTGATCGTGGAAGATGAACTGCTCGTTCGCGTCGGCCTGAAAAATTCGATTCCGTGGAGCAACTACGAGATGGAGGTCATCGCCGACGTCGCCAACGGCCGGGAGGCCTTAAAAATCTATGAGGAAGAGAAGCCGGACCTGATCATCACCGACCTGAAAATGCCCGTGATGGACGGACTTCAGCTGATCTCGGAAATCCGGAAAAAAGACCAGGACACGAAAATCCTCATTCTTTCTTGTATCGAAGAATTCGAATATGCCCGAAAAGCCGCCAGTCTGAAAGTATCCGGTTATATTTTAAAACTGACGATGACGGAGAACGAGATGGAGGATATTTTGTCTTCCGTCTACGAGGAGCTTCGGTCTCGGAAAACATATACCCCGCTAACCTTAAATCATCGAATGAATCTGAACATGCTGAAGGAAAAACTGATCAAGGATTATTTGTTTTATGGCGTTTATTCCGACTCGGAACTGGCCGAACAACTGAAGCAATTGGGTTCCAGGCTGGAGTCCGGACGGACGGCGATGGCGATGCTGGAACCTCGTCAATGCACGCGTTTACTCCAGCGCTTTGACGATGACCGGGGAGAGCTGATCCATTTTACGATCCTGAACGTTTTGAATGAAATCCTGAATAATCATGGTGTCGGCGAGGCCTATCACGATCAGGCGCACCGGTATCTTTTGCTGTTTTCTTTTGACGAGAAATGGTCCGATGAAGAAATTTGCCTGAAATGGGGCGATATTTTTGCCAATGTCCAAAAGGTGATGCGGACCTATTTCGACGTTCCCGTTTTTATCAGCGTAAGTTCACTGGCACGGGGTTTTACGAAATGGCGCCGCCTCTATCAGGAATGCAGCGAGGTTATGAAAGCGCGCTATTTCTCTGATGCTGCAGTCGAATTCTATTCGTCATGGAGTCCGAACCATTTCCCGGAGCAGCGCTGGAAACAAGAAACGCTGCAAAGCTGTAAGGCTTGGGAGGCTTTGGGTTCCGCTTATTTTGAAGATCTGAAGATGGAGACGGAGAAGCGGATGGGGGAAATTTTGCCTGACGAACGAAGCTGGAAGAGGATGTTCTCCGGATTGATGGAATGGACTTACGCTTATTTGCAAATCCCGGAAGATCAAGCGGCCCTGATGGAATTATCCGGGGAAGAGAAGGTCAACGCCAGCGCCACGATCTCGGATACCATCAAAGCTTGGGAAGGTCACCTTGCGGAAACCGCCAAGATCAAGAGAATGATCAAGTCCGTCAGCAAGGAAGTTGCGGAGGCCGTGCAATTCATCCGGCAGCGATACGACCAGAACATTACTTTGAAGGAAATATCCGAGTATGTCGAGCTCAGTCCGAATTATTTAAGCCTTCTGTTCAAAAAAGACATGGGCCGCAATCTGATCGAATTTTTGACGGATTACCGAATGGAAAAGGCCAAGGAGCTTCTGCTCCATACCACGCTGAAAACCTACGAAGTCGCCGAAAATGTCGGCGTCCCTGACAGCGCTTACTTCAGCCGGATTTTCAAAAAAACGACGGGTGTGTCTCCGGTGGAGTTTAGACGAAAAAAAGTGCTGGAAAGGAAAGCGGTTCATGATGAAAATCCTTAAAATTTTTACCGACCGAAACTTCAATCTCAAGCTGAAAACGCAGCTGATCGCATCCTTCCTTTTCATGACTCTTCTGATCGTCTCCCTGATTGCCGCGCTGGTATACAGCAGCGTGATGTCCATGCTAAAAAAGCAGTCGGAGGAACTGGTGACCCGGCAGTTTCGTCAAGCGGAGTACAATATTCTCAATTTTCGCGATCAACTGGAGAAGCTGGCCGGCTTGCTTGCGATCAACAAGGACGTTCAAGCCTTTATCAATTTGCCGGACGATGCCGACGAGACAACACGCATCGTCGGAGCCAAGGAAACGATCAAAGCGCTGGACGACATTTTGGGAACCTATCCTTTCGTATATTCGATTTCGCTAACCTGCGGGACTGGGGAGGCCTTGTCCGATTCGGTTGGGGGAAGCTGGTACCGCCACGATGCGCGCCAGTCGAGTCCGTTCTTTTCCACGTCCTTGTACCGGAGCATCAAAGAACAGATGTACGGATTTGTCTGGAATGGCCAGACGGACTCCGCAATGTTCGGATTGTCGGAAGGAGACCCGGGAAGCAATCCGGTTCCATTTATGACGGTGGTCCGCAACGTTAACGTGCTGGGCCGGATCAACCGCTCGGCGGTGCTTGCCATCAATGTAAAACAATCGGAGTTTGGCTCCATCTACAACAGCGAGAACAGCGCCGTGACGGGGACCCAATATCTGATAGACGACACGGGGCACATGGTTTCCAATTCCGATCCGTCAAAAATCGGGAATAAGGTGGAGCTTGCCGAACGAATCGATCGTTCCAAAACAAACGGCAGCTTCAGCATGGAGGCGGACGGCCGCAACAAGCAGATTACGTATTACCGGATCGGCAAAACGGGCTGGATCCTGGTTAACGAAACACCGGAAACGCAGTTTACCCGCAATATCATCATTTTGCGGCGCCTGATCGGCATCATGCTCGGGCTTGGCTTGCTGCTGGCTTTGCTGCTGTCCTTCTATTGGATTTACCGGATCACCCGGCCGTTCAACCATCTAGTCTACGCGATGCGGGAGATGGAAAAGGGGAATCTGGGAATCATGCTGGATGAGACTCCAAGCACGGAGCTGGGACTCATCGGGAGAAGGTTCAATAAAATGTCCATGAGCATCGAAGAGCTGATCTCGGAGAACAAGCAAATAGAAGCGGACAAAAGAAAGCTGGAGATGGAGGCGCTCCAATCCCAGATCAACCCGCATTTCCTTTATAATGCGCTCAATACGATCAAATGGATGGCTATGGTACAAAAAGAGCACAGCATCGTGGACAGCATTACGACGCTTGGCAACATGCTGAGATCCATTTATAAAGAGCGATCGCTAACCACCTCTCTGGAAGAGGAAATGGCGTATATCGAGAATTATTTGAAAATCATGAACGCCCGCTACGGGGAAGGGGTGGAAACAGCCACTTTCATCCCGGGGGAGCTCATGGCTTCACAAATCATCCGGTTCATTCTTCAGCCGATCGTCGAAAATGCTTTTATTCACGGCATGCAGTCGAAAAGCTATAACGGAAAAATAAATATTTCCGCTTCGGAGTCGGAGGGGCAGCTGATGATTTCGGTTAAAGACAACGGCAACGGCATTTCTTCCGCGCTGCTGGATTCGATCCGCAAAAAATTGCGTTACGGCAGTGAAGCCGGTGCCGAAACCGGAGAAAGCATCGGACTTGTGAACGTGCAGCGCCGGATTCAGATGCAATATGGGACAACTTATGGCCTTGCCATCGACAGCCGCGAAGGGGAAGGCACGGAAGTGATCGTTCGCTTGCCGATTCTTCCCTGATGGAACATCTGAAAAGAATGCGATAAATTTCGATTGTATAGGTTCACCGCTGGCTCAAGAAGGGGAGCCAAAGGGTGGGCCTATATTAGTT
The DNA here is from genome assembly GCF_056171975.1 of Paenibacillus terrisolis. NCBI lineage: Bacteria > Bacillati > Bacillota > Bacilli > Caryophanales > Paenibacillaceae > Paenibacillus > Paenibacillus terrisolis. The sequence continues at coordinate 1,694 of NZ_JBKFGG010000003.1, read as the reverse complement.
TTACGGATTTTAATAGTTTCTCCGAGACCTCTCTTCTAAAAATGTGATTTCGACTAGAGTTAAATGACGTTCCTACTCTATAAGAAAATCCATATGATATTCAAGACTTCTAAATCCACACATAGAAGTCCTTCAACAATGAGAGGAGGTAATCTACTGATGCCTGGTCCAAATTTAGTGGTTAACGGGGGATTTGAAACGGGAACCCTGGTTCCGTGGAGTTCTTCCAATGCTACCGTTACCAGTATGTTCGCGCATTCAGGGAGCTTTTCGGCGAGATTGCAAGGGGGCGGGGTGACATCCTTTATCTCGCAGTTCGTAACGGCAACCGCCGGTCAAGCGTACGATCTGTCCCTTTTTCTGGCGAAGGTTGGAGCAACGCCGTCTTCGGCAGCGCAAATTCAAGTCACGTTCTTTAACAGTTCCTTTACGAACCTAGGGAACGGGCTGTTTATCACGGTTCCGGCCGGCGATATTCCCGACGTAGCCGGCACGTGGGCACAAATCACCGGAACGACAAGCGTGGCGCCGCCCGGAACGACGCAAGCGTTTCTTTTGATCAATAATCTTCCGCAAGCCGGAACGACGGATCTTTTGGTGGATGACGTATCGCTGACGCTCACGGGCGGCGGAGGAGCCACAGGTGCGACCGGAGCAACGGGTGCCACAGGTGCAACAGGCACGACAGGTGCCACAGGTGGTACTGGGGCGACAGGTGCAACAGGTGGTACTGGGGCGACAGGTGCAACAGGTGGTACTGGGGCGACAGGTGCAACAGGTGGTACTGGGGCGACAGGTGCAACAGGTGGTACTGGGGCGACAGGTGCAACAGGTGGTACTGGGGCGACAGGTGCAACAGGTGGTACTGGGGCGACAGGTGCAACAGGTGGTACTGGGGCGACAGGTGCAACAGGTGGTACTGGGGCGACAGGTGCAACAGGTGGTACTGGGGCGACAGGTGCAACAGGTGGTACTGGGGCGACAGGTGCAACAGGTGGTACTGGGGCGACAGGTGCAACAGGTGGTACTGGGGCGACAGGTGCAACAGGTGGTACTGGGGCGACAGGTGCAACAGGTGGTACTGGGGCGACAGGTGCAACAGGTGGTACTGGGGCGACAGGTGCAACAGGTGGTACTGGGGCGACAGGTGCAACAGGTGGTACTGGGGCGACAGGTGCAACAGGTGGTACTGGGGCGACAGGTGCAACAGGTGGTACTGGGGCGACAGGTGCAACAGGTGGTACTGGGGCGACAGGTGCAACAGGTGGTACTGGGGCGACAGGTGCAACAGGTGGTACTGGGGCGACAGGTGCAACAGGTGGTACTGGGGCGACAGGTGCAACAGGTGGTACTGGGGCGACAGGTGCAACAGGTGGTACTGGGGCGACAGGTGCAACAGGTGGTACTGGGGCGACAGGTGCAACAGGTGGTACTGGGGCGACAGGTGCAACAGGTGGTACTGGGGCGACAGGTGCAACAGGTGGTACTGGGGCAACGGGAGCCACGGGTGACACCGGAGCCACAGGCGCAACGGGCGCAACGGGAGCGACAGGAGCCACGGGCGCAACAGGAGCGACAGGTGACACCGGGGCCACGGGCGCAACAGGAGCGACAGGTGACACCGGAGCCACGGGCGCAACAGGAGCGACAGGTGACACCGGAGCCACGGGCGCAACGGGAGCGACGGGTGACAC